>JAHFLU010000019.1 GCA_023264615.1 bacterium | reverse complement strand
ACACATATTGACGATGTGTATTTTGTATTGTAGAATAGTGGAAGGCAAAACTACCAAAGGAGGGAAGTATGCAGAGAAAGATGCTCATAAGAATCCTGTTACTGATTGGAATATTGACCGTGTTTGTGGATCTGGAAATATTCACCGTTTGGGCTGCATGTCAGAGGGAGGAAGCGGTTCATTTGGAGGTCAAAAAGTCTGCACCGAAAGCCCTTCGGTCAAGAGTATATTTCTATAAAACGGCGCTTTCAATGGCTTCGTTGGTAGATTCAAAATTGGCAGAGAACGCAGGTACCGACAAAGCAGTGTTCTACGAGATGAATAATGGTACAAGTCCTTCAGTTTTCTTTTTTCGAAATAACTGCAGAATAACTGAAGTAAAGGTACCGGATCATGTATACCGACTGATACTTTACTTGAGGGGAGAGTATCCGGGTATTCAGATAATCTAAATTGGAAGAAGCAAAAAAGACTCGAGCGCGCATCAAAAATTGATGCGCGCGCCTGTTTAAGGGAATGCGCTAGGGAAGTATATTGAACGTCGCACAAGATATATTTTGCGCCGTTAAGACCAAATAAAACCCCACATCGCTGTTTGTGGCCACTTCCCTAGATTCTCGCTTAGAGATATTGCAACGGGTTGAGATACGCTTTCAAATCTGCGATTGGAATTGACGTGCCTTTGCAGTTGATACTCTTGCTGAATTGCTGTACCTGTACTCCTTGGCTCGCATATACCGTAAAATGCAAGTGCGGTCCCGTAGAATAGCCTGTATTGCCACTAAAGCCTATAGTATCGCCTGTGGCTACTTCCTGCCCTTGTGAGACCTTTATAAGCGACAAATGGGCGTATAGCGTCGATAAGCCGTTGGGATGGCGTATCAGTATCCATTTTCCATAGGAATAGCATCCTGGGATGACATCCGTATTACCGACAGCTTCTATAGTACCTGCAAGGGCCGCCTTTACTTTTGTGCCGGTTGAAGCACTTAAGTCGATGCCGTTATGCCCCTGGCCTTTATATGCCGATGTTGTCTGCGCGAATTCTGTGTTGCCAAAGTATTGCGTGATGACAACCGTATCAAGCGGCCAGGCGAGAACCTTTGTGCCGGGCTGCGGAAATGCATTCGGGTCGATTTCAAGCTGGAGCTGCGACTCTAATTCGAGGATTTCCGCGGCGAATTGTTCTCGCTTGCGTTTTTTTTCGGCAAGCTGATCGCCATAGGTGGTCTCTTTATTTTCCGTTACTTTAAGAACCTTGTTTTTTTCTGTGCGGTTATATTCAACAAGCTCCTTTTTGTCGTCAAGGTCGCCCTTATACACGATAAACTCTTTCTTTTTTTGCTCCTCCTCCTCTTTATTTTGTATGAGTTCTGTTTTGAGTTCTTTGAGTGATGTGAGGCTTTCATTGACTTGTGCCTGAAATTGTCCAATGCTCGCGACCTCATTCCAGACTTCGGAAAGCTTGTTATGTGCGAGGATAAGTTCAAGAAGAGTTTGCGACTCTGCTTCATTCATCGATCGCAAAGAATGTGCAAGCGCCTGCGTGTTTTGTTTTATTTTTTCCTCCTTTGTAATAATGTTGAGGCCGAGTTGTTCAATGCTATACGTTGTTGTATTGATTTTTTTTTGTGTCGCGGTAATATCGCTGTTAAATTTTCGAATGGATACATCAAACGTCCGTATGGTATTTTTAAGTGTGCTTTTTTCTTTGCCAATTTGCACGAGCTCTTTTTCGTATTGTTTGATTTCTTTTTCAATCTTTTCGATTTCAGAGTTGTGGCCGGTGATCTTTTCCTGGAGTTCCTCAATGCGCGATGCAGCGCTTACAGAGAGAGTCGTGCATACAAGCACAACCACTACTCCGTACCGTATCCATTGCATATGCCGTGTGCTTCCCATACTCTCTGTTTAATGCCGATCAAACTGTTTTGTGATTCTCTAATGCCCCTATGGCTTTTTTGAGCCGTGCGAGCGTCCCCTCTTTGCCAAGGATAGCGCTTAAGATAAACGGATCAGGAGACTTCTCTCTTTGGGAAAGTGCGTAACGCATCGGCCATAATACAGCACCGCGTCCGGCGTTTGTAGCAAAATCCCAAATTTTTTCCTTGATGAAAATTTCAGAAAAATTTTTTTCTGAAATTTCAGAAAGAATTTCAAAAACTTTTGATAATTTTTCCGCTGCTTTGATCGGCTCCCTCTCGTCTTTCCACAGAAGCTTATCGATAGTGTAGGGCGGAAGGTCATCAAAGAAGTAACTATATTCTCCGGCATCGAATTGTTGTTTAACGTCGCACAATATTTCAGTTTTTTCCTGTATAACAGGGAGGAGTTTGTGTAATTTCCCCTGTAATGCGACCTCGTTACGGATTGTTTCTGGTATGTATTGCTCTACCATTGCGAGAAATGTATCGGGTGGAAGGTGTTTGATGTGCTCTTTGTTGATCCACTTCAACTTTTCAATATCAAACACTGCCCCACCCTTCTGGATCTTGTTGATATCAAATTGTTCAATGAGTTGGGAAAGCGTAAAAATTTCTTGCTCTGTTCCGGGGTTCCACCCGAGAAGTGCGAGATAGTTGAGAATAGCTTGGGGCAAGTACCCCTGTTCGCGGTAGTCTGTTGTTGCGACGGCACCATTGCGCTTGGAGAGCTTTGAGCGGTCTTTTGCAAGAATAAGTGGCAAGTGCGCGTATACGGGGCGTGGTGCCCCGATTGCCTGCTGGATGAGAATTTGCCGCGGCGTGTTCGATATGTGATCTTCTCCGCGAATGATATGCGTGAGCCCCATTTCAAAATCGTCGACGACTACGGCAAAGTGGTAGATTACGTTATCGATGCTACGGGCAATAACGAAATCCCCGAGTTCTTTGGTATCAAATGTGATCTCACCTCTGATGAGATCGGTGAATGTAATCTTTGTATTTGGATTTCTGAACCGGATGACGCTACCCTCCTCTCCTCTCTCGTTTTTTTCATTTGAAATATACGCAGCATTCTTTTCGAGGAGATGTTCGAGATGTTTGCGGTATATTTCTGTGCGTTCGGATTGTCGGTATATTTCCGGAAATTCCATATCGAGGCCGAGCCACGAGAGCGCATCAAGGATGTTTTCTTCGTATTCTTTCTTTGACCGCGCGCGGTCAGTGTCTTCAAACCGAAGAATGATTTTTCCTCCATTATGCTTTGCGAACAAATAGTTAAAAAGCGCCGTTCGAGCATTGCCGATATGGAGCTTTCCCGTAGGTGACGGCGGAAAACGTGTTATGATGTCGTGTTGTTTTTCGGTCATTTCGAGGATTAATTCTAGCATATATGCCCCCGTATTTCACGACTTGAAATGTTAGAAGGAGGAGGTGATACATGGTATGGTGACATGAGCGTAGTACGATTGATTGAGAATCATTTTTTCGATTGTGTGGGGGTGTTCATGGAAACGAATGAAGAAAAATATAACCGGCGTATGACCGAGATACACAGTCTCGGTACTGATGGTGGGAGTATGGGGAACGCGGGAGAACCGATAGATGTGCGGTATGAAGAACTCAAAGCACTTTTCGATGCGTTTCTTGGCGAAGAGTATGATCCTGTAAAATTTGCACAGGTTGAAGCGTCACAAATAGCCATGCACAAAGAGCATCAGGCGCTGACCGAGAGATATATGGGAAATAAAATGGACATCGAAGAGTTCAGTGTACTCGTTCAGGCGCTTTTCGAGTGGTATGCCGTATCAGTTGACACTATCGTCGGGAGGGAGAATTTCCTGAAACTCTTCGGTCGTCTTCCTAAGGAACTCTGTCAACTTTTTATGGAAGAAAAGTTAGCCTAGAACAGGGTGTGTCGAGAGCTGTCACTGTGGCAGCTCTCTTGCTTAAGAGCCTGTTCAAAGTTTAACGGCATTAATATGACTCAAATACATTTTGGCTAGACATTAGACTTTGAACAGGCTCTTATATCTCGCGTAGTGTTTTGAGAACATCCATCATGACGGTAAGTTCCCCGGGGGTAATTGCGGCGGGATTTTCAACAAAGCCGTTACCGCTGAAATGAATGCTGATGGTAGTATCTCCGATCGTCGTATATGCAGCCCATCCGCTGTATGAGAAGACATCTTGCATGCCTGTATAAAATTGTTTTCTCCCAATCTGATATACCCGTACAGGTGTATCAAAATAGGTATTGAAGCGACTGGTGTCAAATGTTTCTTTAAGGACAGCAATGGAAAGTTGATAGAATGTTCCGTCGCAGCCGTCAGGTGTTGTTGTTCCGTTGCAGTATATAAACGTGTCATCACCTGTTTGAACGGACGACAGGAGATCTTCCGGGTACCGCAGTTCAAAACCGTAACGATCATTGCGATAGGTTTTCCAGTATTCTGGAACAAGGGGTTTAGTTTGCAACTCTGTGTCTTGCGGAATGTTGCCTATTGTTTCTTCGGGTATCGGAAAAACAATAACGAGAACGAGTTTGCCGATAATAATCATTTCAGAGATGACGATAAAAAGTATTGCTTTGGAGAGAATGTTTGCTGCTGTACGAGCAATTTCTCCCCTCCTTTCTGTGGAAGTTCCATAGTTGCCGAGAAGCCATGTTTTAGTGTACGCAAAAAGAAAGAGGAGAATGACAGGAAACGCAGCAAGTCCGGAAATGCGCGATAAAAGATCATCTGCATAGGCGAACCGGGCGGCGCTATAAAGGAGGATTGTTCCAATAGACCAAACAAGGATGAATGATCTTGTGCTACTCATGTTCAAGAGCAATATTTATGAGTTGTTCTGCGATAATGCGCGCGGCATCGGGCTTTGCAAACGAGAGAGCACCGAGTTTCATGCGCCTGCGCTCCTCTTTGTTGTTCATGAGATTTTCAATTTGGGCGAAAAGAATATTTGCTGAAAGATTCTTTTCTTCTATGACGATACATGCGCCCGTGCGCTGATATGCAAATGCATTGGAACGCTGATCATGGCTTACTTCCTCCGGTATGGGAACAAGAATAGACGGGATTCCCCAGAGGGCGATTTCTGATATTGTGCCGGCGCCGGCACGCGAGAGGACAAGATCCGCAGAACCTGCGACCATTTTGAGCGCGAGATCGTTGAGATACGCGTATGGTTTATAACGTTCACGGTGGAGGTGTTTCTCAAGGACGACGGATGCGATCTGCTTGACTTCTTCGAGGTTATCTTTTCCTGTCTGGTGGATGACCTGGTATTTATCGACAAGTTGTGACAATGCATCAAGGAGATGTTGATTAATGGTCTGTGCTCCTTGAGAGCCGCCGAGGACAAGGAGTACGGGGATTTCTTCTTCAAGCTCTAGAAATTCTCGTGCCCCTCCCTGCTGTGCGGTATAGAGCGCCTTGCGGATAGGATTGCCGGTGTGGGCAATGATGCTTTTTCTTTTGAAATATTGTGCAGATTCTACAAAGGTAATCGCGATAGAGCGTGCAAATTTGCCTGCCCAAGCATTGACTTTTCCTGGTTTGGTATCGGATTCATGGATAACGACAGGAATGCGAAAGAGCTTTGCTGCGAGTATGGCTGGAAAGCTGTCGTAGCCGCCCTTTCCGAAGACTACGTCAGGGTACATGAGGAATATGCCCCAGACGGCCTTTATAACGCCGAAAGCGGTTTTAAAAAAGTCAAAAAAGTTAAGAATAGAAAAATATCGCCGCAACTTTCCTGCCGGAGCATTTATGTACTGCAAATTATTTTCAAACAAAAGGCGCTCGTCGTAAGGCTTTGATGCCATGTAATAGAGCTCGATCTGGACAAGCTTACGCTCTTGCGCAATATGATTGAGTTCTTGTGCGACAGCAATGACCGGATAAAAATGTCCCCCTGTTCCGCCTCCTGTGAGTAATATTTTCATACAGTAACTTTTCTCGTTTGATATGACGAAATGTTGAGAAGAATGCCGACTTCGATAAGCGCGAAGAGCAACGCTGTTCCTCCGTGGCTCACAAACAAGAGTGTCGTGCCGGTAAGCGGTACAATGCCGAGCATGGCGGAAATATTAAGGAATGACTGCGATATAATCATTATAACAAGGCCGGTTGCGACAAGTCCACCGAAAAGATCCGGTGATCGAATCGCGATACGGAGTCCCCGGTACGCAAATGTGACAAAAAGCGCAATAAGGAGGATGCTGCCGACGAAGCCGAATTCTTCGGCAAAAACGGCAAAAATAGAATCGCCAATCGGTTCTGGTAGGAGGCCGAATTTCTGGATGCTTTGTCCGAATCCGCGCCCAAAAATTCTACCTGAACCAATCGCGATGAGTGACTGCTGGATCTGATATGACGAACCAAGCGCATCTGTTGAAGGATCAAAGAATGTCATGATGCGTTCGCGTACGTATGGACGAGTGAAGGCAAGGAGCGCAAGACCGATCAGCGCGGCTGCTCCTGCCCCGACGACATAGCGCCACTGTGCCCCGCTTACGATGAACATAGCGACTGCTGCCACGAATATGACAGCGAAACTGCTTGTATTTGGCTGTGCGAGCAAAATGAAGCCGGTAACGCCAAGGATAACAAGAAGTGGTATAACTCCTTGTCGAAAGGAAGTGATGGTGCTACGTGCTTTAAAAAGTGTTGCGGCAAAATAGAGCACAAAGGCAATTTTAAGAAATTCTGCGGGTTGAAATGAGATGGGGCCGATAAGGAGCCATCGGTGCGCACCGCCAAACTGTGTTCCGATTCCCGGAATAAAAACAAGTGCGGTGGTAGCAAGCGCGAGTATAAAAATATGGAGTGAATATTTGTAAAAAAAACGATACGGAATTCTAGCAACGATGAGCATAAAAATAGTGCCAAGAAAAAGTCCCAGAAACCCTTGATTGAATGCGATTGATGAAAATGCGGCGGCGTCGCGTGCACGCAGGCCAAGCGAGGCAGAGGCGAAAATAAAGAAGCCGATCAATGCAATGACGATAGTGGTGACAAGAAAGACTTTATCAACCTTTCCTTTCTGCAAGGGCGACTGTTTTTCTGTCATGCACCTAGTATATTTGTTGAAGGCCGACAAGTGCAACAATCATGCCGAAAATAGCAAGGACAATGCTCATGACCCAATAGCGCATAGTTACCTTGTATCCTGGCCATCCGATTGCTTCAAAGTGGTGATGAACAGGAGCAATCTCAAATATCTTTTTACCGTTTCGAAATCGTTTGGAAAGGAGCTGAATGACATCGGAAAGTGTGGTTGCGAGAAGTGGAAATGCAATGATGGGGAGTACCATGACTGCTTTGGTCAAAAATGCCACGACAGCAAGAGTCATGGTGAGACCCATTGTTCCTGTTTCCGACATATAGAAGCGGGCGGGCGGGATGTTAAACCAAAGGAATGCGAGAATCCCTCCTGCCATAACAGCGCAAAATGCGGCGAGATCGATCTGGTTTTGAAAAAAAGCAATACCGCCATACGCTGCAAAGATTGATGCGAAAACTCCTCCCGCAAGCCCGTCGATGCCGTCGATGACCCCGCCGGAATAGAGCGCGAGCATGACTGCAATGAAGAGCGGTATAAAAAGGTGGCCAAGTTCGAGTTCCCCTGCGAACGGAATCAGGATGGAAGAGACGCCCAACCGGTAAAAAAACCATACGCCGCCGATGAGACCGGTGATAGTAACAACGAGCAGCCGTTTTTTAAGGGAGAGTCCGCCGGCGAGGTAGCCACCCTTTCCGGTGACTTCAAGAAAGTCGTCGATGAGTCCGATGAAAGAACCGACAACGAGCGTAAAGAGGGGTAGCCATGTCTGCCCTTGTGAAAGAAAATTGAGTTTTGTCGTGAGCTCTGTCGGAAACAATTTTGATAAAAAATAGAAAAGAAAGATGGTGAGAAGAACGCTTGACCAGATGAGCATGCCCCCCATTTTTGGCGTGCCGACTTCCTTATGTTTATGGAGTTCATTGAAGATCGGTGTTTCTCTGCCGTCAGTCGCTATTTTACCTGCTTTTTTTTTCCACATTTTGTGCTTGTAGAGAAAGTGTGTGAGAAGCGGCGCAGATAGAATACCGATGGTAAAAGCGATGGTTGAGGGGAGAAATACCTTTGCGACGTTAATAATCATTCTTTGCACTATACAAAAAAACAAAGAATTTGGCCACAAATGAGTCCGCACAGAAGCGAGCTTCTGTGCGGGTGTATCGAAGGTCGGAAGACCTTACAGGTAGAGTTTTGAATCATCATATGGTTGCTGTATATCGGTGTGTTCTGATTCTTGTATGTCTATTTTTTCGAGATCAATACGTTCGATGGGATAGAGATGCATATCGCCTGCAACAGGGGAGCTGCATACGATATCGTTTTGTTGGGCAGTAATTTCAATAAAAATGCCCATGAATACAAATATGATTTTCGTGTTCTCGAGAAATTCGATAAATCCGCCGAACATCGACATATCTTCCTCAAGACAGATGAGTATAAAATCTCCTACAGCAGCTTGTACAATGAGCGCGCGGAGATGATCCTTCGCTGTTGTTTTTTTATCGTTCATAACCCTCTCCCCTTTCGAGTGAGGTTGATGTATGAAAATGTAGCCCTTACGTAGGATTACTCGTTCGTGTTTTCAAGGTTCTTGAGATGGTGCAGTGTTGCCCATACGAGTTTTTGGACATCGTTGAATCTGCCTTCGTAGGTTGAGCCGAGAACAGCAACAACAATTTTCTTGCCTGGCCCTGCTTCGAATGCAACAACAAGATTTCCACCGGCGAGATTGGTAAAGCCTGTTTTGGAAGCGATAAGTGCGGGAATTTTGTTGGTAAGGATGTTTGTATTGCGTGCATCATGAATAAACCCGGAGAGCGATGTGATCTCGGTATCGCTGTACGTTGTTGCTTCAAATGCTTCGGGTATGGTATGGAGGGCGTATTCAAAAAGGCGCGCCATGTCGCGCGCAGAGCCATACGCGCCACTTGTTTGCTCGTCTGTGTCAAGACCGGAGGGATTTGAAAAATAGCTGTGTGTGAGTCCGATTTCCTGGGCTTTTTTATTCATACTATTGATAAAGCTTGTGGTTGAGGAGGCATTTGCGGAGAGGCGTGTGTTTGCAATACTTGCGAGCGCTTCCGCGCCGTCATTTGAAGAAACAAGGAGCGTAAATTCAAGGAGATCACGCAGTCGCCACTGCTCACCAGAGAGAAGGCCGGTATCCCCCTCCGTCTTCAAGGCACTCCGATCAATCGTGACTATCGCCCCGCGCGGGACTTCCTCGGAAATGGTCACGGCGGTCATGACTTTTGCAATGGAGGCAAGGGGTAGTTGCAGGTCAGCATTTTTTTTGAAAAGTACTGCGCGGGCATTGATGTCCCAAACATAAGCGGCCTTTGCTTCAAGTTTTAAGGTGTCAAAGGTGTCTTCATCTGCAAGAGGGACTTTTGTTTGCGGCACCACGTTTTTTGTGGGAACTGAAAAGGTCGAAGCGAGACCACTTTCAGGTGGTGGAGTTTGCCGTCGTGCATTATGTGAAAGAGGAAGGATGGAGCCAATGAGAACACCGAATACAGAAAATGCGATTGCGGTTGGTATCTGACGGTGTAGCGCTCGCCCCTCGCTCTGCGGCTTCGGCAAGAGGAGGATTTCTTCCTTTGTCTCGATTGGAGGCAAAGGAATTTCGGGAGCAAGGAGCTTCTGTTCCCCCTCTGTTTCCGCCCCGCTTTCGCTTAAAGAGCTTTGCGGTGGATTTGAGTCCTCTCTGTCTTGTTCTTTTGCGGGTACTCTCGAGGAGAGATCGACAGAAGATTCCTCGATTTTTTGCGGATCTTTTATTGCATCATCGAAAACATTTTCTTGATCATCGTTCATGATTATTCTTCAGTCATAAATTTTTCCTGTTCCGGTTGCAAGGAAGCATCAGTATCTTTGCGCACATGATCGTATTCAGGCAAGTCTTCGAGACGAGAAATTCCGATGTGTCCCATAAGTTCAGTTGTTGTTTGGTAGAGTACTGTCCGGTTATTTTTTTGGTCTGCTGTTTTCTCAATCAGGCCGCGTATGAGAAGCGTGCGTAAGATAAAATGCGAATTAACTCCACGGATGTAGTCGATCTGCGGCCGTGATATAGGGCCGCGATATAAAATAATAGTGAGTGTTTCGAGGGCTGGTTTGGAGAGCTCTCTCGACAACTCCTCTTTGAGCATAGATTCAATGGTCTGTGCGGCACCCGGCGCTGTGGCAAGCATAACAGAGTTGTCATGGCGGACAAGCATGATGCCTCGGCCCTGGAGCTTGCCCTCAAGTGCTATAAGCGAACGCTCGACATGCTCTTTCGGCTCGTGCGTGATCTCGGCAAGTGTTGCGAGTGGCATGGGCTCACCTTTAAAAAAAAGTATAGCTTCTAGTATCGCGTCAAGATTCATATGAGCGCGCTATTTTATTTTTATATATATGTTGGCACATGCACTTGCCTTGTTTCAATATTGATATCGTCAAATCGTGAACGTTGTTCGAGAGCAATAAGTCCCTGTTTCGTCAATTCTAGCATAGCAAGGAAAGAAACGACGATATTTACTTTTTCTTCTTTTCCCATACCGGCGAAGTCTCTAAAGCTTGTTCGCAGGCCGCTTTTGATTCGCTCACGCAAGCGATCAAGCATATCCTCAAGGCTGACGACTTTTTTGACGAGTATTTGGGGCAGCTGTTCCGGTTTTGGCAGGTTCGCGAGAATCTCTTTAATTGCGGCGTAAAGAGCAGCAAGCGTTACTTGTTTTCCAGGGGCAAAAACAATTTCTCTGTGTGTTGCGTCGCGCCGTGCAAACATGCGTGCAGTTCCAAACCGCTCGCTTACATATTTTCCAAGCTGTTGCATGTGCTGATATTCTTTAAGACGCTTTTCGAGGTCATCAATATCCGTTTGTTCTTCTTCGGTGAGCGCGATTGATGGCAGGAGTGAGCGCGATTTGATGAGGATAAGTGTGGAAGCGATCAAAAGAAAATGTGCAGTGAGCGCGATGGGAAACTCTTCCATTGTTTTCACATATTGCACAAAGTCATCAGCGACCTGCGCGAGCGAAATATCGTTGATAAAAAGTTTACGCTTTTCGATAAGCGCCAAAAGCAAATCAAGCGGTCCTTTAAAGACCTGTGTCTCAATGGTGTAAGGTCCATGGAGCTGTTCTGAATCCACAATAAAAGTATATCCTGTCTTTGCCTGTTTCAACAAATCGCAAACCGCTTGCACGTGTGTGCAAGGGGTTTTTTGGCCACCCGCTCTGGTGGTGAATGTATAATAATATATTAATATTCCTCGAGTAGTTTAATAAGGAGTTGTATTGGAGCGCCCGTTGCTCCTTTGGCGAGCATATCGCCTTTTGCTGGCGTCATACGAGGAGCCATATCGATGTGCACCCATGGGTAATTTTTGGCAAATTGATAGAGAAACATTCCGCCGTTGATGACACCGGCATAGCGTGTATTGCCATTTGCGGGGATATTGGCGATGTCGCCATTATTGCCTTTGATTGCGTCCTCATACTCGTCCCAGAGCGGAAACGGCCAGACGTAGTCTCCGCTTTCCTCCCCAAGCTTTCGGAAAAGCATTTCTAATTCCTCACTTCGCGTGAGTATTGCGGATGCATGCTCTCCAAGTGCGATCATTGACGCACCGGTGAGCGTCGCAATATCAACAACAAGACGCGGTTTGAATTTTTCTGCATAGGTGAGCGCGTCTGCAAGGATGATGCGTCCTTCGGCGTCGGTGTTGAGCACCTCAATAGTTTTTCCTGAAAGTGACTTAAGAATATCGCCGGGACGATAGCTTCCGCCTGAAGGCATGTTCTCAACTGCAGGGATCAGTCCCACAACATTCTTTTTGAGTTGCAGTTTTGCGGCAAGGACAATCGCGTGAATGACCGCCGCTCCGCCAGACATGTCCATATGCATCTCGAGCATGCTGTCTGCAGGCTTGAGGGAGAGACCACCCGAGTCGAAAGTAACCCCTTTTCCTGCAAGGACAATTGGTGCACTCGAGGCTGCGCCCCTGTATTCAAGAATAATGAATTGCGGTTCATTTTGTGATCCTTGTGCGACTCCAAGCACAGCGCCCATCTTGAGAGCGGCCATGTCTTTCTTGTTTAATATTTTTACGCGAATGTTTGTTCCCTTCACTGCTTCTTTTGCTTTTTGCGCAAGAATCACGGGCGTCATTTCACCCCCAGGCGTATTTGCGAGTTCTCGGCATTTGTTCATTTCTTCCCCGATGAGGAGGCCTTTAAGCACCCCCTTTTTTATCGATGGGTCAGGTGCGCTTATGACCGTTATTTCTTCGATGCGCTTGAAGCCTTCTTCGGGCGGTGTTTTGTACCGATTGAATTCATAATCTGCAAGCACGAAATTTTGCGCAAGGAGCGATGCAAGGTCTTTCCAGTCAGTGTTTGCTATTTTAGGAAACAGAAAATCGTTGAAATCAACAGCAATTTTTTTGATGCCATGCTTTTTCGCTGTGTCAACGATCTTTCGCGCGAGAATGATGACTTTGCGACGTGTAATATCCTCGCGCTTGCCGATGCCAATCTCGAGCGTTTGCCGGTTCTCTTTAAGAGTAACAAAAACGAGGTCGTCCTCCCGGAATTCGACCTCTGCTATTTCTTTTTTTAATGTGCCTGACGATGTTGCGAATGTTATCTTCATATCTGTTTCTGTTTAATGACAGTAATACCCAGTTCGAGTAGTTGTTCTGTTGTTAATTCTCCGGGAGCATTCTGCATGACCGCGGTTTGGCCGCCACGCGTCATGGGAAATGCTTGTACCTCGCGCAGTGCGGTTTCTCCGGTGAGGTTCATGATAGTACGCTCGACGCCAAGGGCGATACCGCCATGCGGAGGCATGCCAAACTCGAATGCTTCAAGCATATGGCCGACGCTTTGTTCCGTCTGTTCTTTGGTGTAGCCCATAATGTGATATGTCGCCTCAAGCACGTCGCGGCGATGCGAGCGAATACTACCACCACCTGATTCGTATCCATTGCAAACGAGATCATACTGTGTTGTGAGAATATCTGCAATGTTCTTACCTTCGAGGAGCAGAGGGATGTGTTCCGGTATCGGCATGGAAAATGGATTATGCGTAAAAGTCCATCCGCCGGTGTCAGTCTTTTCAAAAAATGGAAATTCGACGACCCAAGCATAGGCAAGTACACCCGTTGCCCTTTCTTCTTCTGTGCGCATATCAAACTTGTCTGCACCATATTTTTCCATTGCTTCTTTGTAGGTGATTCGAGGAAACGGCTTTTCACGGATGGTATATCCCAGTTTCTCAACGGTGTGGGTAATCGTGTTTTCCACCATATTTATAACATCCTCTTGTGTAACGAATGACATCTCAAGGTCTATTTGTGTGTGTTCAAAGCCACGGTCTGCACGCAAATCCTCATCTCGTATAGCGCGGGCAAGCTGCATGTAGCGCTCAAATCCTGCCGCCATGAGAAGCTGTTTGTACTGCTGCGGCGACTGTGGAAGAGCATAGAATTTACCGCGATTAAGGCGTGACGGAACGACAAAATCTCGTGAACCCTCCGGTGTTGTTGCAGTCAAAAGTGGCGTCTCAATTTCAATGAAACCTTGGCCCCGCAAATATTCGCGGGCGGTATGAATGAAATCCGCACGCAGCTTCATATTGCGCTGCATGCGGGCACTGCGGAGGTCGAGATAACGATATTTGAGGCGTATATTCTCGTCGACTGTTGCCGTATCAATGTTTACTTCGAACGGCGGGGTTCGTGCTTCGTTAATGACAGTGATATCCAACATCTCGAACTCAATATCACCGTTTTCTTCTTTATCGTTGACCATTTTGTCGGGACGCTTGTTTACATTGCCCTGCACCTCGATCACCCACTCACTGCGGATGGCGCCTGCTTGTTCATGCGCTTCTTTATTGAATGGTAAGGCAACCATTTGTACTTTGCCCGTAACATCGCGCAGATCAATAAAAATGAGTTTTCCGTGGTCACGGCGAATATCAACCCATCCTGCTATGGTTACCTTTTTTCCAATATTGTCCCGTAATTCTTGAATGTGTATTCGTGTCATAGTGGATAGAGTGTTACGCCAATTTTCTCACGGATTCCCTGCATTATGGGTGCCGCAACGGCCCGTGCTTTTTTGCCTCCTTCTGCAAGTGTGGTAAGGACGTGTTTTTGATCAGCCGCGATAGATCCTCTCCTTTCACGGAACGGCATGATAAACGATTCCATACTTTCGACGAGCATGCGCTTTATATCGTGATACCCCATGCCGCCGTTTTCGTATGCGTGGTCGATTTTTTGAAAAACGGCAGGACTTGAAACAAGTTTATGGAGAACATACAGAACAGATGTTTTATCTTTCGACTCGTCGATGCCATGCGAGTCGGTCGGAATTTTCATGATTGCTTTTTCGATCTCATTTTTTTCTGCGAAGAGACCGATAGTATTGTTGTAGCTCTTGCTCATCTTTTGCCCATCGGTTCCGGGAATAGTGCCGACGTCGGGATGAATGAGCGGCTCGGGTAGTTTAAATGTGTTTCCGTATATGCGGTTGAATTTTTCTGCGGTGTCACGGGCAAATTCAACATGTTGTTTCTGGTCTGCGCCGACAGGAACGACATCGGGGCTGTACAAGAGGATATCAGTCGCCATCAGCATAGGATAGTCAAATGTACCGGCGTCTACGTCCTTATTTTTTGCAAGGGCGTCTTTGTATGCATGTCCACGCATCAGGTAGGAAACTGTTGTAATGCAATTAAATATCCAAGTGAGCTCTGTATGTTCGGGTACATCTGATTGCTTGAAAATGACGCATTTTTGCGGATCAAGGCCGATAGCAAGGTAGTCGATGGCGATGTTGAGGATGCTTGCGCGGAGCTCCTCGGGGTGTTGCATGGAGGTGAGCGCATGGTAGTCTGCGATCATATAGAAACTGTTGTAGCTTTCCTGCATTTCGACAAATTGGCGCATTGCGCCGAAATAGTTGCCGATATGCGGCCTCCCGGTTGGTTTTATACCAGAGAGCAGTGTTTTCTTTTCGGCCATAATGCTTTCATAGTAGCAAAAAATGCCATCTTATCAATGGTGCTGATGCTCTTAGAATAAGAAGGCCGCCCTCGAACGGGAGTGTCGGGGGCGGGTTTGTGGTTTACGAGAATTTGTTGTTAAGTATCGCATTTGCGATAATATTTTTCTGTATCTCGGAGGTGCCTTCATAAATCGGCAGTGCGCGAACATCCCGATAGAGACGCTCAATCCTGTTTCCACGAATGTAACCAACACCGCCAAATATCTGTAATGCGCGGTCGACCGTTCTGCATGCCATCTCTGTCGCAAAGAGTTTTGACATAGACGCAAGTTTCACATAGGGGGCGCCACTGTCTTTGAGAAAACAGGTACGGTAGATGATGGAGCGTGCGAGTTCGATCTCGGTTGCCATATCGGCGAGGCTGTGCTGGATGACCTGATGCTCGGCGATGATCTTACCGAATGTTTTGCGTGTACCAGCATAGCCGAGCGCAAGGTTGAGTGCACCCTCGGCTATGCCGAGAGCTTGCGCTGCAATGTAGACGCGACCACTGTTCATGGTCTGCATGGCAATCCTGAATCCATCGCCAATTGAACCAAGAAGATTTTCTCGCGGGATGCGGCAACCATCGAAATAAATTTCTGCTGTTGGTGATGCGGAAAGTCCCATCTTGTTCTCTACGCGCGTGACAGCAAAACCTTCTGTCGCAGTATCGATAATGAATGCGGAGAGGCCTTTATGCGGATGGATGCTTGTGCGAAAAATACCGATAACGACATCTGCAATACTGCCGTTCGTTATGAGTGTTTTTGTACCGGAGAGTACCCATGTGTCCCCTTCGAGTGTCGCTTTTGCACGAAGACTTGCAACGTCAGAACCGGCATTCGGTTCGGTCATGGCATAACAGCCATAGATATCACCACGTGCGAGCCCTGTGAGATACTTTTCTTTTTGTGCATCGTTCCCGTGTGCAATGATCGGCGCTCCGGCGAGTGAATTGTTTGCACAAATGATGAGTGCGAGCGCAGGTGACACTTTGGATATCTCTTCAACGGCAAGTACGAGAGCGAGTGTATCAAGGCCTGCCCCGCCGTACTTATCAGGGATAATGATGCCGAGCAAACCCATTTCAGCGGCTGTCTCGATTAATGCATGAGGGAATGTCGCCCTGCTTTCGAATTCTTCAATAGATGGTTCTACTTTCTGTTTGGTATAGTCGCGCACGGTTGTGCGCACCGCTTCATGTTCAGGCGGTAGTGTAAAATCCATGTTCCCTTTTCCTCCATGAGAGCTGTCAAAATTTGTGAAAAACTTTCTGCCGTGATAGTAGCATTGTCGAGAGAAGAGGGCAAAAAGAGATTCCCTCGAAAGTCGAGGGAATCTGATGTGTTAACTGTTAAGTATTGCCTGCGCGAGGATCGCTGATTCTTCGGTGCGGTCGGTTTCTTTTTCCTGTGGCCTATAGGGAACACCGAACGAAAGAATGATCTTTGACCGAAAAAATCGGGGAATGGCGGTCCCGATCGGCAACACCTTATCGGCTCCTTCTACCCAGAGCGGAAGAATGATCGCACCGGTACGCCGTGCAAGAGTGGGCACTCTTGAGAGGAATCTGCGGACACGGCGGCCGTCCTTATGTATAAACGTAGTCCCCTTTCCTGTTCGTCCTGCTTCTGGATGAATGATGATCACGCCGCGTGCGAGAAGTATATCCATTAACGCATAGAACGTGCGGTTATTTTTATCCCGCTTGCTTCTATCGACCGTAATACAACGCATAAGCCAGAATAACCATCGAAGGCGGGGCGGGAGGAGACGCCTATCAGGCACGCTCCATATAAAGAATCGTAAGAGCACGAGGTTAAAGGGAAA
>JAHFLU010000073.1 GCA_023264615.1 bacterium | reverse complement strand
GCTTCCTGTGTTTTGCAGAGCAGCAATACGCCAGAGGTCTCTCGATCAATACGATGCACAACACCGGGGCGCGTAATCTCATTCCCATTCGAAAGAAACATCGGCTCGCCCACATTCTGCGATTGCGGATAGTGTGCGACCATCCAATCAACGACCGTCGCTGCCCCACCGTGGCCGTCAGTATGCACCAAGATTCCCGGAGGTTTATTTACTGCTACCAGTGCATCGTCCTCATATATTATTGAAATCTCATTCATACGCCATGCCGCCGTTTACGTTCTCCATACTGCCTCATAAGCGACATGAATTCTTTTTTTGAAAATGCAGGCCAGTATGTATCTGTAAAAAAGAGCTCACTGTACACTGACTGCCATGTGAGGAAACCGGAAATGCGCTGCTCACCACTTGTTCTCACGATCATATCAGCGTCGGGAAAATCTTTGCTCCACAATTTTTTACCAAATGTTTCTTCGTCAAGATTTGCAATCTCTCCGGGAGCAAGCGACTGTACTGCTCGCAAAATCTCTTTCCTGCCACCGTATGAGAGTGCCACACCAAGGGTAAGTGCAGTAAATTTTTTCGTCTTTTCCTCGACTGCTTGCATACTTTCCACAAGATCTGCCGAAAATTGCTCTCGCTCTCCGAGAAAAATGATGCGTATCTTTTCCGTCGTAGCGTTTGAGAGCAAATCGTTCATCATGATGCGAAAAAGACCCATCAGATACCCTACTTCTTCCTTCGTTCGATTCCAGTTCTCTGTCGAAAAAGCATACACAATCACATACGGCACATTTGCTTCTTTTGCCCAAACCGTGAGCTGTTTTAATTTTGCATACCCGCGACGATGCCCCTCAAAAGTCGGGAGTCCATGCGCTTTCGCCCATCTGCGATTGCCGTCCATAATGATTCCAACACAACGGGGCAAAGCGGCTCTCGTCTCTATTTTTCCTACGTTCTTGTCTTTAGTTCCAAGCATACCTAGTAGACTATTCTGAAGTCAGAATAGTTTCCCGTTGCCGGTTCTGCGTGCGAGACGGTCACACTTTTAACACGCGAAAAAAATGGACCTTTGTGAAGAACACGCACAAATTCCGCAAGTTTCTCGCCATCACCTTCAGCTTCGATGTGCACAGAACCATCGCCCATATTCCGCACTGCTCCGACAAGACCGAGCTTGTAGGCATTTCGCTTTGTGAAGTCACGATACATGACCATCTGCACTCTCCCTGTCACGATGCATGTAATTTTCTTTTTCATACATTTGCGGTGCGTCCTGCAGGACTCGAACCTGCGACCTCTCCCGTGTGAAGGGAACGCTCTACCAACTGAGCTAAGGACGCAATCTCTCGCGAAAGAAACTTTCGCATACTAGTGGGCGATAAGGGACTTGAACCCCTGACCTTCGCTGTGTAAAAGCGCTGCTCTACCAACTGAGCTAATCGCCCGTCCGTACCAGTGTAGTATAAAATCGACAATTCTCAAACAAGGGTGCCCTCGCGAGGAATCGAACCTCGATCAGCGGCTTAGAAGTCCGCAGTTCTATCCATTGAACTACAAGGGCAAAAAACTCATGCTGTGCTCCCACGGTAGCAAGACTACTCCGATGGGTCAACGACACGGGAAACAGCCGGAACAAGAGTATCTTGCAATTTCTCGCGTTCATCAATAACGGTAATCACCCGATTAATACGCTCACTATCGAGGACTGTGTCCTTTTGTTCATCTACCGCCTCTTCTCCATACAAGGCACCTTTCTCGACCAGATTATAAAAATAGAGGTGGTACAGTGAAAATCCAAGTATGCAAAACATTGTCGCAATAAGTATCGTGCGCCAGTCCCGCTCGGGATTTTGAAGAAGTGTCTCCCTTCTCCCCCTTTTGCGTACAATCCTCTTTATAGAAAAAGAAATCTTCATACCATCTATTTTTCCTTAATAGCCGTGAGCGCAAAAAAGCCGCTCCATTTCCCTGTCTTTGTAAATCCCTCCCCGACTTTTTTAAACTGCACCTGCTCTATTCGAGTCGCATACGGCATTGACTCCACAAAAACAAGAAGATTAACAAGATCGTTCCAGCTGCCCGATGCTACAAATTGTACACGTAAAAGCTCAAGCGACTCCGGCACGGTCTCCGTTCCGGCTGTCGACTCCTCTTCCTCAAGCGAAGATATTTTTAGCTCAATTTTCTGGCTCTGGCCAAATTTTTCGATAAGCTGGATAAACGCAACAACATCATTATTTTTGACAAAGTGTCCACTGATCCGCTTGAGCTCCACCTCGTGCTCCCCCAGAGTTTTCTTAAGCACCGAAAGGTGTCCTTCCGTCACACCCACACCCGTCTGCGCCCGCACACCTACACCGATCTCAAGATTTTTCCGGAGTATTTCCGCGTGCATGTACATATATAAAACACCAATACCAATACAAGCAAGGAGTAGTACGTAGAATACAAATGGTATCCGGCGAAGTATGTTCATAATGTTTTAAAGGTAACCGTAATCGAGAAATTCACTTTTTCTTGCTGGGCAAGACTTGAAACAGGAAGATCGACTGCGCTAAATGTCTTGCTTTTTTCAAGAGCATCAACAAAAAAAAGAAGATCGTCGCGCTTTTTCGCAATACCCGAAATAACCACCGACGAGTTTCCACGCTGATATACAAGCGCTGTAATCGCAACTCCTGAAGGGCGCTCCCCCACGACCTGCAACAGATCTTTATACAGAGGCGCTTCCGAAAGCCATTTTCTCAAAATTTTCATCTGCGCCGTAACATCTTTCACTTCTTTCACAAGCAATTCCTCTGCTTTCACGTCAGAGGTGCCTTCGAGAGGTGCCTTCGTATCGGATATCATTGCCTTTGCATTGACCGACGTCGCAAAGTATGCAGGAAGCTGTGTCGCCACAGCAAAGAGGAGACATACGAACAAGCACGCGAAAATGACCGTCATTAACCGCAACAAATACGCCTGCCGTAGCACTTTTTTATATTCTTCAGGAAGTAAGTTCGACATATCCGCAAAAAAATAATTTATGCGCGTGCAAGCGCCAAACCGACCGCTGTCACAAAACTAAGGGACTCTTCAAATGAAATTGTGGGAATATGGTCGTGAATACCGAAAGCATTTACCCACACATTTGCAAGAGAAACTTCCGTATGTAAAGCAGACGAGAGGTACGCAGGCAAACCTTTCAAATTAGCGCCACCTCCACACAGGTATACATGCTGTATCGGCACATTTTTGCTGCCATCAGCATTGCTCCGCTGGCTCCAATAATCAGCATGTTTAACAAGTTCGTCGCGAAGGGCACTTACGCCCGTTGCAAGAATTTCGTATATATTCTTGTTTTCTTCCGTATTCTGAAAGCCGCTTTCCTTTTTGAGACTTTCAGCTTTTCTGTGTGAAATGGCAAGCTTTTTTTCTATCGCCGTCGTAAGCGCATCACTTGCCGCCTCAACCACCGCTGTAAAAAGCACCGCTTGGCCTGAAACAATCGCGATAATTGTCTTGAATTCTCCCAAATCAACAATCATCGACGTATTTTTGTCTCCTTTTGGCACCACTGCACAGGCAAGTGCTTCCGGTTCAACTTCAAGCATCCATGCGGCCATTCCTGCATGTGAAAGTACTGCAATATATTGTTCGACAATCTTTCTCTGCATCACCGCAACCGCAACATCCGTTGTGTCAGATCTCTCTTCGATAAACATGTAGTCAAACACAGCTTCTTGTGGAGATACTGGTACGCTTTCTTCAAGCTTAAACTCGATCACGTTTCGCACTTCTTTAGGAGGAATACTTGTGCCAGGTACCGAGAGTCTGAAATAGTATGCATGTTCCGTGGGGAGCGAACCGTACACGACCCCAAGCCGGTACTTACGCCGTATTTCCTGTAAAATAGCAACGAGTTTTGCTTCATCTTGTATCTCCCCGTCAACCACTAATCCGTGTTCGAGCTCCACCCTGCCATATCGGCCAAGCCGCGGCCCCCTTCGAGACCGCACCATTTCCACAAAACGAATGGCATGGTCTGAAATATCGAGACCAACAACGGGCGGTGATAAATATTTTGGCACCGGAAAAACAGTGAGGGGAAAAGAACGTTTTTGTACATGAGGCGAAGTAGCCATAGCTGCGTATATATTCTATTGTATCTCAAAAAATCGCGCAGTGTTAGACCAACGTGTTTAGAGCCTGTCTACGATCTCCATTTCGACTACAATTTTCCAAATTTTGGCTAAAAAATGTGCAATTCTCTTCGATGAATCTCGATTCACCTCATCAAATTGCCCATTTTTTATAACGTCGAGCGA
>JAHFLU010000018.1 GCA_023264615.1 bacterium | reverse complement strand
GCCACTCGCCGTGTTTGCTAGCGCTCGAAAAGCATAAATTCTTCGGTAGTAAGTACGATAATATTTTTCGATCTTGGAGACCACGTGAGCCGGTTCTTCACGACACTAAATTCCCCACCAATATAGCGACGAGGTACACCTTCCAAAATCCGATCAATGCCTTCGAGCATATAGGTATCAGACATCCTCAACGTGCCTGTAAACTGCCATATATTTTCGCTCTGTTTACCGTTAACCCGCTTGATACGATTGATCGTAACACCAAGCATGATCTTTTGTTTTTTTGAATCACCTGTACGATGAACCATAAAAACAACAATGCGTTTGATCATATCGTCACGGTGTGCAAGGAGTGCGTCGAGTAACACCTTTCGTTTTGGAAAATGGACAATCGTGAAAGACTCACACATGCTCATGCCCTTTCATGGCAATAGAGGCGCAACCAAAGAGAAAAGAAACTCTATCGAACACTACAAAACCTCCATTCCTGAAAATAAGTTGAGTTCAGATGCTGCGTCCTTACCCTGAACAACAATCTCGAGAAAACGCCTATCCGGCATACCTGAACTTCCTTGAATAAGTGCCCGGGCTCCATCGGATACATCCCGCAAACGCGGAACATAAGGAAGCACGCCAAAGGAAAGTGCTACGGTACCCTCGCCCGTCACGGCGATGTCCTGATGCAGAAGCGTTGTTTTGCAATTACCAAAATTGTCAATCCACCAAATTGAAAGGGGGGCTTCCGGATCGTCTTTCAAAGAGCGTTCTTTCGCCGGAAGTTTTTTCTCTTCGAGAAGGAGAGCTGCAGCTCTCGGTACGAACTCAAGACTGCGAAATTGCGTATCCGAAATTTGCGCCGCCTCGCCTTTACTCACCATACCATGCTTGTACATGATCTCAACCACCGTCGGAATATGAAGAACGTTAATGCTCTCGGCTAACCCAAGTTTTCTGACAAGAGAAAGTGTGCGGCCGTCAATCGTTGCAATCACCAACGTTTTCTTGAACCAAAAATATCCAAAGGGAGATCCATTCTCCCAGGTGTCCTGAACATGCTGCCGCGGCGCGACATTAACGAGAATAACTCCTTCTCCCCCTTCTCCAGCCGCAAGTGCGTCCACGAGATTTCCCGCAGCTTCAAGATCGCTGCGTACACCGACAAAGGCCGTCGCTGACGGCAGGAGTGTTGCAAGCCGGGCAAGCTGGCGTCCGCGCGCATTCTCGTCAAGACAGTCTGTAATTAAAACAGAAAAAAAGTTCGTTTTCATAGCGATATCTACATTATGCGTGTTCTGCGGATACTACCAAAGTCGCTTTGTACGGTCAATTGTGTACAACTATTTCGTGAGTTATGTACATTCTATCCCCGTTCCACATCTCCATATGACATTTCAGCAACAAGCTTTTCAAGGCGTGTATTTGCAGAGAGATCACTGTAGCTGGCCTCATCATGTAAATCTGCAAATGTTCCCCGCATCTCCTTCACCCGATCCACAGTGGCAAGAATATTCCTGTCCCACTCGCTATAGCGCGACATCATTGCTGCTTTTGTCGCTTCTGCATTCGGCAAAGCGCGAAACGCATGATTCGTATTAAGCATGCGTTCAAACCGCATCTTCTGGTGTAGCAGAAAACCCGTCTGTGTCTCCACCCACCCGAGCACCTCTTTTGCAAGAAGGGCTTTTTCGTCAGACTTTAGATTCTCTACGCCGCGTCTTGCCAGGTCAGTCATGGCAGGCTTTGACTCCCAAAACTCTCTGTTCCCCTCATCACGGAATACCTCGCTGCCAAAACGCCCGCCCTGTGAAAGATCGCCAATTGCTACGGCAAGAGCTCCTAATTTTGTCTCTTCATCAATAAACTGATCCATCTTAAGTCCAATCGCCTTGCCATCCTTTATCGGAAAAAATTCTGTAATATCAACAGGTGCTTTTGTATCCGGGTTGATAATCACAATGCGATTCTCTCCCGCTTCTGTTGTGCTGTATGTCTCTTCAGGAAAGGTAACGAATGATGGTATCGGATAGGTAGCGCGCACATTCTCGACCATGAGATCATTCACTTCCGAAGTGTATATTTTTTGATCAGGATCGTTTCTTGTTACGACGCCCAAAAGTTCCACTGCACTTGCCTCTTCGTTACCAACAAGGGGTTTCCCTTGCTCTTTGAGAACCGCTTGCACATTCTCCGGCATATGCTCTGGCCCCAGACCCCGAAGGCGAATCAACGCACCGGTTTTTGGATCGATCGCTGTTTCAATATACATATCATGTCCCCGCGCTCCTGTTTTGCGCGCGCGTTCCATCGCTTCTGTAATAGTGCCCGGATTGTTTTCTTCGATAATAGAAAAAATCTCGGCAGAATTTTTTTCTACCGTGCTTGAGTGTTCCGGTGCGTGATATTCTTTGTCTCCGTGGCGCTCGCGCACAACCTCATCGATCTCTGTAAGCACGCTCTCTTCCACCCGCTCTGTTTCACTTTTTCTTCTCTCTTGGTTATTGTTTTGTTCAAACATGATTTTTCATTATACACTTATTCTCTTTCATGCAGCAATCAACATCTGCACGTGTTTTGAGTTTTCCACAGTTGACACATTCACCTCCTTCGATTAACATGCGGAATACGAATATGAATTCAGCCACATACAAACTCGGAAAAGCCTTTATGTGCCTTAGCCTCGTCAAGATTACACGCCATTGGAATAGCGTGTTTGGGGGCTTGTCCGAGTCTTGTTTCAGGGAAAAAAATCTCTCCTCGTAAACAAAAAAAAGACAAACAACATTTAGACCAGCCCCGAAACACTAGAAACGAAGGGCTGGTTTGTTCTTTGACTGCCAAAAACACTTCTGTAACGAAGGGAACACGAGCAATGCTCAAAATCAATGTTGTCGATGGTTCTTTCGAGGTTCCACGCATCATCTTCACGCTCCGTGGAAACAAAAACAGCGAACAGATTGTTGCCTTACTCCAAGAGGAGGAGCAGGCTGGCCAGCAGTATACCGTCTTTGAAACTCCAGAGGACATTCAGGCATACTTTACTGAAATCGGTTCTCCTGCCCATGCTGTCGTGCTCTTTGATTTTCCGCGTGGAGAAAAATACTTCTCGATGTGCACCGTTTCACGCCCAGAAAACAGTCGCTCGATGCCGCGATGGTCCGGCGGTGCTCAATGGGGAGTCCAAATTCATACTGATCGAGCACTCTGTCGATGCGTACGCCAACTGCGTTCCGACTTCCTCAAGAATTTCCTGAATCGGCTCAAAGATCAGGGATATCCCTGGGGTCCGCCTCGCCAAGGCGAACATGCACCAAAAACAGTCGCGCTACCAGAGACGACTCCAGCAACAATTGAACGTCTCAATCAGGGTCCTGATATCGCACGTTCCATAGCGCATATGGAATATGCACTCGAGCTTCCACAGGGATCACGTATCAGCTGGATTCGTGTCGCACCCGAGCCGATTATTTGCGATACTGCGTACATCAACCGCATAACCGACGCCATCCGACAATTCGAGCAAGCAACACAGGCAATTCTCGACGATCAAACACTCCCGCCTACCACTCGAACAATGATCGAATCACGGCTTCTCGATGGAGTCGAGCTCAAGGACTCCGAACTTGCGAGGCACTATCTGCATCCCCTTGTTCAATCTTTCAGTGTCGACCGCGCCGATCTTCATTACACTGGCAAAGGACTGTTCGCATCAGAAATCGATGAGATGCCTGGCGGCTTTGGGGAACTCGCCCATATCGATTACGCCTACAATGTAAACCAGGAACGCTGGAACCGTTGTTATGAAAAACTTACCGAGGACGGACTTCTCCTTTTTGTTGTTTCGTCCGAATGGAGCAGTGTCTATGTCACGGAAATTTCCTGGCTTGTCGAACACATGCGTTCCCTCGGCTTCAATGCCAGCATGGTCGAGAGTAATGACCTCGAAGAAACTCTCGTCCACAGCGAAAACGCGGTGCTTTATAAAAAAGAACGAGTCGGCACAATTTGGCGCCTCTTCCCTATCTTTGAGACAGAGGGTCACCTTGCGAAACTGGTTCTTGCAGCCCACGAAAGAAAGATACGCATGATCCCCGAATTCGCGCACTATGGCAACAAAGCGTGGTTTGCGTTATTTCGAGAATGGAACAGTCTCTTCACTCCATATTTTGAAGAAGAGACATACCAATTACTTTGCGAAGTGCTACCCGATTCCCATCTCGTCAACGATGTGCAGTCTTTCCCTTTCTTTGTCGGGAAATACTACATAGATTCCTTCTATGAACTCTGCAACCTCTCGCCAGCCGTGCGGGACAACCTCGTACTTAAAATCTGCGGTGCAAACAAGCTCGCAAGCCGCAGTTACGGCGTCCTCATGGGCCACGGCCTTTCATCCACAACATGGACAACGTGGATCATGGAACGAATCGAGAACAAGCAACCTTTCGTCGTCCAGCAAAAGATAGAAACCGGCATCGCCCGAATGCCCGTACGCAATACCAAACGTAACTGCGCTGAACTTTTCAACTGCCGCATTCTCATCCGGCCGTGGGTCGTTCTCGGGGAAATCGTCTCCGCCTCCTGTATTGCGGTGCCATCGGATTCCCTACGCGTTCATGGCAGAGTCGATATGGCAGTTGCACCAGTTGTTTTTGGCTAAATACATGTTTTCTATGGGACAGCGCTCACCATATGCTGTTCCATAGAAATATTTCAGAATGTTAATTTCTGTCGCATGCCTGCAATCACACAACAAAAAAACAAAAGGAGATTTCGAGACTACGGTTTCGCTGTGGGCTTTTTGCCTGTTGGCCAACGCAATTCGATCACCGATGTGAGAGGTGTTAAAGTCGGCCACACTACCCTGCTCCGGGGAAATGATATCCGCACTGGAGTAACCGTCATCGATCCGGGCGTTTCGTCGCTGTTTGAGAAAAAACTTCCTGCTGCTGTTGCCGTCGGCAATGGATACGGCAAGATTGCCGGCACCACGCAAGTTCAAGAACTCGGCACTATAGAAGCACCCATTGCGCTCACCAATACTCTTGCTGTCGGTCCTGTTTTGCGCGGCATGATCGATATTGTTCTCAAGCACGAGAAAAATATCGCGCCAACCGACTCGATCAATGTCCTCGTCGGGGAGACAAACGACGGTTTCCTCAACGATCTCCACAAAGACGTTGTAACAAAACAAGATGTCGTAGCAGCGTATAATTCTCGAAACTCCGATGTCACTGAAGGTCCTATTGGCTCCGGTACAGGAACGCGCTGTTTTTCATGGAAGGGAGGCATTGGTACATCATCACGAAAAGTACGCGTTGGGTCTTTTACCTACACGATCGGTGTGCTTGTGCAAACAAACTTTGGCGGCTCGCTTACCATACTCGGAACACCGATCGGAGAGATGCTCCAAAAAAATGATTTTTCCATTATGTCGAAAGAGCCCGACGGATCGTGCATGATTGTCCTCGCGACCGACGCTCCCCTTTCCTCTCTTCTACTCGAGAGAATCGCGCGGCGTACCTTCATCGGCCTCGCACGAACCGGTTCTATCCTCTCTGCAACGAGTGGCGACTATGCCATTTCCTTTGGAACAAACCGCAAAGAACCGCTCACTCTCGCAAGTACAGATCTCAATCAGTTTTTCCTCGCTGCAGTCGAAAGCACCGAAGAGAGTGTCTACAACGCACTCTTTGCAGGCGAAACTATGCGCGGCCGCGATGGTAACACCCTTGAGGAGGCACCCATTGAGTACATCATCAACCTGCTTAGAAAATATGGAACAAACAGCAAAAAATAAAATATTCCGGGTCGGTATTCTCGGTGGTATGGGGCCGCTCGCCGGCGTTCGTCTGCAGCAGCTTATCATTGAAGCGACGCCTGCAACGCGCGACCAGGAACATCTTGAGGTTGTCTGTTTCACAAATCCGCATATTCCCGATCGAACAGAGTCGCTTGCGTGCAATAACGGCAGCGCATACCTTGCGTCGCTCATTTCATCGGCACGGATACTCGAGAGCACTGGTGTAACAACAATCGTGATTCCCTGCAATACTGCGCACGCACGGCTTGAATCATTGCAGAAGAATATATCGATCCCTGTGCTCGATATGATATCGCTTGCACTTGAAAGTATAGCAGCATCCTGCCAAGGGCGAGCCCGTATCGGACTTCTTGCAACAGACGGAACACTACGCGAACGGGTATATGAAAATCTCGGCGACAAACACGGTTTTTCGTTTGTTCTCCCCAACTCTGCCGACCAACAGCGACTCATGGAAACCATTTACGATATTAAGGGCGGAAAAAAGAACGGGGTGCGAAACACGATCATGGGTATTGCTTCACGGCTCGTTTCTCGCGGCGCAGATGCGGTGCTTTTCGGATGTACTGAACTCTCACTCTATGCAAAGCATAATATGTTCAGTATGTTATCAGTTCCTCTCATCGACCCATTGCGGGTTGTTGCTCACAAACTTGTTGCTTTGGCACAGGAATGATTCCTGTATACATAAAAAACAGAGCGGATGTTTTCATATCAAAGCATCCGCTCTTTCTGTTGAAAAATTCAAACAAGCGATGTTGATGCAAGTTCTACGACCAAGGTAGTGGGTATTTCAAAAAATCTTCAAGGAGCGACTTGCTATACACAAGACGCGAAAACGCTTCCGCCTCAACTTTTGCACCGGTGAGAGCATTATGGGGCATCGGTTCTTCTGGAAGCCCTACATACTTTAAAATAGCGTCGAGATCGAGGGCAGAATGCTTGTTCGCTGTCGGCGGCGGTTTCCCATGCAAAAGAAAGTGCATATAACCTACCGTATGAGTATCAATCGTTCGAAACGCCATCGGCCAATCGATATGATAACGCGCCGCAGTCACCGCAAGAAAATCCCGGTCAAACGAGGGGTTTTGTCCGCAGATCGTATGCTCTGCGATCGGCTCCATCCACGCAAGAAATGAATGCACGAGCGCCTCGTCCGTCTGCTTTGCGGGGTCAGTGACTTGCTCACGCGTAAATCCATTGACCGCCATCGCATCGTCCATAATATCCGCGCCGTCCCAAATACGACATTCACCATAGAACTGATATGTCGGATTTTCAAAATGCACCGCACCAACACTCACAAGTGAGTGCTTATAAGGATTCACGCCTGATGCTTCTACGTCAACGACAATCATAAAAAATCAAACGTTGTAATTCGGAGATTCTTTCGTAATTTTAACATCATGAGGGTGCGATTCTGCATGTCCCGCGGGAGAAAGACGGATAAAGTCTGTGCGTTCTTGCAGCTCTTCAATCGTCGTCGCTCCAGTATATCCCATGCCCCGTCGAAGTCCACCAATATACTGTACGAGAACGTTACGAACGCTTCCTTTGTATGGTACCAAACCTTCGACGCCTTCAGGAACAAGATCACTCTTTTTTGCAACATCACCTTGCCCATAGCGCTCCCGCGAACTTTTACTTGCTTCCATGGCACCGACGGACCCCATACCGCGATACTGTTTCCACTGTCGTCCTTCAAAAAATACAACGTCGCCCGGAGCTTCTTCCGTCCCTGCGAGCATACTGCCAAGCATCACTGACGACGCGCCTGCGGCGATTGCAATTGGAAGGTCGCCTGAATACTGGATACCCCCATCCGCACAGACGGGTACACTGTGCATCATCCCCACACGGGCACAGTTGTATACTGCAGTTACCTGCGGAGCACCAATGCCCGCGATAATGCGTGTCGTACATATTGACCCAGGCCCTTGTCCAACTTTGATACCATCTGCACCCGCAACGATAAGACGCTCTGCAGAACCTGCTTCAGAAACATTTCCTGCGACCACATCCACGCGATCGCCATAAATACCCTTGAGCTGCTTGACTGTCTCGATCACACCCCTGGAATCTCCATGCGCCGTATCGATGACTAAAACATCCACTCGTTTTTCAACAAGGAGTGATGCGCGCTCGAGTGCATCGTTGCCGACACCGATCGCCGCGCCTACGCGCAGTTGGTTTCGCTCATCCACATTATACTGTTCCATACCAGGGGAGGAGACACGCTTTAAATCTTTAAACGTATACATACCGTCGAGCTCTCCTTTGCTATTGATCACCGGAAGAACTTTCTTCTTGTTTTTCTTCATAATCCCGTATGCAATATCAATGCCAATCCGACTGGTCGCAAGCAAAAGATTCGATGCCATGACGTCGCGAGCAGTTTTTTTGATATCGTCGCAAAATTCAAAATCATTTTTCGTAATGATACCTACAAGCTTTCCTGCTTCATCAATGACAGGAAAACTGTGGAAGGTATATCCCTTCTCCTCACGCCTCCGTAAAATGCTTTCAATCGTATCCGTATCACGCACGCAAATTGGTTTGTCCACAACACCATTAAGATGGAACTTCACTGTCGCTACGTGAGAAGCTTGTTCTTTCGGTGAAAAATTGCGATGAATAATCCCGAGACCCCCCATACTTGCCATTTCGATCGCGAGCGAAGCTGTCGTCACCGTATCCATCGCCGCGGAAACGAGTGGAACTTTGAGCGGGACACGACGGGAAAACAGTGTCGAGAGTAATACATCATCCGGCATCTTTTCGGAATAATTCGTGCGTAACCGGACATCGGCATAGGTAAGTGCAAGTCCCAGTTCGTCCATTTTTTGAAAAAATACGTCCTTTTTTGCCATATACTTCTATCTATAAGATTAGAGTCCCTTACAATTCCCCGCCGGAGAATATCCGGCAGCTTCAGCTTCTTCTTTTGAGTTGAACCATACTTTGTTTTCTTCCGCAATCCGTGCCGCACCCCCACACCAAGGAAAATGATATTTTGTTCCTTTCTTAGAAGCCACATATTGTCCGCCGAGATTCGTAACATCAGGAATTGGAGAAACTACCTCTTCCACTCCCACGCTCTCCACCACTGCGGCATGTTGGCTTGGTTCAAGTATCCGAACATCAAACTTCTTGCCATCAAGTGCAGAAAGTCGCCCGAGGCCAAACGACGAAAGACCGACAAAAATAAGAACAAGTACGACAAAAACATCCCCTGAAACTACTGACTTGATTTTTTCCACAATGTGCTGCATACTTTGGTTTCAATAGATTATAACTACATTAGCATTGTAATCAAGGCATATGGCACATAGAAAAGCTGGCGGAACCGCCAAAAACCTACGCGACTCAAATCCAAAATACCTAGGCACGAAACTCTATGCCGGAGAGCGAGCGCAAGCAGGCTCTGTACTTGTCCGACAACGCGGCACACGGATCCTTGCGGGCAAAAATGTCGGTATGGGCAAGGACCATACTCTCTTTGCCCTTAAGGACGGAATTGTCAAATTCGGCATTAAACGAAAACAAGGGTTCAACAATCGCATCACGGTTAAAAAGACCGTAAACGTTATCATCTAACCAAGTACAAACAAGGCACTCCCCGTCGTCTGGGAGTGCCTTGTTTCGTTTCGTTTTTTATTTACTTTTAGCTGCTTCTTATGCTGCAACCACATGAAGATTGACCTTTGCATGCGTTTCCCCGACAACAATGGGAATCTCATACTCCCCCGTTTCTTTGATCGGCTTCTCGAGCTTAATATGATTTTTCTCGAGAGAAACGTTAAACTCCTTGTTGATCCCGCTCACAATTGTTTCTGCGTCCAGACCTGCAAAAAGACTGCCCGCCTCGCTTGCCTTTGCTTCAATTTTGAAACTTTTGTTATTAAGCTCATGCACCTGCTTTGCAACTGCCAATGATTGCAAGCGAAAAGATTCCTCCTGCACTGCGTGGTCTTTCTCTGCCCGGGCAACAAGAGGCTCCGTTGCGTAAAGCGCAAGTTTTTTTGGTATCAGAAAGTTAAGTGCGTATCCATCCGCAACATTTCTTATTTCGTGTTTTCTTCCCACCTCGGGCACATCCTGTTGTAATATGACTTTCATATCTATTTTTTATTTAAAACTTCAATTGCTTTGGCAAGCTGCGGGTCTTTTCCTGCTTTTACATCTTCCGCAGTCATTGGAACAATAATGTCGGGCGTAATGCCTGCTTCAGAAATAGAGATACCGTTCGGAGTAAACCAGCGTGCAACAGTTACTTTCAGTGCCGTGTCAGGAGTGATCTCAACAAGCTCCTGCACAGAACCTTTGCCAAACGTCTGCGTACCGATCACTGTCGCAACATGGTGTTCGGAGAGCGCTCCCGCAAGAATCTCGGAAGCGGAGGCAGAGCCACCATTCACTAAAACAACTATTTTCAAAGTATCGTCAAAAATACGGTAGCCCTTGCTTCTCCACACTTTGTCTTCTTCTGACCGGCTGCCTTTTTGCTGAACGACAATCTTTCCCTCCGGCAGGAACCAGCTTGCAATATCAACCGAGGCCTCAAGGAAGCCTCCTGGGTTGCCGCGCAAATCGACGACCAGTTTGTTTGTACCAGATTGAGCGAAATCCTGCAATGCTTTGTGGAAACTTTCGGTCGAGTCGCCCGTAAAGCTAAAAAGGCGCAGAACATACACATCGCCCATGAGAGGACTGCCCGAACCGCCCTTATTTTTTGCATCTGCGTGTTTTACTTCCGTTTCTATCGTCGGTACTTTAATCACATCCCGCACAACTTTCACTTCGATCGGTTCATCAACACCCTCCCGAAAGAGAGTCAGTTTCACCATCGTCCCCTTTTCACCCCTGATCCTTTGCACTGCTTCGTCGATACTCAAATGTGCGGTCGTTGTATTATCAATCTGCAAGATCTTGTCTCCGGGCATGATTCCCGCGCGGTCTGCAGGTGTTCCTTTCAGTGGCGCAATCACGGTCAAAATCTCGTGCCGCATTCCGACTTCCATACCAACACCCGTGAAGTTTCCGTCGATACTTTCATAAAACATCTTGGCCTCTTTTGGTGGAAGAAACACTGTATATGGATCTTTGAGTGATGCGGTCAGACCCTCGATCGCCCCCCAGACCCGGTCTCTATCCGTTGCAATAGGAGCTGTCGTCGATGCGGAGACAAATTTTTCATTGAGTACAACCCATGCTTTCCAGAATGGTTCAAAATCAGCGGTCGTCGCATCTAATGTCTTATTTTGCAGATCCACAGCTTCTACGGAAGGTATGCGGTTCGTTCCAACAGAAACACCGGCTGCAAAAGCTGCGCCCGCCAGAAAAACAGTAACGACTGCATAGAGCGGCACAAGCCGTGCACGCGTAGAAGACTGCATAGTCAGAACAGTATGACAAATATAGCCTCAACTGGCAAACAGCGTATCCACACAACATTCTCTGGTCGCTACAAAGAGGCGTAGACAGGCAGGTAAAAATTTGTTCATATTAGGAAATGAACCTGAAAGTATTTAATACGCTTAAGCGTGAAAAAGAAGATTTTGTACCTCTCTCTAAAAGGAGCATCGGCATGTACCATTGCGGACCGACGGTGTATCACTATGCCCACATCGGCAATCTGCGTGCATACGTCTTTGCGGACACAATCCGGCGCTTTTTCGAGTATCACAATATCCCCGTTACACAAGTGATAAACATCACTGATGTCGGCCACCTCGTCACTGACGCAGATGAAGGTGAAGACAAAATGGAAAAAGGCGCACGACGTGAAGGAAAAAGTGCGCACGAGATAGCGCAATTCTATGAAAAAGCATTCATGGACGACCTTGCTGCCCTCAATATCCGTACCCACGGAACAATCTTTCCCCGCGCATCCGAACACATTAATGAACAAATCGCCCTCATCAAGACCCTTGAACAAAAAGGCGTCACCTATAGAACATCGGATGGTATATACTTTGACACGTCAAAAATAGCCGATTATGGGAAACTCGATCCGCACAACGCAAGCGGCATCAAGGAAGGCATGCGCGTCGAACAAAACAAAGAAAAAAAACATGCGACCGATTTTGCCCTCTGGAAATTCTCACGAGCAGATGAGCAGCGAGAGCAAGAGTGGGATACTCCTTGGGGCAAAGGCTTTCCCGGATGGCATCTTGAATGTTCTGCGATGTCGATGAAATACCTCGGTGAAACATTCGACATCCACACCGGCGGCGTCGACCACATACAAATACACCACACCAATGAGATCGCCCAGTCGGAAACTGCTACTGGAAAACCGTTCTCCCGCTATTTCATGCATGTCGCATTCGTCAACGTTGAGGACGGCAAGATGTCAAAGTCAGAAGACAATTTTGTACGTCTCGCCACGCTTTCCGAAAAAGGCATTCACCCGCTCGCCTATCGCTATGCATTGCTCACGGCACACTATAGAAGCCAGCTTCTTTTTTCCTACGATGCACTCCATGCTGCGCAAAACGCACTCGCTTCGCTTGCTGCATATTATTTTCAGAACAAATTTACTACTGGAATATCCGACAAAGAATATCTTGAAAAAATTGGGGCATTCCTTGCTGACGACTTCAACACACCCAAGGCACTTGCACTTCTTTGGAAACTCATCAAGGACAGTACTGTTCCCCCAGAAAACAAGATCGCCACAATACAACAATTTGACACCATTCTTGGACTTGGCCTTACCGAACACGCAGAAGAATTAGAACAGCGATTTGTTTCAAAACTAATCCGTCTCGATTCCCTGCCCCAAAATATACAAGAACTCATCGCAGACCGCGAAAAAGCGCGTAAAAACAAAGATTGGAAAACGGCAGATGTTCTGCGGCAGCAGATCACAGAACAAGGCTTCTCTATAAAAGATAGTGAACAAGGGCCGCAAATCGAAAAAATACCTTAGAACCTATCCATAATCTAATGTCTGATCAAAATGTTCAAATTTCGTTACGAGAATTGGGTATTTTGAGGAAGCATATCGAGATATGTTGACGAGAAATACACAATTCGAGTAGAAATTTGGACATTGTGGCAGACAAGCTTGAATTTGAGCCATTGTATGCGGTTAGATTATGGATAGGTTCTTAGGATACAAAGCCCTTGCACGACAAAACTCCTATTGAATTTTGTCCTTTGTTGTAATGCACAGTTTTTCAACATGAAATGCACAGAAGCGCTTGACACAAACAGCGTGACGCCGTGGTAAAATAAAGTTCATGGAGAATACCTATACCAAAAGAGAGCAGACGATCTCTCTCACCGATATTCCTGAAATTCCACAGGATAGGCGTGCTGAACGCGCATTCCTCGGTTCCATACTCATGCAGGCAGAGGTCAACTATGAACTCATGGATATTTTAACGCCTGACGCATTCTATTTCCCCAACCACCAGATCATCTTTGAAGCCATGACTGTGCTCGTGGCAAAACACGAGCCGATCGACATGATCACGCTCACTTCACACCTCGAAGATAAAAAACTTCTTTCCCAGATCGGCGGCAAGAGCGCTATCGCCGACCTCATCCACGAAGTACCCGGTGCAGCGAACATAGAATCGTATGCGCGCATCATTCAGAAGAAATATATCCTCCGCAGACTCATTACCGCATCAGCCGAAATCGGCCGGCTCGGCTATGAACAGTCAAGCGATCTCGACGAGATTCTTGATGAAGCAGAGCGAAAAATTTTCAGTATTTCCAATGCAACTGGCACATACAAATACAAGCTCATTGGAGATGAACTCAAAGAAGCAACCGAGCGTCTTGTAAATCTTTCAAAAACATCCAACCAGTTGCGGGGCGTTTCCTCCGGTTTTAAGGGGCTCGACGATATGCTTTCCGGTTTTCAGAAATCAGACCTCATTATCCTTGCTGCTCGCCCCTCTATGGGAAAAACATCACTCGCCCTCGATATAGCACGCAAGGCTGCCGTTGACCACAACATTCCTGTCGGTATCTTCTCTCTTGAAATGAGCGCGCAACAACTCGTCGACCGCATGATGTCTGCCGATTCTATGGTTGACTCTTGGAAAATCCGTACTGGCCGCGTCAACATGGACGATGAATTTAGTAAAATCACGAGCTCCCTTGAACGTCTCTCAAAAGCACCGATCTACATCGACGACCAGCCGGGTAGTACTATCCTTAAGATCCGTTCAACTGCACGACGACTCAAAAGTGAACGGGGGCTCCAGCTCATCATCATCGACTATCTCCAGCTCATCATCCCCACGGTCGCCCGCGCACAAGACTCCCTCGTACAGCAAGTAAGCGAAATCTCACGCTCACTCAAAAACCTTGCACGCGAGCTTAATCTTCCCGTCATTGCACTCTCACAGCTTTCTCGCGCTGTCGAGACACGTGGCGGCCGGCCACGCCTCTCCGACCTTCGCGACTCCGGCAGTATCGAACAGGATGCTGACGTCGTCATGTTCATTCATCGCGAAGACAAATACAACCAAGCATCCGAGCGGCCGAATGTAGCAGAAATTCTCATTGAAAAACACCGTAACGGTCCTATCGGAAAAGTAGAGCTCTATTTCGACGAAAAGAAAACAAGTTTTGTCACGATGGACAAATCGGGTTATGGCGCTCTGAATGCAACTGATTTTTCCGCCGAAGTTGCAGATTTCTAGTATAGGACGTACGCACTTGGCGCATTTCTTTGTCAAAACTTGCGATGCTCGCGTCGCCGTATATGGGTAGTAACCCATATATCGTCTTCGCTCGGACGAAATGAACATAGTAACGTTCATTTCGCATCCTCGCTAGCCGATATGAGGAATACGGCTTGCTCCGCTTCTCGTTTTTCCTCGAACTGCATCCAAGTGCGTAGGTCCTATAGTGTATTGCGTGTTTACATAGGTACATGTTTAAATAGGGAAACACTGCATGAACCCAATCACACAACTTGCCTCTCTCTTTGCAGAATTTCCCGGAATCGGACCCCGACAATCCAAACGTTTTGTGTACTTCCTTCTAACGCGCAACCCACAGTACTTAGACGAACTCTCGCGTGCGATTGCAGACCTTAAAAAAAGCAGTACCCTTTGCGCTTCGTGCTGTCGTTTTTTTGCGAAGCAAACAACAACCGCCGCCCGATGCACTATTTGCGAGTCACCCGTGCGCGACCATAGTACGCTTCTCGTCGTCGAAAAGGATGTCGACCTTGAGAACATTGAACGCAGCGGGCTTTTTTCTGGCACCTATTTTGTTCTTGGCGGGCGTATTCCGATACTTGAGAAAAAACCGCTTGAACGTGTTCGCGGAAACGAATTACTCGACCATATACAAAAGAAAATCGAGCGACAGGAGCTGCGAGAGATCGTTCTCGCACTCTCTCTCACGCGCGAAGGTGAATATACTATGGAAATTCTCACAAACATGCTTCAGCCCCTCTGTAAAGAGCGCCGTATCAAACTCTCGACGCTCGGACGGGGGCTCTCGACGGGCATCGAGCTTGAATATTCTGATAGTGAAACACTAAAAAATGCCTTGAACCGCCGGGTATAAAAAGCTATACTGTTCTTGGTCTACAATGTACAAAATATGTCATAACGTGGAGGTACGGCAAATGGCCGAAGAAATCGACAGCAAAGAGCAACGCCACTGGGGCAAGGTGCGTAAAAAGATCAAATTTGATAGTGGCGATTCGGGGCTCTCTTCCGATCAGGAAAAACTCCTTGACAAGTACCTCGGGCGCGGCATCAAAGCAACGCCCAAAAAAGAACGAGTGGAGGACATTAATATCCTTCTCCCTAAACAGACCGAACGTGAGTCCGAGTAAAGATACCCCCCGCTTTTTAAAGCGGGGGGTATGATTTATGGTAATTTTGTAATAGTCACTTTTGAATACGGTTGACGGTGGCCGCGCTTCTTGAAATAGCGGCTTTTTTGTTTGTATTGAATGACATCTATTTTTTGATGCCTGCCAGCAGCTACAAACGTCGCTGCAACTTTCGCACCATCTACATACGGCGCACCGATTTTTGTACCCGTGCCATCATCAACGAGTAACACCCTATCAAAGGTGACTTCGTCACCCTTTTTCAGCTCCCCCGGAAGCTTCTCAACGAGAAGCGTCGTTCCAACAGAAACCTCGTATTGTTTACCGCCTGTCTCAATAACCGCAAACGTCATAATCTTAGCATGATAGCTTACTTTTTATAAAATGCAAGACCTCGAAATGTTGTTTCGAGGTCTTTAAATTCAATAGACTAATCCTGTTTCTTGAACGACTCTACTGAAGAGAGCGGCAGATCGAGCCGTCTGCCTGCAAAATGCGAAGCGTAGGCACCATGGAGCATATGCTGTACAAGCAACCCACGTTCACCATTAACGCGTGGTTGTCGTCCAGTGTACATCGCATGAAGCATATCAAGCGCCAGTCGCTTCGTCGGTTCGATCCAATGTGGGTCGGGATGCCATACTTCCGAAATTTCTCGCCAACCATCGATGTGATCGAAATCGTCGTATACCGACGGATTATGAAACAGCCTACCGCAACTCGTTTGGTAAATCCGAAGGCGGCCTTTGGTGCCGCATATGTCCACATACATAAACTGCGAATACGACTTGGGAAGTGGTTCAGGTAGTGTTGCCGATTCGATTACGGCATATACACCGTTCTCAAACTCATACTGCGCAAAGATCCGATCGCCAGCGCCGACACCAGCCATCCTGCCTTCTGGATAATAACTGACAATAGGTTTTATATCTCCGGGTAGTATTGGTATGCCATTCTCAGTAATTGAACCGTATACCCGAACCGGTTTGCCGGCAAAATGAACACAAATATCCGCAAGATGTGGACCAATCTCCTCCCAATCATATGGGGCCGGATACCCTTTGCCTTGAGCGCGAATAGAAATCAACTCACCAATAACACCATCGCAGATCAGTTCCTCCGCCGCATACACAGCATCTGTAAAAACAAATTGATGATGAAGAGCAAGTAATACATTGTTTGTTCGTGCCACCTTTGCCATCATCCACGCATCGCGGAGTGTCGGTGCAATAGACTGCATCGGCTTTTCGCAGATAACCGGAATGCCCTGCCGGAGAAATTCGAGAGATGCCTTTGCGTGTGTTGGTGCATGTGTCGCGACAACACCGAGATCAACCTTGGTCACAGCAATCATCTCACCTACTGTTGCAAATGTCCGATACCCACGCTCTTCAGCCAGTCGTCGAGGCTGTGGCTTCACATCTGCGATCACGATCTCTGCATGTGGCAGATTTTCCCACATAAGCGCGTGATCCATCCCACGCGATCCAAAACCGACAATTCCAACCACAGGATGTTCAAGCATTTCTCCCCATCCTTTTTGTGAAGACAAGTTTCTAGAACCAAAAAACCTAAGCGTTAAGATATACCGAATAAAATTTTAGTCAAACAACTCTCCCTTTGCACAGCTCTCAAGAGAAAGCGGCTTAATGCTGGGCTCTATTCCGGCAATGCGATACGCACTCCTGTATCCTATTGCAATTCCACTTGAAACAGCGCGTCCTGTAATAGAGAGCACACGCTACAACAAGCCACATGTTCCACCACACAAACGCCGTAAGTCTCCAGTACCATGTGGGGTCACTACGCCGCTCGAGATCCCCGATAATAAAGCCCATGAATAGCCAGAACAAACCGAACAAAAGATACGCTCGAATACCGTGCCCGAAAGAACCTCTGCAAGAACCTTGTGTTCCCATACAACCTCCTCTTTAGAAAAACACTTCTTCTAACGTATCGCAGAAAACGTATTAGTCAACATCCTCTTTCATTGGCCGGTCAACAGAGA
>JAHFLU010000017.1:4985-18289 GCA_023264615.1 bacterium | reverse complement strand
CCTGCTGCTTCGACTTAAGGCGAAGCTTTTTGAGAATATTCTCCCCCATTTTGTCTTTTTCGAAATTGAGCGGCACTTCATAGATCGTCTCGATATCCGGTGCAGAAACCACATCTTCCTCGCGAAGCGAGCAGTTGAATGCGAGCTTTTCCCGACGCTTTTTATCAAGCAGTACTTTTGCACGAGCAATGATGATATCCGGCTGCAATCCTGCGGAATTTAGTGAGCGTACCGCGTGCTGTGTCGGTTTTGTTTTAAGCTCGTTACTCGCCCCCATTGCAGGCAAAAATGACACGAGTACAAGCACCACATCTTCAGGATGACGAATCTTGAGCATTTTCACCGCTTCAAGAAAAAGAATATTTTCATATTCGCCCACTGTGCCGCCGACCTCGACGACGACGATCTCCGCTTTATTTTCCGCAACCGCAGCATTAATTTTACTAATCACCTCAAGCGGAATATGGGGTACAACGCTCACTGATTTTCCTTTGTATGCAAGGTTGCGCTCTTTGTTGATGACCGAGAGATATACACTCCCTGTCGTCATATAATTGGTCTTTGTAAGATTGCAATCGAGAAAGCGCTCGTAGTTGCCCATGTCCTGATCGCATTCCATACCATCAGCAAGCACAAACACTTCGCCATGTTCCGTCGGGTTCATCGTGCCTGCATCAACATTCACATACGGGTCGATTTTCATCGCCGTCACGGCATAGCCGCGCGCCTTGAGAATGTTGCCTATGGACGAGGTCGCGATCCCTTTGCCGACACCCGACATCACACCACCAACCACGAATACATATTTATGCTCTTTTTTCTTCATATAGTTTTAATGAATACGGCGAAGCGAAGGGCGCTTCTTTTGTTCGTGCGCCCGCTGTTTTTAAAAATTCTCATAAAGCATTCTATACTTTCAAATACTTGCGCACCGCAAGCACACTCGAAATCGAACCAAGTGCTATTCCTGAACCCATAATCATGAGAAAAAATTGGGGAAAATTATCGACGTAATAGCTGAACAGATTCAGACCGCTGAAAAAGTCTGTCGTGAACGGCGCAAGCCAGTACGTAAGCGGATAAAAGATTGCGAGCGCAATAACAGCTGATGAAAGGCCTGCCATAATCCCCTGCACAATAAACGGGCCGCGGGAAAATGCAGAACTTGCACCAACGAGGCGCATCACCGTAATTTCATCTTTCGATGTGAATATCGCAAGGCGGATCGTATTAAAGGTAATGAGAATAGACATCACAACAAGAATAGCCGTCACGAACAGACCAATCTTCTCCGACGAGGCGATAATAGCAGCGAGTTTGTCAATCGCCGCCCTATTTTGCTGATAATTTACTTTATCGATAATCGGCGTTTCGTTTTTCTTGAGAAGATCCGAGGTCTCAAGAAACTGGGCAATGCTCGCGTATTGAGATGTCTCTTTTGCACGGACATTGAGAATCGCACCAAGCGGATTTTCTTCAAGCTCATCGAGTGCCTGGAGGGTCAGCGAATCATTTTCATGGCGCGTTCGAAAATCTTGGTACACTTTGTCTTTCGTCACATATTCGGTCGCTGCGACTTCGGGCAGTCCTTCAAGTGCTGTCTTGACTGCAAGAATATCTTCCTCCCGAGCAGTCGTCACGAAATATACATTCACATCCACCTTATCCGAGATCTGCGCAAGGGTCGTCTGAAGCGTCACTTGGGTAAAAATAATCGAGCCAATAACGGAAAGGGTTACGGTCATCACGAATACGGATGCGACAGAGACAACGCTGTTTCGCCAAAATGCGAGAAACCCTGCGCGCAATATTCTTTTCATTGATGTCATCATGCTGGTATCTTTGGGTTGTTAAGGGCCATTTTTACAAAGTCAATTTGCCGTGTTTCACATCTTTGATAATCTTGCCTTTCTCCATCGTCACAACCCGCTTATCAATAGAATCGACGACACCTTTGTTGTGTGTCGTCAGTATAACGGTCGTGCCGAGATCATGTATCTTTTTCAAAATCTGCACCACATCATAAGTGTTCATCGGATCAAGATTGCCCGTTGGCTCGTCTGCCACGAGCACATCCGGCTGGTTCACGATCGCGCGCGCAATCGCAACACGCTGGCGTTCCCCGCCCGAAAGCTCGCTTGGAAAGTTCCATATTTTTTCACGCAGATCAACAAGCTCAAGCGCATACGGCACATCCGATTCAATCTCCTCGTCACTCCGGCCTGCGGCTTCCATCGCAAAAGCAACGTTCTCATACGCTGTCTTGTGCGGCAGTAAACGAAAGTCCTGGAATATGATACCGATCCGCCGCCTATACTGCGTGAGCAGGCTGCGTTTTAAAGAATGAATGTCCACCGACTCAAAATACACGCTGCCTGTCGTCGGCTCATCTTCTGCAAGCAGCATTTTGATGAGTGTCGACTTGCCTGCGCCAGAATGGCCGACAATCGTGACCATTTCTTTGGGCTCAATGGAGAGCGTCACTTCATCGAGCGCTTTCAAATTATCGAGATATGTTTTTGTAACTTTATCAAAATAAATCATGTGGCACAGTCTCTGCGCTATTCTAAAGATTTCTCTGCTTCAATAAATACCTCAATTTTGCCGTTCAAAACCGCATCCGTATCATGCACTTCCACATCGGTGCGATGATCTTTTACCATTTTGTACGGATGCAGCACGTACGATCGAATTTGATTCCCCCATTCTGCTGACGTCGTCGCGGATACAGAGAGGCCTTTCTGACGTTTCTTCCGTTCTTCCTCCTCTCTATGATACAATTTTCCACGCAAAATCGCCAGTGCCTTTTCTTTATTTTGCCCCTGGCTTCGTTCTGATGTGACGTGCACCGAGAGATTCGTCGGAATATGCACGATGCGCACGGCAGTCTCACGCTTATTCACATTTTGCCCGCCCGCGCCGCCCGCTTTTGAGAGTTCAACCCTCAAATCAGAATCTGCGATTTCCACATCTCCTGTTTTCTCAAACTTAGGAATAACTTCCACCATCACAAATGATGTCTGTCGCAATTTCTTCGCATTAAATGGCGAGATGCGTACGAGCCTATGCACACCAGATTCATTCTTCAACGTCCCGTACACGCCTCTCCCCGAAATCTCGAATGTCACGTTGCGAAAGCCGCCCTGTGTATTTTCATTGTCGTTCAAAACAAAAACACCCCACCCTTTTTGGGAAATATACTTTCCGTACATTTCGTAGAGCATGCGCGCAAAATCTTCAGCATCATCACCGCCCGCGCCTGCAAAAATCGTCATGACCGCGTCGCCCTCGTCATATTTGCCGCTGCTTGTGCTACCATCTTTGAGCGCATTGTATTCCTTGATAATCTGCTGGGCCTCTTCTTTGTTTTTCCAAAAATCAGGCTCTTTCATCAATTCCTCGATCTTCTGAAGCCGTTCTTCTCGTTCATCCATGCAGGCATGATAGCAAATCCAGACAACACTTTCAAAAAACTCCTCTGCTACTTCAGACCAAAAATCGATAATAATCTTTTCAACATTCGAGCGAAAAAGCCACGCGGCAATTCTTGGTTCTCATTCCGAACCTCTGGCGCTGTTGTGGATATATGTTCTTGTGTCTTTGGTTTCTCTTCTATTTTTTGAGAATTTGCAGGCGGCGGGAGCAGTACAGGCTTTTCAATGACTGGTTTTACTGGTGCGGTTGTCTTTGGCACAACGGGGAGTACCGTAGGTTTCGGGGAAACTGTTTTCGCAACCGGACATGCTTGAAATTCACAGGCTGGCGCTCTTCGTCCCACAAAACTTCCATCCGAACACGCTTTCGTATCCTGTGTACACACAATCGGCGCAGCCGATGGCGTAGGCGTCGGAGGTGGTACAATCTGCGGAACAGGCGGGGTCTCACTCACATGAAATACACTATCTTGTGACCCGGCAAAATATGTTTGCAGCGGTTTTAACGTATCGCTTGTCCAGCGACCTTCCACGTGAAGCGTATATGTCGCTGCAGGATCCAAGCTTGGACCCTCATAGACGAGCTCACCGGTTTTACTAATCAACGTTTTTGACCACACTGTTTTTGTCCCATCATAGATATTCACAAGGTACAGCACTTGATTATCCGGCCAGGGAAGCACCACATTCCAGCGCAACGTCGGCTGCAAAGGAAGCACTGCGTTTGCGGTAGGTTCCAAAATTTGTATTGGCCCGAGAATAGTGAGATTAAACGTCTGCGACGGCGCGCTTTCAGAGCCGTACGAATCAACAGCAGTAACATAAAAGCTGTGTATGCCGGGAGCAAACGCCGATGTCAGTTCGTAAAGCGGAACCGGTTCGTTTGTCAGTAAAGCCGTATTACGTTTTGAAACAATCCAAGTAGAATTCAGGCGGTTTAACGACCATGTTCCCGAAACTGCAGCATGAGAACCCGTTACATCAAGCAAGCTGCCAAATTCAACAACTTGGCTGAAAGATGACGCACTCGGAGTTTTTTCGTACAAACGAAACGCTTTGAGTGCAGAGCTGTCTCCCTCATACATAAACGTAAAATCAAAGTGTGTCTTGTTCCAGCTTCCCACGACCGCATCACCTCCCTGCTGCAATCGCGCTCCCAAACCATACCCCTGTTTGGAAACAATGGGCGCAGCAACTGCACCAAACACAACATGCACCTGCAATAATGTGCATACAAGAGCAGAACCTATCAAAAGCAGTGTATCTTTTTTAATCATTTTCATCTTAGTATAAAAGACTAATCCCTTAGCGTATAAACCCTTTGCAGACTCGCTTTTTTATTGTACTACCCAAGCAACATAAAAGAACAGCCTCTTGTGCACAGGCTGTTCTCACCAAAGAAAACCAAATCTCTAATTTTGGAGTATATTTACGAGCACGCTCGAACCTACTTTATCAAAAATTCCTGAATAAAGGAAGCTGCCGCCCTCGCTTGGAAAAAATTCGCGCCGAATCAAAAAAACGTCACAAAATCAATTTACAAAAGAAAAGAGGCGTCACGCACTTCTGTTGCGACGCCCCGTCGTGTTGATTCTGTGCCAGAGCTACAATGCTTTGACTTCATACTCCTGACATAGTTGTTGGATAGAAAGAAGCTGAACATCGGCCATGCCGAGTTCGAGAGCGACCTTGAGTTGTCTCTTGATTTCACTCTCGACTTCCCTGAGTTTCTGACGCGGCCCCATTGAAATGACGCGCGCATCATCCTCGGTTTCGCATACAGTAACGCCCACGCCGTCCGACGAATACACGCCCCTCTTTACTGCTCCAAAGATGCGCGCAATCTTCTGCTTGAGTTGGTCGCGCTCCTTGACGAGTTCAGTCAACCGCTTGGCGACAGTATCGCGCCGTCGCTGGAGTTCCTCCGCAAGTTGCGGCGATTCCTCGGTTGCCCGGCCAAGAAGGCGCGACGCCTTCTGAAGAACGACGAGATGATGCCCAGGTCGCTTCTCGAACCACTCCTTAACTTCAGCATCTCCGATCTTCATTTCAAGCACGAGATCCGGTTCTTTTTGGAAACACGCCATCGGATTCCTACGCTTGAGTTGCTTGTTAAGATTGAGGCCGAAATCGTGAGGCCAACCGGAGTTCAGGTTCCCCTCGGCGAGTTTCACATTCTCGCGCCATGAATCCCAACATCGGACGTGATTGCCAGTCGGAAGCTCGCACTTGTCATCTGCCAGATTCAGCACCAGCGCACCGTCTTTGAGAATGCCGAGATAGAAGTGTTCGTCAAGGACATAGTCTTCGTCCTTCGGTCTGTAGCCGAGTCCAGCGCAACCGTGAAAGTTCTCCTCTTTGGCGATCATCAGGACAAACTCGCCGACATGCTGGCCGACCCTCGCCTCGAGATCGCGATACACCGCTTCGATCTCCTCGTTCAGAAAGCCGTAACGCGCGATCACAAAGTCCTTGATTCTGTCTCCCGTTGTCGCTCCGCGTTTGATTCGTTCGTGGAGCTCCTTCATCTTCTCGTTCGCCTGCGCAGAAATGGCTTGAGCATTGGTCTCCACAGCGCTCGCTTGAGCTTCCAGCTCAAGAATGCTCTGGATTTCCTGATGTACGTCTCTCATATGGCCATTCTCCTATTTAGTTGTTTGAGTGTAATTTCTATAATGGATACTGTCACCAAACTTTTATCAAGTCAAACCAAAAACAGAAACTCAAAGGAGTTTCTGTTTCAAATAAATTTCTTGAAATCTAATTTTTCCGGCGCGAATTTTTTCCAAGCGAGAGCGGCGCGGCAGCTTCCTTTATTCAGGAATTTTTGGAAGCGAAGACTAACTATTGAGTAGAAAAGCGCACACTTTCAACAATATTTTTCAAATCTGGATCGAGCGTTTCGTAATGGTCAGAATATTCACCGTCTTGAGTTACGCTCACTATGTATTTTCTCTTAGGATCCAGTATGTAATAACCTTCACTTGAGAATCCCGCATCACCAAATCCAAAGCTACATACTTGATTTACGCCAATTTTTTCTGTAGGCGTTACAATATCTTTTTCAAAGCCGAAACAGCTGTTCTTCGCAACGTCGTACCCACCCCCTCCAATAGCGTTTATTTTTCCTATTGAACCAAATGGAAGAAGTTTGAGGTTTAGGGAGGATGGTTGATATATCGGTGAGTTAATGAAAATTACTGCCAAATCCTTTTCTTCAAGAGCACCAGACTCTGTTGCAGGTTGACGTTCAGTTACATAACCTGGAACTTCTAATGTAACGACGTTACCAAGCGAAATTGGGCTACTTTGAAGAGATATAATTTCCGCATCTTCAGTAGCCGGAGTTTCTATATACTTGATTGACGCAAATATAGTATCTATTTCTTTCAAAATGTTTTCTGATGTAAGCGGTGTAAATAAAGTATACTTCTTGTTGTTATGTATATTAGCTGCATCATTTGATGCGAACGTATCTCCTACATTATTTTCTTTATAGGCATTTGCTCTATCGTAAAATACGCCGAGCTCCTGTGAAGCAGATTCTCCTCCCATCCAGTTTCTTGATAAATAACTATCATCGAGTAATTTAAGGAAAATTGTTTTTTGGGCAAGATAGATCACGCCCCCACCCCCATCATCCTTTTGTGGAACCGTTTTAATCTCAAAAAGTATTTTGCTACCACGTTTAGCAGTGATGATCGTGATTAAGTCATCGTAGACTGCATACGTTTTTTCTGAAATCTGAACATCTGGCGGATACTTAAACTGTATTCCTCCTTTTTTACTGATGTATTCAGACCAGCTTGTATTCGTGTCAAACGTAACAATATGAGCATCGACATCTCTGTAATACCCAACACCATTTTTTTGGTAACGAAGAGTGGTCAAATATTCTTGCCCTAATTGGGCACAAGCCAGAGTAACGCGCCCAACTGCTAAATCATCAATTGAACATGATAACCCATCATATTTTTCACTTAACCGAAAATCATTATAAGTGTCTTCGTAGTAATCAAACTCTGTTCCATTGCGATGCCAAGTGCTAAAAAAGTAGTTTGTGCGCTTCAAAAAACCTAACACGTCCTGATCGCCGTCGTTATCAATATCAAACGCTCTAAGACTACTTTCAACTACTTCTGGCTTAGAAAATCGAGTTTTTTGCATTAAGCTTTGAATTTGAAGATATGTTGCATGGTCAACCGGAGAACCAACATTGGTTTGAATCATTGGTTTTTGTTGCATCCCTCCTCCATCCTTTGAAGGAGAAGTAATCGATATGCTTACTTTACTTATATTTGAATTTAAATAAATGAAATAAGCTGTTGTAGCAATTATACAAACAAGCACAAAAACAATTATTGGAGCTTTTTTATCTTGTGCCGAAACAGTCTCCACTGGAGAATTCTCCGGAGCATCAGTTGCGTTTTTGTTTAGATCCCCACCCATTAATTTTTGAGTATATTTACGACTGCGCTCGAGCGCTGTTTCCTGTTTTGTACAATTTTCAAAAACTATAGAGTGCTCTGAATCTTCTGCAGAAGTTCCATGAGCGATGCAATAATTGAGGCAAGATTATTGAGTGAGACAGAGGCGGTAGTTGTAGCCGAAGCTACTGTAAAGTCACGCACTGAATTTGGCATAATCAGCGTAGATTTATTTTGCCCAGTATCGACATCAATTCCGAAAACAGAAAATATATATTGTTTAGCCGGATCAAGCGTTGAACCACTGTACATTTTGCTCGTACCACCGGAAAAATAAGGAGACCAGATTGGGTTTGTTGTGTTGGATTTATCAAAAACAATTACGAAGTGCGGCAAGGTTGACGGCGTATCGCTATTCACCGTCCATTGGAATGTCGGCGTAAGTGTTCCAAATGTCTGATTCGCGGTGGGGGAAACAATGGTTAGCGGATTTATATACGCAAGTCGAGCAGTTGGCGACGGACTACCCTCTACACCATTTGCATCAACAGCAGTAAAGTAATAACTATACTCACCAACAGAATATGTTGAAAGCGGCATGGACATTACCCCCATGACATACGCCGTTGTACTTCCATCTTTAACATAATGAGCATTCCAATAACCACATGAACCATTATTATCAAGTATCCACTGGCCAACGATACTCTTATCTGTCTGAGCGCAAGAAGTGGAATCAATGCCGGTAAATTCTGCCGCTATACTAAAAGAGCTTTCTCCTGGATTTCTAGCATACAAACGAAACTTTGTTGTTTTTTTACCAGCATCTGTTGGATACTGAAAGATTACTCCTCGACCCATTGTATTATCACGTATATCTCCCCAGCTATACACCCAATCTGCGCGAATATATGTTGGAGCGACTAACGTAACAGTCGCGCTTGCTGGTGTCGTAAACGTATAGTCAAATGTATTCACTGTCCCCTTCGTCAGATTTCCTGCGGCATCTTTTGATTTTACTCGATAGTGGTATTGCGTACCCGCACTTAATCCAGATATGTTCATCGTATGGCTCGTGACAAGCGAAGTATTAAGTGGTATCTCTGTTCCATAGCTCGCTGTTACACCATATTCAACTTGTGAATCCGATGCTTCGTCCGTACTCCAGGTAATAGTTGCATTTGTTGAAGAGGTAATCGCGGTAACATTTGAAATCACCGGTGGAGTAGTATCGGTTACTACTGCTACACCAACAAAAGGATACGCACCCATATCGGCACGTGATCCGTCAGGATCAAATGTACTCGGATCTCCTGCATTGATCATAGGGGAACCAGACTGAAGATGATAATCAGAAAGACTTACAAATTTTGGATCAACTGACAGTTCTCCTGTGCCAGGGGAAGGTGAGAAAAAGATATTGCTTGCCGTCTCCCATTCATGATAATTGCCCAAGAAATTATTCCAAGTATTGTTGTAAAGAATAGTTTTCACAACTATATGTCTAGAGCCAATTCCATATCTACCATTGTTTACAATGATATTATTTTTGAATAGTCGCAAACCACCACTTGTCGTGTTATCGTAATACCCATCTTTCCCATTATAAACAATTGTATTATTACTAAGAGTCAACATAGAATTACCCGAACTTTCTCCATCGATACCATTGCTCATATTCTCAACAATGAGGTTACGCTCAAGCATAACGTTGCCGTTGTGCGTATTCCAAACAGCTATGCCCGTAATATTATTTTTAACAATAAGATTCCGGACAATGGTCACACCAGCATTATAATTCATGACACCATCGGTGTCTGGAATAATTGCCAATCCCGCTCCTTCGTCAGGGTAACTACTTCTCCCGTTTGTAAGCGTAAAGCCATCAATCGCAAAATCCGATACGTTCTTTGCGGAAACCACATCTCCTTTACTTCCACCGTCAATAATAACTTGTCCAGAGGTGGTGCCCGGCACACCTTTTAAAGTGAGGCGGGAGCGGGGTATCTTGATATTCTCATAGTATGTGCCAGCACTCACAAACACCGTATCTCCACTGCATGCTGAATTGAGCCCTGTTTGTATAGAGGAAAAGTCTCGAGGCACATACACGGGTGTACCACAGCTATGCGAGCTTGACGTTGCTGGATTGGGCAGTGGAAGAGTTTGACTCGGCGTGACGGTCGTCGTTGTTGTCGCTACTGGTGCAGGCGCTCCTGGAGACACGATTGGCGTCGGTGTCGGTACGAATGTGGGAGGCGGAGTACCTGGAGGCACAATAGGAATTGGAAGTGTAGAGGTTGCCGTCGAGGTAGCGTTTATTGCGGGTTGCGCGGGAATTGCGGGGATGGTGGTTGTACCTGTTTGTCCACGCGCTTGCGCAGGAATGGCCGGTATTGTCGTCGTTCCTTCCTGTGGAGTTGTTGCAAGCTTTTTTTGTATACCGGGAGCGGAGAGTAGTCCTTGTGGTATATTGTTGCTTCTTCCCGCTCCTTCTGTCATGAGTTCATATATCTTTGCTCTGGTTTTTACGCCAACGACACCGTAGCCGGTTGTTTGAGGAGTGCCACCATCAGCAATACCATACTCTGCTTGAAAACGCTGTACTGCTTTCTCTGTCAGTGGGCCATAGAAGTTAGTAATAAGACCTTCAGGATAGATTCCAGAAAGTGAGGCAAGAAAGACTTGCAATTCATGTACCTCATGTCCGCTACTGTTTCGCAGAAGAACATGCGTAAACACAGGAGTACTCGTCGCCACAGATACAAGAGATTCTGAAACATCTTCGACTGGAGCTGTCGCTTGTGTTGATCGGGAGGAACTGCTTGACGCGCCGTTTTGTGTTTCCGGCTGTGTTTGTTCTGCTTTGAGCGTATTGAGCTGTTCTTGCAAGCTGGTGACAAGACGCAGGAGTTCCTGTATTTGTGAGAGGAGGTCAGTGGTTGAGGGAGTGGCACGCGTTGTGGTTGTCGTCGCAGAAGTAGTTGTGCTTTGGGCAGAGACCGAAAAGGCAAAGCAAAGCAAGAGTACAGCAAACAAAGTGCAGATGTTTCTTTTCATGGCATCAAAAGAGCATGTCATAACAGAGATAGTATAGCATTGCAGTTAGCGAGCATAAAGAAAGTCTGGTGAACTAATGAATGCGGGCGGGGTTTGCTTTGGGGCGGTTCGCAAAAATTAGAATAATTTTATGATCTAGCAGGACTGGGTTAGTATTTAGGAGTATTCATTCTTTTGATAAAACCTGCCTGCTGTTTAATATCATTTATATTGCCTCTAAATTCTATGGTTACTGTTTCTTTTCCTGAGTAACACACTTTTTGTTTAAACGCTTCGATTATAGGATTCCGGTTTTTTGATCCGGTAAAATCATACTGTTCAAGAACACCATCAATATAGCTTTCCTTAAAACCATATAATTCGGGATCATTTATGTAATAGAACTGATAACACTCTTCTTCTTTAGGAATTTTTTCAAATATCACGGAAACATTATCACCATTCTTTTTCAGTGATATTTTACCACCAAAGTTGTTAATTATTTCTCCGTTTTGATATGTATATAAATCTTTACCTAAATCATTATCCATTAATTCTTTATTCGTAAAATTGATTATCTTTCCATCACCAATAGCCAACATTACTCGCTCCATAAATTCAGTACGTTTCGATGTTGTACCTGGAAATGAGGTCGGTTTTGGGGGAGTATGAGCATCAATTACCTCTTTCGGTACTTGAGTGCCCTGTATCCAAACTCCACTACTTCTAATATCTGAAACTACATGTCCAACTAATTTACCGTCTTTGTAGAGTTCAGAACCAATTTCGCCGTCGTCTGCGGTCTCGCCTTTATAATCTTGGTCAAATATATAGAAGAAAGCTGGAGCTGAAACAATGCCGTTGCTATCACGGAGAATATAACGCTCGTGGTCTTCGCCAAAAAGCCCTCCTCGTTTTACCAAAATTCTTTTTTCCACAGTGAAGGTGGTTGACGGATCAATTTGGTGCACAGTGATGCCATCTTTATCAAAGATAGTACTATCCCAAGCACTCGTAGATTTAAGAAAGAATTTGGTTGCTGATAATAGGGGCGAGCAATCTTTTTTCTTCTCGTCCGCCCAATCAACATACATCATAGGTTTTTTGAATTTCAGAGTGGCTCCAATGAAGAAATCCTGTAGTGGTAATTCTTGTTCTGTATATTCACACCCAGTATTTTTAGTAAGAGTAGATTTATTGTCAATTCCTAATTGAACTAATTTTTGCAAAATAGCTTTTTTCTCGATATCGCTTAAAGATGATTCGAGTTGGGCTTTTAGAAGAATTGTGGAGCCCATAAAGTTGAGATAATCCTTTTTTGCTAATTCAATCTCTTGAGGGCTGGACCCTTTGGCCTTCACTTCAGCTTCTATGGCAGGCCATCCTTCATTGATTTTATTTATGAATTCTACATATTGCTTGTATTCTGCAGAACCATTTTTATCTAAATGAGCAATAGCTCTTTCCTGCATGTAATATGTAGCCGCAACTACTCCAGCAAGAACGACAAACACGCCGACTATTGTCAGAAGAATTTTCAACCATAACTTTAATTTGTGTTTAGGTTTATCAGCAATACTTTCTCGTAGCTGCTCTGACTTCTGTCCCATCGCTTCGCTAATATCTAAATCAATCCATCCATTCCGCAACAATTCATCACGAATTTGGGCATCATTTGTGCCTGCTTCTCTAGCTTGTTTAATATAGCTTAATAGTTGATCGTTCAGCATAACACAATTATAGTATGATTTGATTTTTTATTGAACGCGTTGCCAACCGCCCCAAAGCAAACCCTGCCCAAAGTATTGAGGGCAGTGTCGCAGGAGCCTTTCATCATTCAGGAATTTTTTGACAAAGTACGTCCGCGCGTCCTACGTTTTGGATACTTCTGTATCCTTTTCTACAATTTTGGAGCCGATGGTCGGATTTGAACCGACGACCTAACGCTTACGAAGCGTTTGCTCTACCAACTGAGCTACATCGGCGACGCATCGTACTCTACCAAACTTTTGCATATAAATGAAGAGGCTCAATCTGTCACGAACTCGCATTTTCTGCATTAACAGAGTAGAATGGTATGGTATGAAATTATTGGCTTATTTTTATTATATATAGATATGTATTCAACATCGAAACTGGCATACAGCATCGTACTTATAGGGTTTTTTGTCGCGGCAACCGCGGCCATTATATTCGCGACAACGCTGCCCGCGAAAGCAAAAGAAAAAGACCGCGATGAGAATGATGACAAACACATGGTCATGGAAAATTCGAATGAATTTTCGCGCGAGGTCCTCTCGGACAGAGCAACAAACACACCGGCACACCTGACAATAAACAAGCAAGGCAAAGTAACACTCCAGTCTGGAGAGGTCACCGAATCAAACTGGCCAAACCTGAAAGT
>JAHFLU010000017.1:2586-4885 GCA_023264615.1 bacterium | reverse complement strand
ATAATATCAGCTCCCGCTTCAGCGCCAAGCGGTTTGCCATCGCGAAGCACTTCAATGCTACTTTCCGTATCAGCTTTTGCTACGAGAAACACATCTTTCCCGATGTACGAATAGACGATCTTTGCGTCAATCGAGTTGTTTTCGGCAAACTCCTCTGTAATGTTCCAATCGCCGGAAAGATAGAGTGTGTTTCTCTCGAGCTTCTCCGGAAGAGTAAGATCATTCTGATTTCCGGAAACACCCGCTGATCCATTGCCAAAGAAGGTATTTCGTTGAGCACCAAAATAGGTTTCAGGACTTCGGGCATTATTTTGAACAAGGACTTCTTTTGTGAGCGACCCCTCAATTGCTCCACTCTCTCCCAAAACAGCCATGCGCTCACTCAATGCCTCTTGGATTTTTTGTTCCGTCTCTTCGTAGCCGCCTTCTCCGATGTGATCGAAGACAACATACCCGTCAATATCAATGAGATATTTTCTCGGCCAATACCGATTTTTATATGCAGTCCATGTTGAATAGTCATTATCAAGAACAACGGGAAACTTGATACCTAACTTCTCCACTGCCATTTTGACATTATCGTATTCTTTTTCAAATTCAAATTCGGGCGTATGGATACCAACGATTACAAAACCTTTATCTTTGTATTTCTCATACCAAGCATTGAGATATGGGGTGGTTCGTTGGCAATTGATACAGCTGTACGTCCAAAAATCAAGAAGGATAACTTTCTTGCCAACAAGACTACCAAGCGTAATCGGCTTGTCTTCTGTGTTTATAAACCCATCGGGAGTAGTAATTTCTTTTGCCAATGCATACCGTTCTGATTTTACTTTTGCGGAAAGATATTTGCTTGGTATCGCATTCTCTGTTCCGTTCGTATCTATGCTCATTCGCGGAGTAACAGATACCGCATCATTTGACCCAGTTCTCTTTACACCCGTTGAATTAATAAAATATATCGCACCACCGATAAGCGCAATAACTGCTATGAGAATATATCGTTTTGTAGTCACCATTGTATTTATCGGAGAAGTATTTTATTTAAAAAGTCAAAGTTAGCGACCAATGAAAGTTTCTGCGTGAAAACAAGAACACCAAGGGCAAGAAGAATAACTCCAAAAACAATATTAAGGTACTTTAGACCCATGGCGTGGCGATTAATAAATTCTCCTGCTTGAGCGGTAAAAGCTCCAACAATGAGAAATGGTATCCCCAACCCCAATGCATACGTCAAAAGAAGAATGAAGGCCGATCCGGGCGCCGTTGCTGCAAGCCCGAGAATAACGCCCAAGGCCGGGCCAACACAGGGCGTCCAGCCAGCAGCAAATGCCAGACCGAAAAGAAATGATGTGGCGTAGCGAGACGTGAATTTTGTTTTTACTCCGAATTTGTACTCTTTCTCTAAAAAAGGAATTTTAATCAAACCAACCAAGTACAGACCAAAGAAAATAATCATCACGCCCCCAATTCGTGAGAGCCACAGTTGCACGCCATACGCAATATTTTCAAGAAGTGTATTAAGGAACACCCCAAGCAACGCGAAAACAATTCCAAAACCGAGCACAAAGAAAACACTGTTGATAAATATCTCTTTACGCTCCGAGTCTGTCTCTGTCGTACTTGCTCCCGCAAGATATGCAAGAAAACCTGGAATTATCGGGAGTACACAAGGCGCGAGAAACGAAACGAGTCCTCCTAAAAATGCTCCAATAATAAGACTCTCTGTCATTATATTTATTGAACTAACGTAGTATGTATCTCGACATCATACCACGTAGTATCCTAGTTTTTCTATAAAACTAGAGCCGATGTCCGGGATTGAACCGGAGACCTCGTTCTTACCAAGAACGTGCTCTACCATCTGAGCTACATCGGCAGTTCGTTGCAATCATAGTACAGAGTGAAACGATTTTCAATCAGAAACTTGCGTAAATATGCAGTACCGTTACAATCCTAGAAACAGCACTATTCTCACGAAAGGAGATATAATATGCTGAAAAAGTTGTTCTTTATCGCATTGCTTTTCATCTCTGTCTTTTCTCTCGCGTATGCAAATGTCCTTCCACAGCCACAGATGATTGGAGAGCACAATATCGGGGAATTGCCCCACATTGGAACACTCCTCTGTATCAAAGACAATGTTCAAGTAGCCGTCTACGGCGATAGCAAGGATTTGAGGACTATGGTCCTCTTTGAAAATAATATCGCTGTTTTTGCGGTGGTCGAGGCCCAATCAAAAATGTCCTCATACGTGAACAATGCACCCGATCAATGGACAGCGCTTGAACCAGAAGCA
>JAHFLU010000017.1:0-2486 GCA_023264615.1 bacterium | reverse complement strand
GGAAGATTGAATAGATGCATCGCTTCGATGACCTCGAAACCCTTGTTCATCATCGTCGCACTATCGACGGAGATTTTTTCTCCCATACTCCACGTCGGATGCGCCAGCGCGTCTTCCACAGAAGCCATGCGCATCTTTTCAAGCGAAGCGTTGCGAAACGGTCCGCCCGAAGCAGTGAGGATCAAGCGTTTGATCGATTTATCCCGTTGCCCTTGCAAACATTGATAGATTGCGCTCGGTTCCGAGTCGACAGGAATAAGCTGCGTTTGATGCTGGTGCGCCATGTCCATAACGAGCTTGCCAGCAGACACAATCGTTTCTTTATTTGCAAGAGCTACCGTCTTCCAATGCGAGAGTGCGAAAAGTGTCGGCTCGATACCTGCCATACCGACGATCGCGTTTACCACAACGTCCCCGCTGTCTCCAGAACATACGTCAACCTGCGCATGCTTCCCTGTAAAAACAGGAATCTTAGTACCAAAGCGCAATGCTGCTGCCGCATCTTCGTCTGTAACTGCGACACGCAATGGTTGGAACTCATCCATCTGTTCCTTAAGAAGTTTAATGTTGCGACGCGCGGAAAGCGCCACGATGCGAAATTCTTTTGGAAGAGCACGCACAACCTCGAGTGTCTGCTGTCCGATTGAGCCCGTCGAACCGAGAACGATAAGCTCTGTTCTTTCGTCGCGTCTATTCTTCAATATGTCGGCCATTTTCATCCCCTCTCTCTGTAGATTCTTTCTTTACCGCCTCTCGATACCATAAGGCAGGGAGAGAAGCGCTGTCAATCATCTGCACTTCCACCGCACGCGCACACACGCCGCTTGACAAAAAGGGTATATCGAGATACTCTCCAAACAGAAAAACCAGATAGTTACTTTTCTGGTTTTTGCGTGGCAAGGCCACTTCGCGGTATCCCCGCCTTTACCTCCACGGTCTTTCGACCAAGTGGAGGTTTTTCTATAGTTATATTATGGCTGAACCACTGCTTCGCTGGTAGTCGTCGCAACACTGTGCGGAATCGCTACAACCGCTGCTCTGTTTTGTATATCCACACCTGTGCTGAAAACGTCCATTTGAACGACGAGTCCAGCAACTACAGCAAAGAAGACCACGCCGAGAATCGCAAGCGGGGTGCCAATCGTTGTATCTGTATCGATGTCGAGCGCATTGCGCGTGTCATTTTTCTTCTTTTTGTTTTTCATCATTTACAAAAAATTTAATAAGATATCAGTCATGATACCATTACAAAAATCTTTTAAAAATTACTTTTCCACAGATACAATTAAATCCCCGCGGAATTAATCAAAGCAACGAACGCGCCCTCGTAGACACTAGTATATCGAGACAATCACGATTCTTTTATGTCGTATATCGCATATATCGGGATCCGATTATCTGTCCCGATTATACGACAAGTTTTTCTTTGGCGGCAATTCAACCGAAGATTAATTTGAAAATTTCAGCGTTTCCACAAGATGGTGGCGAGTGCTTTCATCCGTATATTTAAAAAGGATAATTTCATACATTGCACCGTTGTGGAAAAGTACCATAAGATCTGACTCGGTAGTTGCAACTTTTTCTCCATCGATTCGATCTGCGTTGATAGTATATGTCCCTGTTAACTTAGGGAGATATACATCAAGAGTTCGCGCACCTTTATAAATAGTCGTATTCAAGCATTCAGTATTACATACACTAATATAAATTCCTGTCGGTTGCTGATCTTCCTTAGGTCCCAACATAACAGCATCATCGGCATCCTCGCATGAATTTAATATGATAGGCGGTCTCTCGGCTGCGCCTTGCGAACCAGAGGGAAAATAGATTAGCCACTCGGATGGATACTGGATTTCAAAGCCAAGCTTTGTATTTTTACAGGACTTCCATGTAGCTTGCACTAATGAAGTTGGGGGTACCTGATTAGAGGTGAGCGATGATGTAGCGGTTGTTGGAGTGGTAGGTGTCGGTTTAACAAAATATCCAATCACGCCAACGAGTAAGACCACTAAAACGATTACAATAATATTTACAAATCCCTTTTGATTCATATGATTAAAAATCTTTCTTCCCACAAAATCAAAATATGGTTCGAGCCGATATTTTTTCTCCGGGTTCTTTATCATAACATTGTGTGTGACAAAACGGAGCATTCCTGACATCTTTATCCTTTACACTTTATCTCTTATACTGAGCGACAAAAGGAGGCTTTCGCCTCCTTTTGTGTTTTATGCGCGCCCTCGTAGACGCTGTTGGAACTGCGATTCGGCAATTCGAGGGACATATATTCCTGCCAGAGCTGGCGACACATGTATAACACAATATACCCTTCACAATGTTCATGCCTTCGTCTTTGATTTATGTATGCACTCCCGCAGGCTATTCTCCCGCCAGAGCGCTGATAAGTCTTTGCATCTCTCTAAGCGTGTCTGCAAGAGAGGTAAGGACAGATGCGTTCATACGTGAGGGATTCTCCGTATAGGAGT
>JAHFLU010000016.1 GCA_023264615.1 bacterium | reverse complement strand
GCTTTACTATTGTCGAGATGCTCGTTGCTATTTTTGTCTTTACGATTGTTATGCTTGTCTCATCAGGAGCAATTTTTTCTATCTTGGATGCAAACAGGAAAACACGGACAATACAGCTTGCGATAGACAATGTTGATTTTGCTCTCGAAAGTATGGCGCGTACGTTGCGCACGGGAATGTCGTATCACTGTGATTATTCCGTGATTTCTCCTGCGCGTGATATGCCGAATAGTTGTCTAATCGCTGCTAATTCGATTGTTTTTGAAGAGGCAAATGGCAGTATTACAGACCCGAATGATAATTATGTGTACCGCCTTAACACGGTAACAAATCAGATTGAGCGACAGAAAAATACGAGTACAGGATTTGTTCCGATTACAGCGCCGGACATCGTAATCACAGGTCTTTCATTTACTGTTTGGAATAGCAGTCCTGCCGACAATAAACAGCCTGTTGTTATTATTCGACTGCAAGGACAAGTTGGCCCGGCAGCCGATCCGCGGAAGATAACAGCATTTAACCTGGAGACAATGGTGACACAACGTCTGCCTGACATACCATAAATCTCATGCAAAAAGAAAACATACAAGCAAAGAAGGGATTTACGCTGATGGAGACGCTTCTTGCAACGACGATTCTCATGATCGTTGTTTCGGGTGTTCTCGGGATAGCTTCAAAAAGCTTGTACTTGACGTATGCTGCCCGAGAACAAATTACTGCGTTTTATCTTGCACAGGAACCCATCGAATATATACGATTTATACGTGATTCGAATCGGTTGAATGGATTTCCTTGGCTTCAGTCCCTTGCTGAATGTCAAAGCGCAACCGGAAACCTAAAATGCGTTATCGACACTCAAGTTCTTTTTTTCCCACCCACTGCAAGTACTATTAGATCCTGCCCCGTTGCAGGCTGTGTGGAACGTCTTCGCTACGAAACGGTAACGCGGAGCTATACATATACCGTACTTGGTACTGTTGCAACAAAATATATACGAACGACATCGATCACGACTCCTATCGGAGGGAACCCTGATGAAGCTCGTATTGATGTAAGGGTTTCTTGGACTACGAATGGTGTTGTCCGTTCAGTTGCATTAAATGAATATATCTATAATTGGTGATAGTACCATGAATGTAAAGTTGAACGACACAGATACATCAAGCCTTGATTACTATGGGACGCAGATGAATGGCGGCTTTACTCTTTTGTTTGCGTCTCTTGCTGCAGGATTGCTCCTTGTTATAGCTATGTCAATTGCCACTATTTCAATCAAAGAGTCTCAACTTTCGGGTCTCGCGCGAGAGTCGCAATATGCTTTTTATGCCGCAGATGCCGGTGTTGAGTGCGTACTCTACTGGGACTCTGTTTTCGACGCATTTAGCAGGGATGATGGGACGACGGTGCCGATTACATGTGTTGGACAGAACGCTCTCGTTGGCGATGATGTGACGGGTATCAGTAACTTTGAACTTACTTTCCCCGGTCTTCCTTATTGTGTGCTTGTGCAGGTGGAACGTCGGATAGGACCTTTGACGACAATTCGATCACGAGGTCGTAATACTTGCGATATTAATGCAGGGCGGCGGGTTGAGCGTGCCATTATCGTGAACTACTAGGTGCTCTAGGGATTCATTTTTAAACTGTTCGTCTGTTTGCTACTATTACGTCTACAGAAGTCAATCTTCTGCAGGTTCGGGTATGACAAAGAATAGTATCCCTAGGGATATAAAAGAGCGGTACGAAAAACTTAGACAAACCGTTGAACATCACCGGTATCTTTACCATGTGCTTGATAAGGAAGAAATTTCTGCCGCAGCCCTTGATTCTCTCAAGCAAGAGCTTGTTGATATGGAAGCCGCATATCCGCAGTTGCAGACACCGGACTCGCCGACACAGCGGGTTTCAGGAAAACCTCTCGATGGTTTTAAGAAAGTTGAACATAAGGTGGCACAGTGGTCTTTCAACGATGCGTTTAAGCCGGAGGATATGGAAGCTTGGGGCGAACGGGTTACCCGAATGCTCAAAGGCCATTTTCATACTGACGTACAGCCGACATATACGTGTGAGCTTAAAATCGACGGCCTTAAGATTGTTTATGAATATAAAGAGGGTCTTCTCAAGACTGCGGCAACACGGGGCGATGGCGTTATCGGCGAAGATGTGACGGAGAATATCAGGACTATTGAATCGGTACCGTTGCGATTAACCTCGCCGGAAAATATTATTGTCGAAGGGGAGGTATGGATGAGTAAGCGCAATTTCGAAGAACTTAATCGCTCGCGCAAAAAAGCAGGAGAACCGCTTTTTGCGAATCCGCGTAATGTTGCTGCAGGATCTATTCGCCAGCTTGATCCGCGCGTTGCAGCGTCCCGGAAGCTCGATACGTATATCTATGATGTAGCACAATGGGATAAAATACCGGCGACGCAGTACGAGGAACTTGAAGCGCTGCGCACGCTTGGTTTTAAGGTCAATAAGAACATCACGCTTGTTAAAAGCGTGAGTGATATTGTGACGCTTTGGAAAGAGTGGGAGAAAAAAAAGGAAAAAGAAGACTATTGGATTGATGGCATTGTCGTCAAAGTGAATGAAGCGAAATATCAACAGGCACTTGGCTATACAGGCAAGGCTCCGCGGTTTGCTATTGCGTTCAAGTTTCCTGCGGAACAGGTGACGACCGTCGTGGAGGATATAACGCTGCAGGTGGGGCGTACGGGCGTGCTCACACCAGTTGCAGTTTTACGGCCGGTACTTGTGGCAGGCTCGACCGTCTCTCGTGCGACGCTCCATAATGAAGATGAGATCCGGCGGCTTGATGTGCGTGTGGGAGATACGGTTATCCTCCAGAAAGCAGGCGATGTGATTCCCGATGTTGTTTCGGTGGTTAAAGAACTACGCCCGCGGGGAGCGAAAGAATTTGTTTTTCCGGATTACGTTCCGATGTGCGGGGGCGACGGTGCGTTGGAGCGTATTCCCGGCCAGGCGGCATACCGATGCAAAAATAAAAATTCCTTTGCCCAACAAAAACGCAAATGGTATCACTTTGTGTCAAAAAAAACACTCAACATTGACGGGATGGGGCCAAAGATTGTGGATGCGCTTCTCGAACATGGCCTTATAACGTCGTTTAGCGATGTATTTAAACTCAAACGCGGCGATCTTCTCAATGTGCCCCGCTTTGCCGAAACATCGGTCGATAATCTTCTTTCATCGATTGAGAAAAGTAAAAAAGTGGAGCTGCCCCGGCTTATTTTCGCTCTCTCGATTGATCAGGTTGGAGAAGAAACCGCCTACGACCTTGCCGAACACTTCAGAACAATCGACGCGCTTGAAAAAGCGAGCGTGGAAGAACTGCAGAGCGTAGGTGGAGTTGGGGATGTTGTTGCAGCGTCTGTGGTTACATGGTTTCGTAATCCTCTCAACAAAAAGCTGATGGAGCGACTCAAGCGTGTTCTCGATATTATGCCGATGAAGAAAAAAGCGGGGGCACTTCCGCTCGCACAGAGAACATTTGTTCTCACAGGAACACTGTCCAGTCTTTCGCGTGATAAAGCGCGGGGGAAAATCCGTGCTCTTGGGGGTTCTGTAGTAGGGAGTGTATCGGTAAAGACAGATTTTGTTGTTGCGGGAGAAAATCCAGGTTCAAAACTTGCTGATGCCAAAAAACTTGGTATTACGGTGATTGATGAAAAGACTCTTCTTGAGATGCTTTCGTAATGCAATAGGACCTACGCACTTGGCGCATTTCTTTGTCAAAACGTGCGATGCTCGCGTCGCCGTAAAGGAATACGGCTTGTGCTCCGCTTCTCGTTTTTCCTCGAACTGCATCCAAGTGCGTAAGTCCTATGTTATGCTATGATAGCGCCATGATTTCACCTGAAGATATTGAAAAACTTGCTTCACTTGGTCGTCTTGACCTGAGCAGAGAAGAGAAAGAACGACTCGGTACAGAGATCGAGTCTATTTTGGGCTATATTTCCGAAATACAACATGTGGTTGGAGAGGCGGAAGTTCCCTTAGGAAAACAGGAGCTGCGCAATGTTGTGCGTGAGGACAACGATGTAGATGAAAGCGGGATATATTCCAAGATGCTTCTTGATGAAGCACCTGATCGCGAGGGGAACTACGTTCGCGTAAAAAAAATTCTCTAACACGATGACGATAGACCTTGCACAACTTTCAATTCGAAAAGCTCATGATCATTTGTCGAAAAAAGATTTTAGCGCCCGCGAACTTGCGCAGGCGTATCTTCGTTCTATCGAGAAAAAAGATGCTGATGTGCATGCATATATAGAGATTTACGATGATGTACTTTTGCAGGCGGATAAAGCGGATGAGCGGATTGCCCTCGGCGAAGCAGACATGCTCACGGGCATCCCGATTGCGATAAAAGACAATATTTTAATAGCAGGGAAAAAAGTTTCCGCTGCTTCAAAAATTCTCGAAAACTATCATGCGACATACGATGCACATGTTATCGAGCTTCTCAAAAAAGCGGGAGCCGTTTTTCTCGGCCGTACAAATATGGACGAATTTGCGATGGGCGGTTCGACGGAACATTCTGCGTACGGCATTACACACAACCCGCATGATTTCTCTCGTGTTCCGGGAGGTTCTTCGGGCGGATCTGCTGCAGCGGTAGCGATGGACGGTGCTCTCGCAGCGCTTGGTTCCGATACGGGGGGGTCAGTACGCCAGCCAGCAAGCTTCTGCGGCGTTGTCGGCCTCAAACCGACGTATGGAAATTTCTCGCGGAGCGGTCTTATCGCGATGGGTTCTTCGCTTGATCAGATCGGGCCGATTACAAAAACGGTAGCAGACGCGGAGATTCTGTTTCGGCAGCTGCGCGTGCATGATCCGAAAGACAGTACATCGCTTGCAGCGTATGAGGAAAAGAAAAGTACCGAGAAACTGACGATTGGCATACCTTACGATTTTCTTGAGAAAGGTGTTGATCCAGCTGTCCGTAAAAATTTTGATGAATCGGTGAAAAAACTTGAAAGTGCGGGGTACGCGTTTGTTTCGGTATCGCTTCCGCACGTAGAACATTCGCTTGCGATTTACTACATTCTTATGCCTGCGGAGGCTTCGACGAACCTCGCGCGTTTTGACGGCGTCCGCTATGGGCTGCGTGCAGACGCTCCCACGCTTCTCGCACAGTATGTGAAGACGCGCGGTAGGGGATTTGGGGCGGAAGTGAAGCGGCGTATTATGCTCGGCAACTACGTGCTTTCTTCCGGGTATTATGATGCATACTATAACAAGGCGAACGCTCTGCGAAGTCTGGTTGCGAAAGATTTTGATACCGTTTTTAACGGGAATGGTGTGCGTGTCCATGCTATAATGACACCGACCGCGCCGACACCGGCATTTCCGATCGGTGCGCGTATGGCCGATCCGCTGCAGATGTATCTTGCTGATATTTTCACTGTTCCGGCAAATATTGTCGGCATTCCGGCGCTCGCTGTTCCTTCAGGAACAATGGTGGAGAGCGGCAAAAATATCCCTCTTGGAATCCAGTTTATGGGACCGCATCGGAGGGAAGATATTCTTTTTCGCATCGGCAAATCATTTCTCGGAGAATCATAGAACCTGCATACTTGGCGCTTTTCTTCTTGCAGTGTTCTAACAAAAAGTATAGTCGCATCACCACGACTCTTTTCATATGCCTAATACGATGACGTCCATTGATTTGTTTTTTGTTTTTCAATCGATTTACGATCTTTTTTCTGGTGTCGGTACATTTGATGTCTATGGGTTGTTAGATAGTCTGCGCCCTTTTACGACATCTCTTTCGCTGGTCTTTATGGCGGGCACGGTCTATGCATTTATGCGATTCCAGCAGGTGCGTAATGCGGAGAGTGCCTATTATGAGAGCAAGGCACGAGAAGGCGCCGAAACAAAAAAGATAAAGCCGGTGTACAAGAATGAGAAATGGGAGCGTGTGCAGGGGCATATCACTTCAGAAAATCCAAGCGACTGGCGGCTTGCTATCCTTGAATGTGATGTCATTCTCGAAGAAATGGTGGAAGTGATGGGATATCGTGGCGACAACTTGGGAGAGAAGCTCAAGAATGTGGAACGAAGCGACTTCACGACGATCGACCAAGCATGGGAAGCGCACAAGGTGCGTAACCAAATTGCCCATGAAGGTTCTGATTTCGAGCTGGTCGAGCGGGAAGCGAAACGTGTTGTTGAACTCTATCGTCGGGTTTTTGAGGAGTTTAAATTTATCTAAACGTGTACAAGAGCACCTTTTACTTTTTGTATTTTTAGCAAACGTATGCTACAATCTCTCGCTATAGCGGAGTGGAGGAACGGTACCTCACTGGGCTCATAACCCAGGGGCGCGGGTTCGAATCCCGCCTCCGCAACAAAGGAAAAACAAAAGACGGTGGGAACCGTCTTTTGTTTTTATGTGAAAGTCGACCCGCTCGATGTGGTAGCTTAGAGAGAGCAAGTTCTTGACACAAGCTTTTTATTGTGGTAATCTCTCTGGAGAAAAAGGTGTGATCTGTACTCTGGAGGTACTTTTATGCTGAAGAGACTTGTAGTGTCTGGGTTGGTCGTATTGTTTTTGCTCGGCGGTTTTGTGTGCCTCGCTTTAGCACGTGCGCCCAAGTTTGAACGCTTTTGCATATTGCAAGCAGAAGTTGTCGATGTGGCGCAATATTTCGAGCGGCACGGAATGTCCCAAGGAAGGATGTACGTGCTGAAGTCAGCCGAAGAGGTTGTCATGAAGGCCCTTGAGCCCATGCTTGATCAAATCACGCATATCTATTTTATCGCAGACTCTGCCGACAAGTGTGGGAGTGATCCTCTGTATCATGCCCCTGCGAAGGACAATTCTCAATAAAGTGAAACGAAGCGCCCGTTGGACAGAGGTCCTCGGGCGTTCGCTTTTGAATATTTACAGAGACCATATTTCATTTTATAATACATGCACGTTATATGCGATTGAGATACGGTATGGAACAAAAATCGACAGGATGGGAGTGGTGGAGGAAGATAGAACATCTTTTCCACAAATATGAACGGAAGGTGATGTCCGTGTCTTTTGTCTTCGGTTTTCTTTTGGATAATTTGACGCTGACACGTATCGACATGTGGCTCGATCTCCTCATAATCTTCCTCTATTTTGCCATTGCTTTTTTAGGTATCGCACTTTCGAATATCGGTACGCGTACGTCGCAGGAAAGTATTCTTGGCAGGGTTGCGATCTGGGCACCGATTATCATGCAGTTCGCTTTCGGCGGTCTGTTGAGCAACTTTGTGGTCTTTTATTCACGAAGCGCGACGCTTGGTGCAAACTGGCCATTTCTCCTCTTTCTCGGAGTGATGTTTGTCGGAAATGAATTTATCGAAAAACGGTATCAGCGGTTCGGATTACAAATGAGCATTCTTTTTATTTCGATATTTTCATTCAGTATTTTCTATGTGCCGATTGTGGTTAACCGTATCGGTGATCTTGTGTTCTTGGCGAGCGGACTTGTCAGTCTGCTCCTCATTACGTTTATTTTGTGGCTTTTTGGAAAAGTTATTCCGTATCGTGTCCGTGCGTCGCGCCGTGTGCTCATGCGCAGTATTCCCGCGATCTTTCTATTGATCAATATCATGTACTTTACGAATCTTATCCCGCCCCTACCACTCTCCCTCAAAGAAATGGGAGTTTTCCACTCGGTTGAGCGTACGGAAGATGGGAGATATAGCGTAAAATTCGAGGATAAAAAATGGTATGACTTTTTCGAGCAGTTCGAGACATATCATCACATAAACAGCGAACGGGTGTATGTGTATAGTGCGGTATTTGCGCCGACGGATTTACGGACGAAAATTTTGCATCATTGGCAGTACTATGATGCGGAGATGGGGACATGGAAGTCTGCGGATAAACTCCAGTTTCCCATTTACGGAGGGCGCGATGGCGGTTATCGTGGTTATTCATTTAAAACAAATATTGGTCCGGGGCTCTGGAGAGTTGATGTGATAACAGAGCGTGGACAGCTTCTCGGCCGTGTGAAATTTAATGTGATTACGGGTGTACCCACGGCTTCGCTCGTGTCGAACATTTTTTAAGTGGTAGTACGAGCAACTCCCCCAGGAATATTCCCTGGGGGAGTGTGTGTTGTGCTTATCTGCCAGGGCGATGTTCTGGCCGGTATGGCGGTGATCTATCTATTGTGGTAGGGGGAGAGAAGGGGGAGTAGGCTCTTCTTCTCCAAATGTCGGCATATTTGCCTCAACCACTTTCCAATGGTGGGCTGTGATACGCGCAAAGAAACCATTAAAGAAGCTTAGAATTGTCTGGAAGAGGCGAGTAAAGAGGTCATGGAGCAGCGACCAGAACATTACCCAGGGCCAGTATATGGCCCATGTTGTCTTCAATTTCATAAAGCGGTATTCTTGAGGCTGCTGTGCGTATTGGCCAACACTGCGGTCCCATTCATTTTTCAACGACGCAGGAATAGGTTCCTTTTGATTGAGGGTGTACGATTGAAAAAAGTTGTCATTTGCTTCAAGATATCTCTTTGCCAAGTCCTGGCTGTAATTACTCCATTTCCAGAACACCGTGAGGAGTCCGCAGATGAAATATGCGAAGACGATAAGAGCGACTACCAAGAATCGTGGCGGGCTTGAGAAATCGGTGTGGTTACTGTAGATAACGAGCGCACCAAAGATACAGATGGCAAATGTGGCGAATCCTCCTCCCCCGATCGTAGCAGGGTCTTCCGGTGGATAGTTGTCGATATATGCCTGATCGAGGGCGCTGATACTCCAGATGATGCCGATTGTTACGGCAGCAAGAAGGAGCCAGAAAGCGATAGAGCCAAATACAAATATACCGAGCGTTGTCATAAGGAACATCATAGAGAAAACCTTTCTGTGAGAACGAGAAAAAATGTTTAAAACTAAAACTATGCTCGTGAAAATATGCATGAACATAGCAACGTTGTCAAGGTTGCATGCTTGTTTGACCGAAAAAACTCCCCCGTCGCATGTGGCGGGGGAATCGTGTCGTTATTTGTGCTCAATAAGGTCAAGGCTTTGTAATTGGAGAGCGATTGCTTCCATTGTTTTGTCGTCGGCCTTGTCGAGTGTTACATAGAGGCGTGTTTCTTTGCCATCGGCTTTCAAAATGACGAGCGAAACGATATTGCCTGGAGGGGAGTAAAGTACCGTGCGTGAGAGCTGGTGGGATTCGACAAGATGCGTGTCCTCAATTCTTGTAATGATGTCACCGGGTGCAAGACCTGCTTTCAAGGCGGCGGAATTAGGCTTCACGTTTGTTACGAGCATTCCCATCTGAACGGTATCAAGAATATTGAACCGCTTTCGATCATCGGGCGAGGCGTCGCGTACTGGTGTGTACATGATGCCAAGCGATCCATAGGAAGCGGCCTTGAATTTATCCATATGGATCTCAATGTCGCGTACGGTATCGATCGGAATGATGAATCCAAGTCCAGGACCGCGTGCAAGGTTGACACCGATGATCGTACTGTCACAAGCAAATGTTGCCCCGCCCGATGCCCCGGGATTTAGGGTGATTTCGATTTGCATGACTTTCTGTGGCAATTTTACTTCAAGTGCCGAAACGTGTCCTTGTGTGAAGTTTTTTATACCGAACTGGTATCCGATGGAGAATACCTGGTTGCCGACGCGTAACCGCCGAGAACTTCCATAGGGCAGTATAGGAAGATTGAGGCTTTGCCCAATGGATATTTTGGCGAGATCGTGAACAGGATCAAACCAAAGGACGGTTGCCGGATACATTTTACCGTCGTCTGTTTCAATGAATAAGCGTCTATTTTTCCAGGTTATATCAGGAGGACTGACAACATGGTTGTTTGTAAGGAATTCTCCACCACCACGGTAGATCGCGCTTCCGGTTGATTTTTTTGTTACGATAGCTTGGGTGCTGGGCATCTCACTATCTAATTCTGTGTGGACTTTGGCTATACCTCGTTCTACCTGGGTATAGATGTCGGCTGGATCAACGGACGCACAGAGCGCTGCATAGGTTTGCGGCGCTTGTGCAGACGAAATGATCGGCAAGGAAAGAATACATACGCAAACAAAAGTTGCTGCATATGAGTATCGTGCGCTTGCAAACATGCCCGTTCTCCTGCAGGAATTGTTTGTATCAAAAAACAGAAACGTACGCTATTTCCAGTATAGCGTGTTTTATCCGAGCACTCTATTCTTCGATGAAGCCCCCGGCCTGATGTGACCAGAGTGAGTTGTAGATACCTTTCTTGGCAAGGAGTTCAGCATGGGTGCCATCTTCGGCGATTGTGCCGTGCTCTATGACAAGAATCCTATCCATTTTTTGAATGGTCGAGAGGCGATGTGCGATGACAATTGTTGTTTTTCCTTCCATGAGTTGATTGAACGATTCTTGGATATATTGCTCACTGATACTGTCGAGAGAACTCGTTGCTTCGTCAAGCACGAGAATGGGCGCTTTTTTAAGGAATGCCCGGGCGATAACGACTCTCTGGCGTTCGCCGCCGGAGAGCTTAACCCCTCGCTCTCCAACCAGTGTTTCATATTGTTCGGCGAATGTGGAAATGAATTCGTGTGCATGCGCTCGTTTCGCAGCGTCAATAATTTCGGAAGTCGTTGCGTCAGGTTTTGCATATGAGATATTTTCACGCAGCGTGCGGTGGAAGAGGAGTGGGTCTTGCGGCACATACGTGATGGCGCTGCGGAGATCGTCTTGCGTGATACTCCGCACATCCTGCCCATCGATCGTAACTGCACCCTCTGTAATGTCGGCGAACCGCAGAAGCATTTTCGTGATTGTTGATTTGCCTGCGCCAGAATGTCCGACAATGCCGACGCGCTGTCCGCTCGGAATATCAAGCGAGAAGTTTTTAAAAATAGTGGCACTGTTTTCACCGTACAGAAATGTAACGTTTTTGAAGGATACGGCGCCCACAGTAATTCGATTTTTTTCCGGTTTTTCAGGATCAAGAATGTCTGGTATTTTTTCAAATACATCAACCATTTCAACTGCATATGAAATCGATTTTCCGAAGTGAGAAATGGATCTGCCAAGACCCCAGATGCTCCCGAAAATAGTGGCAAGATATGTTTGTATAAGAACGATCGTGCCATTTGAGAGTGTTCCCGTCATCCACAGGCGAACGGCAATATACATGCCGCCGACCTGAAGTGCTGCCATGAAAAGCCCCTGAACTGCAAACTGCAGGTTATCGAATTTCCATGCATCATTGCGCGCACGCATCTGTATGGTTGTTGTGTCGTTGAACGTATTCTCTTCACGGGTACGGGCAGCGAACATTTTAATATTAAGTACGTTTGCGAGGACGTCGGAGATGCGACTGGTGACGGCTGTATCCGCGGCGGCTTCGGCGAAATCATAGGACGTTCTCTTTTTGACAAAGTAGACTGTCAGGATGAGATACACGATACACCAAAAGAAAAAGATAATGGCAATGAGAGGGGTGATAAAAAAAAGAACGGTTAAAATGCTCACGAGCTGGATACCGGTTAACCAAAATGCAAACACGAGCTGGTCCTGAATGGCATCATATCCTTGAATAAAGCGTCGTGTCTTTGCGACGAGCGATCCGGCGAATGTTTCTGAAAAAAACCGGTATGAGTGTTCTTGGATTTTAGAAAATGCGTAATTAGAAAGGGCACGCGTGACTTCTCCGTGTGTTCGTCTGATGCAGTAGTCACCGATGCGATAGAAGATTTCATGGAGGAGTGTGAAGAGGGCGATTGCAAGGAGGAGGTACATAAGCTTTGCCGCAACAGTCTCTGGCACATCGGCATGGGTGATGACGTCGATGACGCTGCGGTAGTAGAGTGGTACGAGCTGCTGCACCAAGACGCCTGTGCCGTAAGCGATGAACATGAAAAAAAACGTCCACTTGTATTTTTTAATGTGGAGCCAATAATAGGGGACAACTTTTCTGAAAGGGCTCATATTCTGTTTCTTCTAGTGTAGTCGGTAGTGCTACGGGAGAGAAGTGCATATTTATAACACGCATTTATATACATGTCAAAAACAGATACTTGCGTAGTATAGATAATATGGTATAGTTTTGTTTCAATTTAAAAAAATTATGAAGAAGGCACGAAAAAAAATCGCCCTATGTATACTCATGGCTGCGGTTGGCCTCGGGATATCAATGCTCATATTTAAAAAAAAGGGTGATATGCCCTTTGATACAGCTGTTGCGGGCAAAACGGACATTGTTTTGGAGGTGGCAAGTACTGGCCGCGTCCAGCCGACGGATACCGTAGAGGTTGCATTTGAGATGGGCGGGCGGGTAAAAAGTGTTGCGAAAAAAGTGGGGAACCGCGTTGCTCCCGGCGAGACGCTGCTCTCTCTTGATAACAGCGAACTGTATGCACAAAAAGCACAAGCACAAGCACAGGTAAAAGCTGCACAAGCACTGCTTTCGGAACTTAAAGCTGGTGTACGGCCGGAAGAATTACAGATCAAACGCACTGCTCTCGAAAATGCAGAGCGTAGCTTGGTGCGATCACAAGAGCAGTTTGCGGACGCGATGCGCGACGCGTATGTGAAAGCGGATGATGCTGTGCGAAATAAGGCAGATGAACTTTTCTCGAATCCGCGCACGAATAGCCCGGTGTTTACAAGCGTTGTGTCAAATATAGGTGCGCGCGGTGATATTGAACAGAAACGTGTTATGGTCGAAGAAGCGCTTGTGTCTCTTGCGGATATTGTGCATGGTTCGGACAACGCTGCTTCAAAAGCAGTATCAAAAAAGGTGCTTTTGCAAACGGGATTGTTTCTTGATAGCGTAGCGTTCGCGATCAATAATGACGTGTCTCCAAACATAGCAGTCTCGCAGGGGATGATAGAAGGATGGCGCTTTGACATTGCATCTGCGCGTGCGGCAGTGAGTGCGGCGGTAAACAATATGACCGCAGCAGAACAGAGCATGGCATCTGCGGAATCTGCAGTGCGGCTTGCGAAAAGTGAAATTGCCCTCGCAGAGGCAGGAACGGACGAGCACAAAATTCGCGCACAGGAAGCGAACGTGGAGAGCGCAGAGGCACAGGTTGACGCACTCGCAGCACAGATCGAAAAGACCGTCGTGCGTTCGCCGATTTCCGGCGTCATCGCAAAACAGGATGTGCGCGTTGGGGAGTCGGTATCGGGGTTTTCCCCTGCAGTGACAATTATTTCCGACGCACAATTTGAGATTGAAACATTTGTTCCCGAGGCGGATATTGCGTTTGTTCGCGTAGGTCTTCCTGCGGAAGTGACGCTTGATGCCTATACGCCGGAAGATTTTTTCCCTGCGAAAGTGGCAACGATCGATCCTACAGAAACTATTATCGAAGGTGTAGCAACGTACAAAGTGACGCTCCTCTTTGTGGAAAAAGATGAACGCGTGCGTTCCGGTATGACGGCGAACATCACGATTGAAAGCAATAAGCGCGAAGATGTTCTTGTGGTGCCGTTGCGTGCTGTGATCTCAAAAGACAGCAAAGAGTATGTCCGTGTTGTAGAAGGAAAAACGTATAGAGAAATCGCTGTGACAACGGGCCTGCACGGTTCCGACGGCATGGTTGAAATTGTGCGTGGCATAACAGAGGGTGACATGGTTGTAACATTTCTTAAAAATGAGTCTGATCAGCTGTGAACAAGTCGATAAGACATACTTCGGGGACGGTGTAGAGACGGTGGCACTACGCTCTGTTTCTTTTACGATACAGCAGGGTGAGTTTGTAGCGATTATGGGTCCTTCCGGTTCCGGAAAATCGTCACTTCTGCAGATTCTTGGATTTCTCGACCGACATACGGGCGGAAGGTACCGCTTTGATGGCAAAACAGTGGAAGATTATTCTGCCGATGCATTGGCGCGTGTTCGAAATGCAAAAATGGGCTTCGTGTTTCAGTCGTTCAATCTCCTCGCGCGATCAAGCGTATACGATAATGTGATGCTGCCACTTTTGTATTCAGAGAGAAAGAGTGTGGATTGGGATACGCGTACACGGGCGCTCATAGATTCAGTCGGACTGTTCCATCGTATAGACTACGAGCCGTCGCAACTCTCCGGCGGCGAACGCCAGCGTGTTGCGATTGCGCGCGCATTGGTAAACGATCCGGCAGTGATTTTTGCCGACGAGCCGACCGGAAACCTTGATTCAAAATCAGGCCAGGCTGTTATGGAGATTTTTCGGAAACTGAATCAGGAAGAGAAGCGTACGATTGTCCTTATTACGCATGAAAAAGAAGTTGCAGAAAAGGCAGATCGCATCCTTTTGATACAGGATGGAAAACTGATCTCTGATACATTGATCAAGAAATAATATGCAGACACGGTATCTTATACAAACAGCCTATCGGTCCCTGCGTCGCAATCTTTCCCGCTCACTTTTGACCGTGCTTGGTATTGTGATCGGTATCTCAGCGATCATTCTTGTTACGTCGCTTGGTGCTGGAGCAGAGGGGCTTATTGTCGGTGAGCTTGGCGGCCTTGGCGCGGATACGCTCGTGTTGCAGCCCGGGAAGCAGCCGCACGGGCCGAGCGATTTTGCAGATTCACTTTTTACGGATTCGATTAAAGATCGTGAGCTTGTTGCGCTCGGTGCGAAACACAATGTTCCCGATCTTATTGATTTCACTCCGGAAATCTTTGTCGGTGGCACAGCTTCGTATGAAGGCGAGACATACAAACCGATGATCATTGGGAACAGGGTACAGTTTATGGTTGAGACGCTTGACCTCGCTTTTTCGGAGGGCACCATTTTTGACGATCGAGACATTCGCGGAAAGGCGCGTGTTGCCGTTATCGGTTCAAAAGTGCGCACGGAATTGTTCGGAGACGAAAGTCCTGTTGGAAAATATGTTCAGGTGAAAGGGCAAAAGTTTCGAGTGATCGGCGTTTTTAGAGAAAAGGGTTCGATGGTATTTTTTGACGTGGACAAACTCCTTCTTGTGCCGTATACGAGTGCAAAGGCGTATCTTGCCGGAACGGATCATTACAATGAAGTGGTACTGCGCGCGAGTTCTCCAGATACCGTAGAACGTGTGAAGTCAGATGTAACGAAAACCATGCGCGAACTGCATCGTATTGCGAATGTTGAGAATGACGATTTTCACATAGAGACGCAGCAGGGGCTTGTCGCGCAGGTGAGCATGATTATCGGTGTATTTACGATGTTTCTGTCATTTGTCGTGGCGATTTCACTTGTCGTCGGTGGTATCGGGGTTATGAATATCATGCTTGTGTCAGTCACGGAGCGGACACGTGAAGTGGGATTGCGCAAAGCGCTTGGCGCGACGGATCGCGACATTTTAAAACAGTTTCTGCTCGAAGCAATCTTTCTCACGAGCATCGGCGGTCTTATTGGAATCATGATCGGGAGTTTGCTTGCGTTCGTCGCTGCGTACGTCATTACAAATTTTGCCGGTTTTAACTTTATATTTGTATTCCCGTGGTTCGGTGCGATCCTTGGAACGCTGGTCTCTTCGCTCGTGGGGGTTGTCTTTGGCCTGTATCCGGCCCGCAAAGCAAGCAAACTAAGCCCGATGGAAGCATTGCGCTTCGAGTAGTTTGCTGGTTTAATATACTGTGAAATACCGCGATAGATTGCGGTATTATTGACTTTGTATCTGCCGGGGTAGCTCAGTTGGTTAGTAGCACAACACTCATAAAGTTGAGGTCGTGGGTTCGAATCCCACCCCCGGCACACGCAAGAGAAGTCTGTCTGAAAATACTTTACTATGGTATATTCTTGAGCGTATTGCGGGCGTAGCTCAGCTGGTTAGAGCGCGGCACTGTCACTGCCGAGGTCGTGGGTTCAAGTCCCATCGCTCGCGCACTTGAGGACGAAGGAGGTCAAAAGCCTCCTTTTGTCGCTCAGTATAAGGCTTTTTTGCTAGTTCAAACGCCTTGATTTTGCGCTCGATCGCAGGATACTATCACCTTTTTTATTTCTGGGGTGCCGTATAGAAAGGCTTTACGGACATAGCAAGCAAATTCAAACGTCTTCTCGGTGAGTTCTAGCCACTGGTCAGCTCAGATTGAGAGAGCAAAGAGGGAATTTCTAAAATCGTAGACATCCTTCCGAATCAAGAAAGCTCACGGAAGCAGTCTTTCTTGATTGAAACAATCCTAACGTATTACAAGTCTATACCTGTGGATAATTTCCCCCTCAACTGCGGTTACGAAAGCTACCTGTGATAGTATATACAGATTAATGAATTTACATACTGCAAACCATGCTTAAATCTATTGCTTCCTCTTTTTTAAATACAGTGAAGCGCAACAAGAGTAGTTGTTTTGATACGACGGATGCACACGTACAAGAAAGACACACGGTACGAGCGGCTACGCTTGTATTTGGTGTGGTGTTCGGTAGCATTCTCCCCTTGTTTGTTTTCAGTTCATCGGCGTTGGCGGCGACGTATTATGTGGCCCAGAGCGGCGGGAGTGATGCGAATGCCGGAAGTCAGTTCTTGCCGTTTCAAACCATCCAGAAATGTGCGAGTATTGCAGTCTTCGGCGATAGTTGTCTCGTACGTGCTGGCACCTATCGGGAAACGGTGAAGCCGACAAATAACGGTGTTACATTTGCGCCTGACGGAAGCGCATCCGTGACCGTAAGCGGCGCGGATGTGTTGAGCGGCTGGTCAGTATATCAGGGATCCATCTACAAGAACTCAGGCATGAACTGGACGATGGGCACCGGCAACGATCAGGTTTTTGTTGATGGACAAATGATGAATCTGGCACGGTGGCCCAATGCAAGTCTTGATATCTCCCACACGACATGGGCCACAGCACAGAGCGGAGCGCCGATCGATCAAGCGCAAACTGCTGATCGGGATTTCTTTCCCTGGGTCATTAATGACTCTGCCCTGACTCAGCCTGACGGGTTTTGGAATGGCGCTGAAGTGACCCAGATGGCAGCAGGCATGTGGTCACAAGCCGGTGTGGTGACTTCGTACACTAGAGGACATCTGGAGTTTAGAAATTTACATAGTTCCCAAAGCAGAGCGTTGGAGTCGCCAGCCGGTACACAATATCACTATTATCTGTCGAACGTATTGGGTTCATTGGATACTGCTGGAGAGTGGTACTATGACGGGTCCACTACGCTGTACCTTTGGACGCCCAACGGAGATAATCCTTCAAGTCATACGGTTGAAGCCAAGCGGCGGATGTTCGCGTTTGACTTAAGCGGAAGGTCAAACACCATCATCAATGGATTCAATATTTTTTCCGCCTCCATTAACATGGATCAATTCAGCAGCCAGAATGTGATTGATGGGATCAACGCAAAATATGTATGGCATCAACTCCGTAACATCAATACGGCGATAGCAAACGATTCGAAATGGGGGGCGTGGAATACCGGCATCCGACTTGCTGGTAGCAACAATGTATTGAAAAACTGCACGATTGCGTACAGCTCCGGCAATGGGGTGTATATGCGGGGTACTCATCAAACAGTCGATAATTGTACCATCCATGATGTTGGGTATCTGAAGGTTGAAGGCGGGGCGGTCTCCTGGATGGGGGATGATGTTTTTGGTTCGAATACCCAGAGCCATGTTGTCACGAACAGTACGCTCCATACTTCAGGCCGGCATCTAATTGTTCATTACTATGCGCCAAATATCAAAATTTCCCATAACGTGATGTATGATGCATGCATCCAGGTAGGGGACTGTGGCTTTACCTATACAAGCAAAGGAGGCAGCGGCGGGGAGATCTCATACAATTTGATGCACGACAACAAAGCCGATTATTGGGTGTTCGGGATTTATATGGATGCCATTCCAGAAAATTATCTGGTGCATCATAATGTGGTTTGGAACGTTCCGGGAATTGGCATTAATATCGGCACGCCTGCGCTTAACGATTCCATATATAACAATACCGTATGGCATGTTGGGAATAACCTAGACATTGCCAAAGCCGGCAGCATGACCAACGTGCCGACGTACAATAACTTGGTGGAAAGTGGCCTTGCGGGAACGGATATTCAAAACAATCTGGAAACCATCAACGCAAAATTCGTCGACCCCGCCAACGGCAACTTCCAACTCCAATTCGGTTCCCCGGCAATTGATGCAGGCAGAACTATTTTGGGCATTACCGACGGTTTTGCGGGAAGCGCTCCTGATATTGGCGCATACGAATTCGGCGCCGCTCCGTGGAGGGCCGGGGCCAATAACAGCAGCACTGCGCCAGCCCCCACAGCCAACTTAACCGCGACTTCTCTCACGATCACCTCCGGCCAATCCTCCACCCTGACATGGAGTGCAACCAATGCAACGAGCTGCAGCGCCT
>JAHFLU010000015.1:4867-19012 GCA_023264615.1 bacterium | reverse complement strand
TTGTTGCCCAGGCCCTCATCAGTCCGTTACTTTCTGCAACATTGGGCAGCAACGTCTATGCGGACAATTCATTTTTGAAGGAGCATCTCGGAAGGCGGATATGTAGTGATATGATCACGATTGTGGACGATCCACATATTCCCCGCATGAATAACTCCCGTATCTATGATAGCGATGGCGTTGCTTCAAAACATATGCCGATTATCTTGGGTGGTATTCTGCAGATGTGGCTGACGAGCCTAAAGAGTGCGGCACAGCTTGGAGTTATGCCGACGGGACATGGTGGCGGCCATCTCGGTAATGTTATTGTGCGCAACGGCGAGCTTTCGCAAAAAGAATTGATGGCTGATATCCCACAAGGTTTTTATGTGACCCGCGTAATGGGCCTCAACGCAAATACGACGACGGGAGATTTCTGTTGTGGAGCCCAGGGGTTCTTGATTGAAGATGGAAAAGTTGCCCGGCCGATCGATCAAATGACCATAGCCGGCAGTCTACTTGAAATGTTGAAGTCGATGGAAATTGCGAATGATCGGGACGAACGTCGCACGTTTTCTGCACCGTCGCTCCGTATTGAAAGCATGGTGGTTGCCGGAAAGAGTTAAATAAAAACGCGCTGCTTCAAACGAAGCAGCGCGCCCTATTTTTTGTGTACGCTTACTTTTCACTGGAACGGACAATGAAGTATGCACCGATGCCGATGATAGCGATCGGCCAGAAAGAAATGGACGAAGAAATCCATCCCTGATCTTGGGCGAGAAAATAGATGCCGATAAGGAAAAGAAAAGTTCCGAAAGCAAGACTGCTATGCTTGCCTTCACAACAGCACCATGGCATATGACGTCCACGCATATACTGCCATGATAGCGCGTGGACAGAAAGAATGCGAGGGTATTATGTGAAAAAAGGCCGGTCTCATCAAAATTTTCAAAAAGGACTAGGCAAATATTTGGATAATTGTATAGGTTGCAAAAGCAAGCACAGCAAGCTGTAGAAACGGCGAGAGGCCGACAGCAAGAATAGGTATGATGGGCATGGTAGGAGCATATGCCCACTTGTGTGTAGCGAGCGCATTTCGTTCGATGAGTGTTGCAACAGTAAGCGCAATACAAGCAATGAGGATAGTGTCGAATGTTTGCCACGATGCGGTCCACGAAAGAGACCCGTTATATCGAGCGATCAACAAATAGAGCAGAGTAATGAAGAACGCATCAAAGAGACTTGCTTTGAGGAGGAGTGGCAAAGGAAGGAACGAGAGTGTGTTCACCTTGCAGCCGAGGGAACAGTCATAGAGCCTAAAATGAAGATGTTCCCAGATAAGGTTGAGAACAAGCGTAACAGTGAACACAAGGAGTACCGTTTTCATAATAAAGAAAGTATGACAGAAATGAGTTGCTGTCAAAAAAGACAATAGGACGTACGTCTTAGAAAAAAAAGAGGGCCCCGACCCTGTAAGAGAGTCGGGGAGAGGAGTGAATGATAATGCCGGTTACTAATCCCGTAGTATGAATGATAAGTTGGGATTAGCTTCCAGAATTACCACCATTGAAGTAGGTACCGACGCCGGCCGCGGCAAGAGAGACAACGCCAAGGGCGATAAGGGTCATGGCATTCGCGCCAAAGGCCACCCAGATTCCGTTTGCAACGGGCTGGACGACATTAAAGAGAATCGCCAGGCCTCCGAGCACGGCAAGAAACTGCCATACGAACGCTCCAACGGTGTTTAGCCACTTCATGAAATATCACCTCCTTCGGGGTTTTATTTGCAAAGCCAATGCCTTGCAGACCTCCATAAATTGTAGTCTGATACTACCCCACATCCTAACCAGTTATCCACAGTACCCGCACATAAGGCAACGGGACCCGCGCTCTTCACTCCAAAGACATAGTGTAGTATATATATTAGGACTTACGCATCGGCGCATTTCTTCGTTGCTTCGCTCGTTTGCTCCCGCGCTGTATAGGTAAATACAGCTTGGTCGCAAGCCTCGCTCGCGCCTCGAACTGCATCCAATGCGTAAGTCCTACTCATTAAATTTTGTGGTGTGGTAGTGGTTTGCGTAGGTCCTATATATGACACAACGATATGCATGAGATTTCGATAGCAGCAGAAAAGCTTTTTTTGATCGGGGGATTTCCGGTCACAAACACGCTTCTCATGACATGGCTCGTCATGGCGTTTCTTGCGTTTGTAAGCATGGTGCAATTTCGCCGCTTGCGGCTTATTCCGAGTGGGTTTCAGAATGTTGCCGAAATGATTGTTGAAGGTGTCACTGCTCTCCTTACACCTGCGTTTGGTAGCCGCGAAAAGGCAGAGCACTACTTTCCATTTCTTGCGACTATTTTTTTACTCATTATCACAGCGAACTGGTTTGGCATTGCTCCTGTCCTTCCGGCTATTGGCGTTCATGAATATGTGGATGGGCATGAGGCATTTGTGCCCTTTTTCCGTTCAAGTGCGAGCGACATCAACTTTACTCTTGCGCTCGCAATCGTTGCGCTCACAGCGGTCCAGTGGTTCGGGATCGTTGCGCTCGGCATCTCGGGGCATATAAAAAAATATCTGAATTTCAAAAGTCCGATACACTTATTTATTGGTATTCTTGAGTTGTTCTCGGAGATCTCAAAAGCAATCTCCTTTTCATTTCGACTTTTTGGTAATGTGTTCGCGGGAGAAGTGCTTCTCATGATCGTGAGTTTTCTCATGCCTTACGCGGGTCCTATCCCATTCCTATTTCTTGAAATATTCGTTGGATTTATTCAGGCGCTCGTCTTTACGATGCTTACAGCCATATTCATCAAGATATCTGTTGCAGCAGAGCATCATTGAGAAGAAAGTCTTGTCTCGTCGTCTATTTTAGTATAGTATAGGCACATAAACGATAAATAATAAGTATATGGTTGAGATCAACAAAGAATTTGCAATGGCAATAATCATGTCTCTCGGGACGATTGGGCCGGCGTTTGCGATCGGTTGGATCGCTTCGCGTGGGCTCGAGGCGATGGGACGGAATCCAGAAGCGTCAAATAGTATACAGACTGCAATGACGCTCTCGATTGCGTTTGCAGAAGCGATCGCGATTTATGCGCTAGTGACTGCCCTTATCATCAAGTTTGTTTAGTATTTTTGTTACGGTAGTATGCATGAAAGAATTCTTTCGCAGCACGAGTGTCGTGCGGTCGTGGTCACTTGTATTGACTTTAGGTTTGCAGGCGCCCGGACGTCTTTAGCAATCGAAAAAGCATACGGCCTCCATGAAAACGAATACGATGTTATCGTACTCCCTGGCGGGGCACAGAATTTGACGCAGTTTCAACTGACCGCAGAGTATAAAGGAGCGACCCGACACGCACTCGGCATAGCGATTGACCTCCACAATGTTCGTTTGGTCATTGTTTTGTCGCATCAGAATTGTGGAGCGCTCAAAGCGATCGGTAAAGCATTTTCCCACGAAGAAGCAGATGTGGAAAAAGAATTTCATCGCATACTACTTTTGGAAGCAGCTGGTGTTGTTCGGGGAGAATGGCCACGTCTTGCGATTGAAGCAGGATACCTGTACGTAGAAGAATCCCAACAAATAGTTACAATCGAAAAAATTTCTTAGAAAACTGCCGCCCTCTCAAAGGGCGGCAGTTACACGTTACAGGGGCATTGATGCGAGATAAAGAGCTTCAGGATATGCGGGGCCATGCTTTTGGTCTGTGATCCATCGTAGCCACTTTTTTTGATCGATACGATATGTGCGCATGAAAGCCTCTCCGTAGTCTACATGGAGCCATACGACTACATTCCGTACACACGCTTGCAAGTCTCTTTCAATGCGTGCTCCTCCATTCACGGCAAGCTCAATGCTGCGGATAAGTCCGAGATTGCAGGCTTTTGCCATACCGCAGGGCCAATGGGGGACGATAACGATGGTCCTGATATTTTTCATATCAGGACCCGTTTTGATTCCATAGATGAAAAGGGTGTCTATTCTTGCGCCGAGGATGCGCGGGGAGTGGTTCGAGAGGAGTATCGGTGCGCCAGGATAGGCAATGAGATGCGGCCGAACGGGAAAATTTGCTGCGGTACAGGTATCCGAGAGGTGTGTAAAGACATCGAACATTCGGTCGCCATCGGAACAGAGGACAGGTATGACACCACGATCAGCCCCAAGTTCTGCAGCCTCGATGCTTACCAGTACGTTTTTCTCGAGGAGTTGCTGTATGGTTTTGAAATCTTCAACAGTAAAGCCTTTTGGCAAGTGTTCCGGTATGATTTGTGGCATCTCGGCAACCTCTTTGCGTCAGAGAGATTTTTACAAACTTCCGCGAAGAAGCGTAGCACAGAGCATTTACATAATCAATGATACATGGTATAAGATTTTTCAGACTGAATAGATTTATGACAACTGTTCACATGCTTCATGTGGAAGGAGCGGTATGCGAAAATGGTGGCGATATAGCGCTTTTTTTGTACTCATTCTTGCGGTGGCGAGTATGGGCTTGGTCTCATGCAGCTCGACACCGCAACCGCCGATGGCCGGTGACGGCCTGCAGCTCCCGAGTGTCGGGTCTCTCTTTGAAAAGGCAAGGGATGGAGCAGAATTTGAAAAGCTGCTCAATACGACAGGGGTCAACAACTTGGATCTTGATGAAGACAGAGTTATTGACAGTATAGATGTCGTTGAGTATGGAAGCGGTATGAATCGAGGCTTCTCTCTGACTGTTGACATGGGTGGCGGACATATTCAGCGTATTGCTGAAATTACGCTGCGTATGGGTGGTGATGGATGGGTCCACTATGCGATACGGGGCGATCCTCAACTCTACCCGTATGACGGGTATTTCGAAGCACGACTTCAGCCGACAGCAGTCGCATTTCTGCGCTGGGCGTTTATGCCGAACCGTGTCGTATACGTTCCTACATATCGGCATGACCCCTATTTTGTGCCAGAACGCCGAGCTGTATTAGCACCCCGCGTGTACAGAGACAAAGTCGTCGTGATCGAAAAGCAGACCACGGTGGTTGTAAAAAAGGTTACCAAGGTGCCTGTGGCTGATCCTGCGCTGCAGTCTCCAAATGAAGGCAAGGCCTCTGCTATTATCAAAGCACCCCTTGCGAACCCGACGGCAACACAAAAAGAATTTCAGGCTATCAACCCAAGCGAGGTCACTCTCTCAAAGAAGGGATTTGGTGGAGAGAAGAAAGCGGGTGAAGTTCGTGTAAAAGAGGGAGATACAAAAACTGTTGTACCAAGCGTGACACAAGAGAGACCTTCTCTTACGGATCCGAAAGCGACACAGAAGCAGTTTGAAGCAGTTGATCCGAAAGCAGTAGATCTTCCTGGCAAGAAATTTGGTGGTCATAAGGATAACGAAGTGCCACAGACTCCCGCTCCGGCAACTCCGGGAGTGGAGGAGCGCAAAGTTTTGCCCGTGATCCCGGGCACGACTCCTGCTCCCAAAATTGTTGAGGAGAAAAAACTTCCAGCGACCCCAGGCTCTGGGGCTGCTGGTGAGACAAAAACACCGCCAATTCTCAAAAAGCCTGTTGAGGAAAAGAAAAAGAAGTAACTTTCAAAGGAGGAAACGCACCTTCCATGAGCGGATACTGGTGCACTTTCACAACTGCAAGGAGAGAAACGTAATGGCTTTGCGCAAGACGAGTATGATCTACACGATGGATCCAGGCATGCTTGCTGTTTTTCAGGATATATATGTGACGCGGAGGATGGTCAATGATCCTCTCAACGTGAGCGTACTGTTTGAGTCGCCGAATGACTGGCTCCAGGATATTGTGGGGAGACTCTATCAGAAAGACTGGGTGGAGCTTAAGAATAAGAATCGCTACTTTGCCCCGTCAGCTCTTGGCCGTGAAAAGCTTGTAGTGGCGGCAAATCGCTACTACGACTTCCTCAAGATGTTCGATGGGTATCATTCTGTGCACTATGCGAGCGGTACGTTTGCGTTTGCGAGCTACCTTGATATGGATGATGCAACATACAACGCATATATCCACAATCCGGCCGCCGGATGGCAAGATTTCCGTATCGCAGTCGCGGAACGCAAACAGCTCAACCCGCTTGAGATCGTGTTCATGTCATTCTTGAATGCAGGGAAGTTCGAGAATCATCCGCATGGGTGGCAGTTTGCGGTCGCCTCGGGCGAAATGTGGGACGAGGTAGTGAACGTTTGCAACAACTCTATCCACGGTGACCAAATGGGAGATCCCGAAAATGGTCTTTCGTGGGAGGATGATATTGACAGTGTTATCCGTGCAGGCTCGGAATTGTTCATAGAGCTGATGCAGCGGCAGGCTCGAGAAGATGCGGAACGTGCTCAAGCAAAAGCTGCCGCCGCCGCGCGAGAAAAGATATACGAAGAGGTTGTTACGACAGAGACCGTGTCGTATGAAACGGTGCGATACGTAACGCGGGTAGAGCCAGTGTACTATGCCCCGTCGTATTACTACTCATACACGGTTGACCCGTTCTATTTGTCTCCAATCTGGTATGATCCTTATTGGTAGAAAGGCATACAGGCGCTTCGTTTTAAAACGAAGCGCCTGTTCTTTTTTGTCCATGCGCGGGAAGTGTTTTTTTAAGAACTTAACTTTCTGGGGCCCTTTGTCCCTGGAGCACACAAATAATGCATCCGTACAATTCGGTAATGATTTCTTGTTTACCAGGCTGTGCGAGCGGCGGGCAATCCACAATTTCATTATTGTTTTCTTCGTCGATGACATCGACCTCGAGACAGACGTAGGTATATTGATTCTGTGAGGAAACGATCCGATTCCGTGGAATTTTCCACGTCGTAGTTTCTTTTTGTATAAGGACAAAAACTTGGTCGTGCGGGAGAGGTATAACCCAAAGATCATCTACCCGGGAACAATATTCTGTCCCGCCACAGGAACGTCCTTTTTGATCAGTCATTTGATTGAGCCAAAGAGGAACATCTGTGTCGGCAGCCTGAAGAATGGGAACCGTGCAGTAGAGAATCATTGAGAGCGTACAGAGTATAACCGAACAGACGTTGATCTTCATATCGCCTCGTTTGACGAAAGATTCAAATAACTTTTACAGCACTTTTCTCTTGAGAACAATATCGTGAGTACCTCTGTTTTTCAACAGCGCCATAAGACAATAGAACGCCGCACTGTTGAGAGTGCGGCGTTGTCAGGTGTTTATGGTGCGATGACAAGGCAGTATATCTACTTTCCCTTCCTTCTAAAGCCCCGCGAAACCTCCGAAACATAATCATGAAGCTCATATCGCCGTACTTTCTCAATGATCGTGTTGCGGTGCACTTTAAGACGCTTAGCTGCCTGTGTCTGATTTCCTCCCATTGCGACCAATGTCTTTTTAATAACACCGCACTCAAACTCATCCATCATCTCATGCAATGTCTGAAAACGCTCCGGACCTTGAGAAATCCCAAAACGTTCCGACTCCAGCACCTCAAGATTCTCTCCCGTGCTCAACGCGCGCTCCACCACATTTTCAAGCTCGCGGATATTACCGCGCCAGTAGTAATCCATAAATGCCTGTTGCGTTGCATCGCTTACGATGGGAACCCGATCAATACCGATCTTCTTCGCGATCGCGGGCAAAAGATACTCAAGAAGCAGAGGAATATCTTCTCTGCGTTCGCGAAGCGGCGGAATAACAAACATCACTACATTCAAACGATAAAAAAGATCACTACGAAATCGGCCGCCTCGCATAGCTTGTTGAAGCTCTATATTTGTTGCCGCCACGATCCGCGCATCAACCGATATTTCATTATTACCTCCGACACGGCGAATTTTTCCTGTTTCGATCGCGCGCAAGATTTTTGCCTGCAAATGGAGCGGCAAATCCCCGATCTCGTCAAGGAAAAGCGTTCCTCCGCTCGCCGCCTCCCATAAACCTTTTTTCTGGGCATCTGCACCGGTAAAAGCCCCGCGCTCATGACCGAAAAATTCACTTTCAAGAAGCGTTTCGGTGATCGCGGCGCAATTAATCGCGACAAACGGCCTGTCCTCGCGAGGACTTAAATAATGAATGGATCGCGCGAATATCTCCTTGCCCGTGCCGGATTCGCCATACAAGAGCACCGTGCTTTTATTTTTAGCGACAGCCGCAACCTTTTTCGCCAGTTCTTTCATATTCCCGTTTGTCGAGACTAAATTCGGAAGATTGCGCTTTACACGCGTCCATTCATCAAATGGCAATATGTCCCGCCAAAAACCAGTAAGATCCATAGCCGGTTCCCTCTTGCAGAAGTTTCCAAAGAACCTCATTGAGAAAAATTATGCTATCTTTTTTTAAAAAAGCAAGGCTTCCTCGCCATAATTAAACCTGAAAATAATCGTGACCGTCACCATTATCACTGAGAACAATATCGTGAGTGTCTCTGTTTTTCAACAGCGCTGTGCGGTAACAAGGTGCCGCACTGTTTAGAGTGCGGCATTGTCGAACATGACGTTATGGTGCGATGATGATCGCGTCCCCCGCAACGTTTTGCATAAAGAAGGGATCGTCATGCTCGAAATCTTCCTGAAGACGGGCAAGTTCGCTACGCCAACCCGCAGGAAATACAAAGATATCGAGAGTACCGGAGGTGAGACGCTCGGCAGTGCCGAGATATTCGGCAAATGCAGGACCGAATATTCTTCTTAAAGCGTCTAACCTACAAGAACTGGTTGTGTGGTACCCGGAGCATGGAAGTATTTTCATCTGCTGCCTCTGTACCTCTGCTATAAAATCAGACGCGTGTTCGTCATCAGCAACAAGTATGAGGTCAAGATCCTCACCCATACCTTGCCGTGCGACACTTCCAAAAAGTTCCACGCGTTTGACCATAGGGTGCCGCAGAAAGACGAGAGCAACCTCCCGAGCGAGAGCGCGGTCGACCAGACCATAGTCGTCTGTATCAAAAACCTTGGGCATACATTCTCCGAACAGTAGATGGGGGGGTGAAACGACTGCGGGAGATTCTAGCATAGAAATTGCTCAAAGTCAAGAAATTGTGGCAATGTGCTTGCACATTACTACACGAAGTTGAGATATCTAGATTTGATATATAATACAAACCAATGCAGAAAAATTTTGACCAGTGGAACGAACACAAGAAATACATGCACGTAGAAACGGAGCGTAAGTTTTACCATCCACGAGAAGTATGGTGGTGTTCACTTGGGGTAAATGTTGGGTTCGAGGAAGATGGGACGGGTAGTGAATTTGAGCGACCCGTTTTGATCCTAAAAGGTTTTAGTAAAGAAGTGTGTCTTATTGTGCCCCTAACGACATCTACAAAAGTGAATCCATATCATGTGAAAGTTGGGATTGTCGATAGCAGAGAGGCGTTCGCGATCATTTCACAGATTCGGCTTATTGATACAAAGCGATTGTCGAATAAGGTTGGAAGATTGAAGGAAAAAAAGTTTGAGGAAATCAAAAAAGCCGTCAAAGGCTTGCTCTAACGACTTTCTTGTTTTCTCCCTCCGAGGAGGGCGAGCCCGAAGGCATTTGTAGTGAGAATGGTACCAAATTCTTTATTGGTTTGTCAAGCATACCTAGTAGAGCTTGGTGAATAATCCCCCCACACCGTCGGACTAAATGGTAAGAAAAATAATTGTGCCTGTCCACGTTTCTCCATACTAACTAAAAAGCCAGAAAAACAATAAGATTGTTATCTGGCTTTTTAGGCGTTCCTTGTCTACTCGCTTGAAACTAATGAATCCGCTCTATTCATTAGTTTCATTGCGACCTTCATCAGACAGGCGGGCTCTTGTAGTGATGGTCCAGAATGGAAAGATGACTTCGCGAAGATTTCCGCCCCTCTCGAGAAGAAGCGTCGATCCTTTTCGTGTTTCATCAAGAGTCCATTGCAGAAACCGTAATGCTTGTCTAATCAGTTCAGCCCTGTTTGGGAGGGCTGTTGCCTCCCGAAGTTCGTCAAGCTCTTTCACAGCGCGCTCATCGAAATCAAACTGCAACCTTAGTTTCACCATAAAATTAGCTCCCTGTAAATGATGTATCTACAGTTTTCAAGGAGTAAAGAAAGAACACCCCGCAACATGCAGCAATCAAAATATTGCTGCATGTCTCGAAGTGCTCCGTTTAGAGTCTTGTTGTCAAAAAGCCGTACTACTGGTATTACGAATTTGAGCAGTCGGCGGTTCCAAATTTACAGTTTGTGGAGATGGGGGGAATCGAACCCCCGTGCAGGTGAGATGTTTATGTGAGTCTACGCGGTATAGCTTATTTCAATTTCCATAGCAGCAATATGAACAAGCAAAAGCTGCTGCTACGTGTGCTCCCTAAGTTTAGAGTGTGCCGTGGGAGAGGTACACTCGAGCCTGAAAGTATTACACTCCGGACCATGTATCAGACGTCAATGGTTGGAATGCCGCTTTGACGTGTATTACGCGAAAACGGGAACAAAGTCGTTCGCCGTAAAATACGGAGAAACAATTGACTTTGCTTTTGCAACGATATTGTTTGCAACATTTTTGCCAGTATTGGTTGAGGAAGCTACTGGCGGCTGCCACTGCGCACACATAAACAATATTTCACCTGTCTAGGCCGATCATCCCCGTAGAGTATTCTCGCTTTCTGAAAAAAATACTATTGCTTTAAAAAATACTCTACGGGAACGGCCGGATTTGGCAGTGTTACTTTTCTATTGGTTTTTCAAGGTTCTTTGCGATTCGCGGTCGGCGTCGCGTTTTTTGATTGATTCGCGCTTGTCGTATTTTTTCTTTGGACGAGCGATAGCAATCTCAATCTTGATCTTTGAGCCCTTATTATACACTGAAATAGGGAGCAATGTCAACCCTTTCTGCGTCTCAAGTCCGGTGAGTGTGTTAATTTCTTTTTTTGTGAAGAGTAGTCTGCGGTTACGGCGGGTATCATAGTCCTTCGGTGCGTTGCCGATCTGGTAGGGTGGTATGTGTGCATTGATGAGAAAGGCTTCGTTTCCGCGTATGGTTGCGTGCGATCCCTCGAGTGACCCCTGTCCCTTGCGGAGGGCTTTAACCTCAAAACCAAAAAGCTCCATTCCTGCCTCGAATGTTTCAAGAATTTCAAAATTGAAGTATGCTTTTTTGTTTTTTACGAAAATCATTGTTCCATGATAACAACCAGGCGTGAATTTGACAATTAACTATATGTATGATAAAAACTCTCTGGTTTTGTAATGGTAGGACAACCAACAGAAGGAAAAAAAGAATGGCCACGTATCTTGGTTCATGGAGGGTGGTGTATACGGGTAATGTACCTTCAAAAGACTTGGCTTCGATCGAAGAGTCTTTCTATGTGGGCGATCCCAGCGATGTCGGCAGGGCTGTGTCGGACATTGGATCGACATTGCGCCAGAAGCTTCGTCACGATGCCGCGTATCGCGAGTCGCTCGGGGTCACTGCGACGCCGGAGTGTCTGAACGTGGTCTTTCAGTCGCCTTTGATGAAAATTGATCTCTAGAATTTCTGCGCTTGTTGTGTATAGCAACAAGCGCAGCCTCCTTTTGTAAAAAAGAGAATCTTGACGCACTTCTTTCTATACCGTAAAAAATATAGAGCGTGTACCCGTCACTGTTTTTTACATTGTTACGTTTGGGAATTACCGAATATTATATTGAGAATTACCTTTTACAAAAATTGCATAATGAGAGGTGAAAGATATGCCTGCCACAATTGCGGAACCAGATATAGTTACGAGTGAAAGGATTCTTGAAGACGATGGCACCGGCCTCGGTAATCCCTGGCAGACGGTATTGTACAACTGCGATTGTCACACCTATGACCAGGTGATCTGGGCGCTCATGGCTGCCATTTCTTGCACGCGAGAACAAGCATATGAGTATGCATGGATTGTTGATCATCATGGTCGCGGAAGTGTCTACCACGGGGAACGCAGCGAGTGCGAACGCGTCATGCTTGTCCTGCGGAATGCAGGTTTGGTCTCGGAAATCGAAGAGTCGTAATTTTCAGGCGACACTGTAAAAACAGTGTCGCCGCAATTATTGACAATGTTACTGAATCGTGATAATTTTGCGACTACTCTTTACCATATACGAAACTCGAAAAGTGTATAATACGATTATCTATGGATATTTTTAATAAAAAACAGGAGGATGGAGTACCCCGACGTGAAGGTGGTGCTCCGCAAAAGGAAGGCGGGCCGAGCCTTTTTAATAATGTTGTCGGTACACTTCTCATTTTTGTTCTCATTATTTTTCTCTACTCATATATTATTGAGAGGCAATCAAAGGCGGAAATAATTCCGTTTTCTGTGCTTGCGCAGGATGTGCAAAAAGGTACAGTGGCAAGCATTACCGTAAAAGGAGAGGATCTCGAAATCGCGTATACAGACGGGACGAAAAAAGAATCAAAGAAAGAGGTGAACACGGCTATCACGGATACGCTTGTCAATTATGGCACAACACCCGAGCAGCTCTCCACGGTACGTATTGATATCAAAAACCCGAGCGGTGCCGGCTACTGGCTTCTCAATCTTGCTCCCATTTTTATTCCAATCCTACTTGTGGTATTTATCGTGTGGGTGTTTTCGCGCCAGGTCCGCGGTGCGGGCATGCAGGCGTTCACGTTCGGCCAGTCAAAAGCGCGGTTCATCGATCCAAACGACAAAACACAGAGGGTTCTTTTTGGTGATGTTGCCGGTGTAAAAGAAGCAAAGGAAGAGCTGCGGGAGATCGTCGATTTTTTGAAACAGCCGAAAAAATTCCTCGACATCGGCGCTCGTATTCCGAAAGGAGTACTTCTTATGGGTGCCCCTGGTACAGGAAAGACGCTTCTCGCACGCGCAGTTGCAGGTGAGGCGGGCGTGCCGTTCTTCTCGATTTCGGGTTCTGAATTTGTGGAGATGTTTGTCGGCGTGGGTGCAAGCCGTGTGCGCGATTTGTTTAAAATGGCGAAGCGTGCTGCTCCGGCGATTATGTTTATTGATGAAATTGATGCGGTCGGCCGCGTGCGCGGTACGGGTGTGGGCGGGGGCAATGATGAGCGTGAACAGACGCTCAACCAAATTCTCGTCGAAATGGATGGGTTTGAGCCGACGGAAAAAGTAATCGTCATGGCAGCATCAAATCGTCCGGATGTGCTCGATCCGGCGCTGTTGCGGCCCGGCCGTTTTGATCGGCGTGTGGTTCTTGACCTGCCTGATCGCGAAGACCGTGAGGCAATTCTTAAAATCCATGCGCGCAAGAAACCGCTTGCTGAAGATGTGAATATCAAAATTGTTGCAGAGAGAACGCCTGGTTTTTCTGGCGCGGATTTGTATTCTCTTATGAACGAAGGTGCAATTTTAGCAGCGCGGGAGAATCGCAAAAAAGTCTCTCAATTTGACCTTATACGTTCAATTGAAAAAGTGATGCTTGGTCCCGAGCGCAAGAGCCATCTGCTTTCCAAAAAAGAAAAAGAGATTACTGCATACCACGAAGCGGGCCACGCGCTTGTTGCATCAGTACTGCCTCATGCGGACCCGGTACACAAAGTTACCATCATTTCACGGGCGCATGCTGGCGGCTATACGCTTAAGCTGCCGCTTGAGGAGCGGCGTCTTCAGTCGCGCAAAGAATTTCTCGATGATATCGCAGTTGCCATGGGAGGCTACGTTGCCGAGGTAATGCTCTTTGATGATGTGACGACCGGACCGTCAAATGATCTTGCGGTGGCGACGGGCCTTGCGCGCAGTATGGTGATACGATATGGGATGTCAGAACACTTGGGTCCGATGGCTTTTGATGATTCAGGAAAGTTTTCGCGTGGCATACCCGGTGAACGTGAATATTCTGAAGAAATGTCGTCGCAGATTGACAAAGAGATCTCAAAAATCTTGAATGATGCAAAACACGTTGCCGAAAAAGTCATTACAAAACACCGCGGCGTACTCGATGCGATTGCAGGGAAACTTATCAGTGTGGAGACACTTGAGCGGAAAGAGTTTGAAGAATTACTCGTGCTTCACGGTATTGAACCGAAGCGTCTCGAAGATGAGATAAAGCCCGATCCGACAGCAGTCTCGGTCGGAACGTAGAACAGAACGATAAAAGCGGCATGGAAATCTTTCCATGCCGCTTTTGTTTTTTCTACGAGATGAGCTCGAGGTAAGAGACGATGATGTTATTAACACCATTGTTGCCGCGTGATGCGTA
>JAHFLU010000015.1:0-4767 GCA_023264615.1 bacterium | reverse complement strand
TAGAACAGAACGATAAAAGCGGCATGGAAATCTTTCCATGCCGCTTTTGTTTTTTCTACGAGATGAGCTCGAGGTAAGAGACGATGATGTTATTAACACCATTGTTGCCGCGTGATGCGTATGCACTTCCAACTTGTACTGCTGTTGCGCCGGCGTGCAGGTAATCGAGAACATCTTGCCCGTTCATGATACCGCCGCAGCCAATGACAAAAAATGAATCGGGTAGAAGATTGCGCAACTCGCGGACATTCGCAAGGGCGATTGGCTTGAGAGCGGGTCCGGCAAGTCCTGCGAGACCGCGATTTGGCGTAATGACAGATGTTCCGTCCGGCCGGAGAAAGAGGCTATTGCCCAGTGTGTTTGTGGCAGTAACGCCGTGTGCCTTTGACTGCGCAATGATTCCTGCTGCAATTTTAAGATCACTGATTTTGCTAAAAGGAGAGAGTTTTACCCACCAGGGTATTGTCAGATTGCCGAGCTTGGCCTCAACAGCATAGAGGACATTTACGAGCGAACGCGGAGCGTAACTCACAATTTCTTCCTGCTCGCCATGGACCCAGACATTGGGGCATCCGCAATTGATCTCAATGCCGTCTGCGCCGAAACATGCTGCAGCCCTTGCCATCTCTCCGTACTCTTTCGGCGAAAATCCGACGACGCTCACAAAGAGTTTTTTTCCGCTCTCGTGCGCGCACGTTACCATGTAGGGAACATCTCTTTCGAGGGCCGCTTGTCCGCCGTTTGGAAGCCCGAGGGAATTAAGTGTGTAGAGAAGTGTACTATTCTCCCAGTGTTCGTAATAGACATTTCCTTCATTGCCGGTGCGTTCTTCCGGTGTATAACTTCCTACGACAATTGCGGAAGCCAAAGATTGCGTAGCTTCTGAAGCGTGGTTTCGTGTTTTGCACATGCCGGCAGCAACCATGACTGGATGCTCGAGGAGAAGAGAGCCAAGTATTGTTTGCATGAGAACTCCTTAGAGACAAAGTTTGGTCTGTCAGTTTGGTCTGTGGAAGAGTATACTTTTTCCGGAGAATCTGTCTACAGAACGATCCGCTTGATGCGTGGGTTGAGATTGGTGACAATCTCATAGTTGATGCGGCCGGAGCGTGTTGCAAGGTCGTCCGCCGTTATTTCATCCTTGCCATCTTTACCAATAAGCGTGACGATGTCCCCGATGCGTACGTTTGGGATGTCAGTCACATCAATGACGGTCATATCCATAGAAATACGCCCGAGAATTTTTGCACGCTTACCGCGCACAAGAACGCGGCCGGTACTTGAGAGTGAACGGGGATAGCCGTGCCAGTAGCCGATGGGCAGAACGGCAAGAATGGAATCCCGTGCGAGGCATTCTGTAAAATCATACCCGATACATTCACCGTGTTTGACAAGCTTTACTTCGCCGACAACAGTGCGGAAAGAGAGAACGGGATAGAGCGTTATTTTCGGTGAACACGCACTGCGTACTTCTGCGGCAGGCCAAAGGCCATACATGCCGATGCCGACACGCACGAGATCGTAGTGCGCTTGCGGGAAGAGGAGCGTACCTCCGGTTGCTGCCGCATGGCGGATGGGGCGTATGCCGCGGGTAAGAAGCAGAGCGAGTGCTTGTTCGAAGCGTTCAATTTGGAGGAGCGTTTCGTTTTTGTTTTGCGGATCCTTTGCTGCGGCAAAATGGGTATACACACCCTCAATTTCTACATGCGGCATGGATCCAAGGTGCATAAGTGCATTCGGAAGCTCCTCCGGAAGGAACCCCTGTCGATGCATTCCCGTATCTATTTTGAGGTGTATGCGCAATTTAGCATACGCTGGGCCGACGGTTCGGAGCAGTTCTATACCTTGTATGCTGCTTATAGTAAGGGAAATACTATTGTGGAGTGCATCGGCTAGACGTTCGGGGAGGGTAAAACCGAGTACAAGAATGGGTTTACGGATACCACTTTCGCGCAGTGCGAGAGCTTCCGTGATGGAGTCAACGCCGATCCAGTCAATGTTGAGATGGCTTGCAAGCGTGGCGATGTCGGTGAGACCATGCCCATAAGCATTTGATTTAATGACTGCCATGAGCGCGCACTTTTTTCCTTTGATTTTGCGGAATGTACCATAGTTTTTTTTGAGCGCACCGGAATCGATTTCGATCCAGGTGCGTAGGCCCTTGCGCTGTTCATTCAGGTACTCTCGATTTTTCATTTTTGAACTGTACCACGAAACAGAGAAGTGTAAACTGGCATGCCCCAGCGTTTCATTGTACGATTCGGACGGTTTTATGTTGTTTGAATCTTTCTGCCAGCGCAGTGCGCGGCGTATGGACAGCGTCCATAGAGAAGGGAAACAATGCAGATCTCGAGAAATCAGTACGTTACATTTACCGGTATATTGCCAAAGTGGCTGCCAGCGCTTCATGAGGTGATGGCTGATCCGAAGGTGAACGGGACGGGTGGCAAGCCACCGGCGATTATGCTGCGCGATGTCAAGCTGATGAGGCATCACGGCATATACACTGTGGAACTGGAATGTCCGCTCGAATATAGCGACAGCGGGGGAAAGAAAGTTTATCATCCCGATGGACAAGCGTTTAGACTTGTACATGCCGCATTGGGGGGCTTGTATCCCAAGAAAGAAATGGTTGTGACGGATATTGGATCCAACACCACTATTTTTCTTGTGGAGCAGACCGTTAAGATTACGGGTGTATCACCAGTGCAGCTTTCGCACTTGTTCAATGTTTGCACGAGCCATAGTTCCAAAAGTCGCTACCACCAATGTTTGGGAAACAATACTTCAACATTTGCTGTTGAGGAGATTGTGTTTCTACATATGGTTGGTGCAGAGTGGAATAGTGACTACAAGACCTTTACGGTCACGGTGCGTCTTCTTCCGGTGCAGCATTTTGATGGAACACCTCGTCACCTACTCTCAGGGGGACGGGGGGGATGGGAGGAACAGAACGGAACGCTCTATGCTCCAGAGAGTGTTCTTTCAGGAATGTATAGCACTCTTAACGGCTATTATTCTATTCGTGATGCGTATATGGAGGAGTATTACTACGACTAGCACGTATTGATGCAGAACAGCCCACGTCTTTGACGTGGGCTGTTTTCTCATCAGTAGAAGTCGAGCTCATTGCGCGGCCCCGGTACCTCAATAGCAGTATTGGTGAACCATTCGCCGCAGTTAGGGCAGTATCTTGGAAAGAATTTTTCATCGAGCGGCGATCGTACTCTCCAGGGGAATATTTCCGCACAGTGCGTACATTCCATTTCATAGACAATTCCATCGCTTGTGTCGATGAGTTTAACCTGTGCTTCCGGCATAGAATCTCCTTCAGAGGACTATATGTTCTATATCTGTCCAAGCAGCCAAGCAGCGAGAAGGGCTAGAATGATGAGGATGGGTTGCACAATACATCGGTCGCGTTGTTGTGTAGAGAGTTCCTGTTGTTTCATACGCGTTCCTTATGAGAGAGGTATGTACGTGAATTTCTGGTGAGATTGTAATATAAAAATCAAGGTACGTTAATTTTTTCTCCGGCGAGATATGTTGATGGGACGTATTTTCGTCCGAGAACAAAACCGACATAGAGCGCAAAAAGACCGATAAGAAGATGCGGCGTGTTTGCTGCGAGACGCAAGCCGGGACCAAACGCTGCCGTTTTATGGAGAAAGATACTCAAATCGAGAAAGCCATGTTCAAAGAAAAAACCGAATATACCGTCGAGGAGGTAGAAAGTGCCTATGGTTTTGAAAAATAGAATAGTTGCGTTTGTGGAATAGAAAGCGACTGCTGCTGCAAGCAGTGCAGATGTGATATGCAGAATATCATCCCACATGTCAACTTTATATATTCCAAAGAGATATCCATATCCTACGGTGAATGAGGGTATGTAGCCGAGAAGTACCATGAATACACAGAGAATGCCGAACATGCACGCTGACCGTTTTATTGTTTTTTTCCCCATTTTTTGATTGTATCATACGGCTTGTTAGAGAGATTGCCAAAACATCTCGCTACCGTTTGCATATTTTACAATTGTCTGGGCTTGTTCTTGTACGATGTCTGGTGTTTTTTTCTATCGTAGTTGAGATAGAGAACTTTGGATCCCTTGAATGTAACATCCTTTTGCATCACTGGGGAGAAGGTACAAAAATAGGGAGAGGTGAGGTGTGTCTTGCCAATACTGATCCAGCCATGGTTAGATGTTTTATACAGTGGTTAAAGATTCTTGGTGTATCCAAAGACAAGCTTCGGATACAATTAAGTCTTTACAAGGATATGGACATTTCCCAAGAGATACGCTATTGGTCAAAAGAGCTAGATGTTTCAATGCATCAATTTCGGAATCCATACATTAAAGAGTCGAGTTTAATTGATATTACATATAGAAACGGATTTGGTCATGGAACGTGCAATGTTCGATTGGGGAATCAGGTGTTCACAGACTATGTATTGATGGGAATCCGATATATTCGGGACCAGTATAATCTCACACGCCTATAGCTCAATGGCAGAGCGACTGTCTTATACACAGTTGACGGGGGTCCGATTCCCTCTAGGCGTACTTGAAATATAGAACACCTAAAGTATTTACTCAAAATGCAAATCCGCTATTTTTTCCTGAGCGGTCTGCCAGAGAAGGGGATACGTTTTCTGGTCTGCATCATTTTTGACAAGCGTGAAAGCTTCGGTACGCGCAGCTTCAACCATCTTGAGATTTTTAAGGGCTTCCATGCCGACATCGGAGATGCCCCACTGTCGTTTACC
>JAHFLU010000072.1 GCA_023264615.1 bacterium | reverse complement strand
CTGCTGCTGCGAGCACCACTGCAAGCGTTGCAGCTGTTACTTTCTTTACTGTCATATTTTTTATAAGTTTTCGTTAATTAAAATTGACGAACTTTTGTTTTTGAATGCAATTCGAGGCGCAGAGGAGCGAAATCATAAGGCGTATTCCATATACGACGACTGATTTCGCAACAAAAGCAACGAAGAAGTGCGTCAAAAACAAAATTTCGGTTTAATAAAAACCCACTCCGCGTTATAGTACGAAGCAAGTTAGTTGTCTTGTTGTTAATCCACACCAAGACAAAGGACCGACCTTTTGTTGAACTAGAGCCTCACAAAGTCCAAGCCTCAATCTGTTTTCTGCTAAGCCGTCCTCTGACGTCAAACACAGCAACAAAATAGACTCACGATTATTCTCTGCACGGCCTGTGGCAATTTTTCTGTAACGAAAAACTGCCGTTTATCTCAATCGAAAAAATCGATTTGAAACAAACGGCAGTTTTCTGTCTCTATGCATCACAACAACGTCACCCTGGGCGCTCTCGCGTCGGACCGTTATCGTATATACAAATGTAACGACACCATTGGGGAAACTCGTATCCATATCTTTTTATAATTTCGCTCGCCGGTTTCCCCAAAACAGCGTGCAAATTGTTTGATTAATGTACTCTCACGACTTCGTGTGAAATGCGTGTGTAAAACATTATCAAGCGCACCCACCACTGTTGTCAATTTTCCTGCTGTTTATGCTATACTTTTTTTTATATGTAAAGACTATTGCAATGAAAAGCGTACATGCGGACGTTGCATTGGGGAAATACCATTCCCTGCCGGGAATTGAGATACAACGTCCGCATGTACGCTTTTTTTTATTGAGCTTGACGAAAATTGATTTATAATGCAGAATCGCGGCAGAGGAGGTACTACTAATGCCTGCACAAGAAGGAATTGCAATGCCCACCGATGACGGTTTGCCTGAAGTCAACGACATAGTCACATCACTTCTCTTTGCTTTCGCGAACCGAAGTGAGAGCGGCGGTTTCTTGAAGATTGTTAATGCAACGGAATCTCCTGACTATTCTGTTTCGCTCAATCGGGAGCAGGAATCGAAAGAGAAATTACTGAATCGTCATGCCTTTGCTGTTGACGCATTCGACAGCAGCCGAGGACATGCGGAGTTCATTGTGGAAGAAGCCCGGTGGGCGGACAACCCGCTCACAAAAAATACCGATGCTTGCTCAAGCCGATGGTACGTATCCGCACGCCGCCTCCGCGGTAATGGCTCGTACGATCCAAACGGTGAACGGATTTCGTTTTTCCTGTGCGGGCTCCTCGGCGAGTACGTTCTCGCTGCCAAGGATGTAAAAATCGCGCGCACCAGACGTGCGCAAAAATCAAAAACTGGAAAGGTTTAACACACCTCTCGCGGCCTGAAACAAAGATTGTTTCAGGCCGTTAGACGTATTCCGTTTTCCTGCGGCTCACCACAAACACCAAAAACAACACTCCTATCCCGCCAAAGAGAAACATCCAGATATTTCCTTCAAAAACAGTATTAAAAATAGATGCAGCAAGACTATTCGTACCTGCCACAGGATCATTTGTATCAGATTCTGCTTCAACAGGAGGCACCTTAAGCTCATTTTGAGCCCCAGAAACAATAGTAGACGGCAAATCCTCCACAGACCCATCATGAATAACTTGGACAGTTCCGTTCTGTATCACCGCAGCAGCCCGTCTGTGAGACGTACTTTGATTTCCCGTTTCTGTCTTTTGTACCTCGAGGCGTATAGGGCCACCACTCGCAGAAGCCAACACTTCTCCGGTGTGTTTGCCAACAGGAACGGTAAACGATCGCTCAAAGCTCACCGTTGGCGGCGATGCCGTTGAAACAACACGGTAAAGGTATGTTTCACCCGCTGCGAGACCTGTAATATCCACAATATGATGCTCCACTTTGTTTATATCCTTCACGGTAGCGAACGGATATCCAAAGTTGGGGTCGTTAATATCGATGCTATACGGGCCGAGAGAGGCCAAACCATATACCACCTGACTCGTGGAAAGATAGTTGGTATCCCAGACAATCCGCACTGCTCCGGGACCCAAGTCAATCGGCGCATATGCCTGTATGCCGGTGATCGCCAGACTCCCGGGAGGCTGCGGATCAGCGACAAAACCACCTCCACCACTGTCCGTTCCAGGGACAGTACCTCCACTTCCACCCCCGCCTATCGGCGGATTGCCATTATTTGTATCCTGTTCGCTACCAATCGCCGTATTGCCACAGTTACGATTTCCTCCTTCAAATCCTACGCACAAGTCAAATCCCAAAGAAGCACCCTGTAGCCCATTTCCCGCATCTTCATTAAAAGCAACAAAAAATGTATACGTGGTCGAGGCTTCTTCTGCGAGCGGCGAAAGAGCTACCGCTCCATGCCGCAAGAATTCAGAAAGCGTGTCGTTAAAGAGCTCTACTGTGCCTTTTTTGATCGTTAGATCAAGCTCTGCGCCAAGACCACCCGCATCTTCCACATTGATCGCTTCGGTAATGATGTTCTGTGTCGTTGTTGAGTGATTGATAACCGTTACCGTCCGTACCACAGCATCCCCCGGCAAAAAATCAGATTCCGAAAAAAGCGGTTTTTTCTCAAAAGCAACCTCAAGATTCGCAGCAAATACTGAAAAAGGAAGTAAAAAAATGACAAAAACAAGAAGTAGCCTTTCGTAATTCAAATTTTTCAAGAGTGTAAACATATTACGACGCAGCTATAGGTACTTCTTGCAAGACAACATTGATAACAGGTTCATCTTCTTTGATCGCAGGTTTCTGTTGTTTATCTGCAGGGGATTCTTCCGCGGGCATATCTTTCTCTGAATCGTTTTCATGAAGCACCGCCTTCTGTTCTCCGAGAGCCGTATCTTCGTCGTGCACATTTTCCGACACAGAAACGGGAGCAGCAGTCTCCTCCTCTTCCACAACCTCCTCGACCAGCTGTGGAGGTTCGACTACGACGCCTACATCTACAAAATCTTCTTCCGCAGCTTCAGGCTCAAGAGCGGCGGGACCAAGTACGCGTGCATCACCTTCGGCTGCAAACGATGCCTGCTCGATACTGCTTGAGAATTCCGCCATATTTTCGCTTCCGGGTGTCGGCACAGGATCAACCCAGCCACCCGTGCCGTCAGGAATACGCGCGTATGATTTGTTCCCTGGCACACCGCTGCAGCTGCCCACTCCATCCTCATCATTTTCACCGCCAGGAGTTGGTTCAAGGGCACAAAAATCGGCATTTCCGTAGTCGTACGCGTCTATGAGCACATCGGTAGCATCGTAGAGTCTCACAGTATCGCGACGGTTGGAGAGATATGCTTTATTCAGATACACGACAAGCCACCCGTGCGGGGCAATGACCGTCGTTCCCGTATCGGTATTCCCATTTATTATATCAATCGCATTCCCCGCCCCATTACTGCTATTCCTTATATTCCAGCCTGCGAGGTCCACTGCTTCGGAGCTCGTGTTGTACAGCTCAACCCATTCGCCTTTCGGCATCTTGTCGCTGTCGCGGCCAAAATCGTGGCCATACTCTTTGCCTTCCGGATTCGGCAAAAACTCATTGAGTACGATCGGGGAACGTGTTCCCGCATCATCTGTTTTCACACCAAAACACACGTCGTCCACCGCCGCTTCTTTTTTCATCGTAATACGCATTTCCGCTACATTTTCTGTCAGAACATCGATCTTTTGTATCCCATTTTCGCCCAAATCCGGTATCGGCAGCATCCGCAAAACATTGCCATGCAGATCCAAAAGTCTGATCGTATTCGTATCCCCTTCGTTATTCAGTACACGAAGGCTCTCAACGAATGTCGGTGCATCAAATTTGAAATACAGTATTCCGCTGTCTGGCTCGTAGCCCTTAAAATGCTCTCCACGCCGCCCTTCCGGCTGGAGACGCTCGGGAATGATGAGCACATTCTGTTTGCCTTTACTGTTTTCCCCTGCCTTCCCGGCCTTGCCTCCATTCCCTTTGCCCGGACCACCAAAATCATCATTCGGAGTACCGAATTCCTCTTCTCCATCCGTCGGATGGCCAGAGTCAAATGCAACGGCCACACCCATATTCCTCCGCGTATTTTCTCCCACAATCGTGAGTCCCCACGGGTTGTATTCGTCGTCAATGATGTCGCCGTCTGCAATCGGCAATGTAAAGCCACTCTCGGCCGGATGAAAATCAAAATCCGCGAGTTTCCCTGCAAAACAAATCGGCGCTTCCTGCGCACTCGAGCGTACCGCCATATGAAGCATCTCTTCATCATGAAAACCATACGTCGATGAGGCAAACGGCGCCTGGGAGCCATCTACTATGTAGTCAAAATTGCAGAAAACAGGGGTCGGAACCTGTGTCCCTGCAGGAAGCGAAACATCGAGCTGCCACTCGTCGCTCGTCGATGTGGCAAATGTCGTCGTTGCAAAGGAAAAATCAAGCAAGCTGCCGATGTAGACAGATGTACCTTCAAGTTTTGCATCAAGGTTCAGTTTTCTACAATACGGCGTATCCCCGCCTGTCTGTTCTATGCGTGCAATATACTGGAACGGTATACTGCTCGATGCCACCATATCGAGGATCGTTACATTACGGGAAATATGCGCGCCCGCGCCGAGATCATCCGCATCCTCCACAGGCATCCAGCCGCTGTCGCTTAAACTAAAATCAAGTCCTCCCGCGGCAAATACACTTCCGCCTGCCATTTCAATATCAAAATAGTACGCAAGCACGGTGCCGACCG
>JAHFLU010000014.1 GCA_023264615.1 bacterium | reverse complement strand
TCATCTTTGTTCCCGTGGTGATGGCCGCTCTCTACGGTGTTGTGTATTCATACATATTGTACAGAAAATTAAATGTGCCCGTGACAAAGAAAAAAGGACGCAGCTAGCACTACGCCCCTTTCTTCTGTTTGTATCGTTCGTGTTCCTTCAAGTATTTTTTACGGAGTCGAACGCTTTTTGGCGTGATCTCGAGATATTCGTCATGTGCCATGATTTCAAGGCCGGTTTCAATAGTGAGGAGAAGTGGTGGGGTGAGCTTGATGGCCTCATCGGTGCCGGATGCACGCACGTTCGTGAGATTTTTTCCTTTCGTTGGATTTACCGTCATTTGTTCACGTCTTGAGGTATTGCCGATTACCATACCCTCATACACTTCCGTATTTGCTGGAATATAGAGTGTACCCCGTGTCTGGAGATTGTCGAGTGAGTAAGCGAGTACTTTGCCGGCTACCTGTGATGTCATTGCGCCAGCTTCTATGCGCTCGATGTTGTTCATATACGGACGATAGTCAAGAATTCTTGAAACAAGGATGCCTTCGCCTTTTGTGTCTATCATGAATTTACTACGATAGCCGAAAAGGCCGCGGCTCGGTCCTTCAAATACAATGAATGCATGTCCGTTCCGCAGATTGAGTGTTTTTAATATTGCTCCTCGGGTGCCTAAGTGTTCGATGACCATCCCTTGCATGTCCGTAGGGACATCAACGGTGATCTCTTCAAATGGCTCGCAAAGAATGCCATCAACGTCTTTGGTAATGATACGTGGCTGCGAAACTTGAAGTTCATATCCTTCGCGCCGCATATTTTCAAGGAGTATGCCGATGTGCAGCTCTCCACGGCCGGCGACGTTAAATTCTTCTGCCGATTCAGTATCAAACGTGACGCGTAAACCGACGTTGACTTCGAGTTCTTTTTCAAGCCGCTCACGGATCTGTCGGCTGGTGACAAACTTTCCTTCACGTCCCGCGAACGGAGAACTGTTGACAAGAAATGTGAGCTCTATGGTCGGTTCATCGACGGCGATGGCATGAAGAAGCGGAGCGTTTTCGTCGGCAGTGATCGTGTCTCCAATATAGACATCGGCGAATCCAGCAATGATCGCGATATCTCCGGGAGTAATGCTTTCTGTTTCAACGCGCGACATGCCATGAAATACAAAAAGTTTTGTAACCTTTCCTTTAGAAATAATACCACTCTGTTTTTTGACAAACAGGTTTGCGCCGACGGAGAGTGTACCCTGATAGACGCGTACAATCGCAAGGCGTCCCATGAATGTGTCGTACGCGAGGTTAAATGGCTGGGCGAGGAACGGTGCGTTTGCATCGCCAGTAGCAGGAGGAACATGTTCGAGGATGAGGTCGAGAAGTGGAGCGAGGTCTTTACGTTCGTCGTCTATGTTTCGCATAGCGACGCCTTCGCGGCCGATACAATAAATATAGGGGAAATCGAGCTGCTCGTTTGTTGCCCCGAGCTCGGCGAAAAGTTCGAATACTTCGTCATGCGTCCGCAGAGCGTCTGCAGCAGGTTTGTCAATTTTGTTGATAACAAGGATGGGGCGCAGGCCAAGCGCAAGTGATTTTTTGAGGACGAAACGAGTCTGTGGCATGGGGCCTTCCTGTGCATCAACGACGAGGAGAACGGAGTCAATAGAGCGCAAGACACGTTCGACTTCGGAGCCGAAGTCTGCGTGGCCAGGCGTGTCAACAATATTGATCTTTGTCCCCTTGTACATTGTCGCTGCGTTTTTTGAATATATAGTAATCCCGCGCTCCTGTTCGAGTGCGTTGCTATCCATGCTGACCGTTCCCTCTACTACGCCTGTTTGTCGCAGGATAGCATCGGTAAGCGTCGTCTTGCCATGGTCGACGTGTGCGATGATCGCTATATTTCTGATTTCCATAAATGCCTATAAAAAAGACCGCCCAAGGGCGAATGTAGGAATAATATACCACAGATACTTGCTTTTTGCTATAGGCCAGCATACCCTTGTGTGGAGACGAATACGCAAAAACTACAGGGGAGGTGGTACGTGGATCAAACACAGACTGTTGCACAGCACTGTAAACGGCTCTATATGGTACGCCATGGCGAGACAATTCTCAATCAGGAGAACAGGTCGCAGCCGCCGGATACTGAACTTTCGGCGAGGGGATGCTCTCAAGCGAATGCCCTTGCACAGCGTTTTGTGAACATTGATTTTGACCGCATTGTTACGAGTGATCTGACGCGTGCGGAAGCAACTGCGAAATCGATTGCATTGATGACCTCCCGAGAAATGGTACACATGCCTCTACTGCGCGAAGTGAAGCGTCCGAGCGAAATTGTCGGAAAACGCTGGAACGACACCTCGGTTTTGGATGTACGCAAAGCGATGCGGGCGCATGAATATGACCACAGGTGGCATTACTCTGACGAAGAGAATATATTTGACCTCTACGCTCGGGCGCGGGAAGCGGTGCGTTTTCTCACGGAGCGTTCGGAGTCAAACCTTGTCGTTGTTTCGCACGCTGTTTTTATTCGTATGTTTTTCTGCGCTCTCGTGACGAACGATGAGGCGTCCGGGTTGGCGATGTACGGAATGATACGCTTCAGTATGCATCTGGATAATGCTGCGATCTGTATTTTTGAGCATAGTGAAACCGATGGAGATACTCGCTGGCGAGTACGGGCGTGGAATGACTGCGGACACTTGTTCTAGGGGGAAGAAGAAATGTTTCATACGTTGTTGCTTGTGGTGTTTCTTGTGTCTGTAGTATCGGCATTGATTGGTCGGCAAGTACTTACCCACTCGATCAGAAAAAAGCAGAGACAAGAGCAGAAGTGTGTGCAAAATAACAAACCTACGCCGTGGCGTTCTTGGTGTGAGTATATCGTGCAACTTGTGGCATTTGCATTTATTACCTACGCGCTTGCGGGGCATACTGTTCCCGGCGTGTTTTCAAACAACGATTTGTTGAAAGCCTTGGGGACTTTGTTTCTTGTTTTGGGGGTTATTGTACACGTGCGTGCCAAGTACGATCTTGGTGTTAACTGGACGAATGCCAAAGACGGTCCTACGGTCTGGAATGGCCCATTTACACAAGAAGGTCTCTACGGCTATTCGCGGAACCCTATGTACACGGGTACACTTATCACGGTATTTGGCGTTGTCCTGATGACACAGAATCTTTTTGTGACAGGTTTCTGGGGCGTTTTGTACGTGTATTTTTTATACGTCATCAGAAGCGAGGAATTGCTGTTGCATGAAGAGAAAGGATGGAAATACGTCGCGTACTGCTCACGGGTTCGGCGTTTTCTGTAAAAGCGCCAGAAAATACACGCCGTCAAAAGACATTTGACGGCGTATTTCTCTTTCATATACTGTGCAAAGGTAATAGAAAATGCTCTAGAAAGGATTGGAGGTTTCTATGGAGAGAAAACCATACATTGGGATTACCGGCCTCGAGCTTCAAGCCCAAAGCAACTATCTGCTCACCGAAGCCGCGGGTATGAGGAGTTACTACCTTATGGCCGGGGTGCTTGGAAGCAACAAGTCATTTGCCGGCATAAAGACACGATATCCGAACCGCTACCCTGAAGTGTACCGAATTGGCGGTATTTTTTGCGAATCGCCACTTCTTCTTAACCTTGTTCACTATCATACGGACGATCAAGAGAACTTACTTGGGCAACTCCTTGCCGCGATGGGATGTGGCTTTCCCTATTGCAACGGACTGCAGCTCAACATGGCATGGCCGGAGTATGCAGTGCTTGCGCAATACAAGGAAAAATATCCGGATAGTATGCTGGTACTGCAGTGTGGGAGGTATGCGCTCAATCAAATCGGACTTTGGGGGGATGAGTTTCCCAAACACGCTGCTTTGCTTACGCTTGTGGAACGAGTACGCGCATACGGAGATGCAATCGATTATGTACTGCTCGACATGAGCAGCGGGGAACAACGACTTCTCCAGCCTGCGTTTGTGCAGTTTTGTCTCCGTATTTTGTATGAGAAAAGCGTGTATCCCATGCTCGGGATTGCAGGAGGTCTCACGGCGGATACGTTAGTCAAAGTGTCTCCGCTTTTCAAAGAGTTTCCAAGGGTCAGTATCGACGCTGAAGGCGGTTTGCGTAAGAGCAGGGATGATTCCTTTTCGATGAGAAAAGCTCTGAAGTACCTCAAAGCAGCACGTACGTATATGTGTGCGTAAAAAAGAAAACAGGCGTCTTGCATTGCAAGACGCCTGTTTTGTCAAAAGTTGCGTTTCTACAAAAAGTGTGTAGTAATCCTGTCAGTGGTTAACCTTGTTCTCTGGAGGAATATCAATGCAACGTGTACTTGTGTTGGGTGGCGGTATGATCGGGCGCGTGATCGCTCGGACGCTCGCCGAAGATTTTGAAGTGACCGTTCTTGATGCATCTAAAAAAGTATGCGTGTCTCTCAAAGATGTCCCGCACATCACTCCGCTTGTGGGGGATTTTCGGAACAAATATATTGGGAGTGTCGTAAAAAAATTTGACTTTATCGTAGGAGCGATGCCGGGAAAAATCGCGTATTCTGTTCTCAAAAAAATTATTCCTGCCGGGAAGCCGATCGTGGACATCTCGTTTTTTGAAGAAGATCCCTATGGTTTGCAAGATCTTGCGCGGAAATATCACACGCCGGTTGTCGTTGATTTCGGTGTTGCACCGGGACTTTCAAACATGATGCTCGGACGCGAAGTCGCGCGCATGCCAATCGATTCGTTTATTTGTTATTGCGGGGGACTGCCGGAAAATCCAAAAGCGCCGTGGTTCTACAAAGCGCCGTTTGAAGTGGCGAGTGCGATGGATATCTGTGTTCGCCCTGCACGTATGAAAATAGACGATATGCTCGTCGAAAAGCCGGCTATGAGCGATTTTGAAATTGTGGATTTCGACGGAATCGGCGGTCTTGAGGCATTTTCAACGGATGGCTTGCGTACGCTGCTTAACTTCCCTGTTTCGACGATGGTGGAAAAGACGCTTCGGCATATCGGGTTTCGGCGTATTATGCGTCCATTTGTTGAAGGAGGCTTTTTTTCCGAGAAGCCGCAGTGCATAAATGGTACCTTTATCACACCGTTTGAAATGTCTGAACGCGTATTGCAGAATGCATGGGCGCTTTCTCCGGAAGAAGAAGAGTTCACAGCGTTGCGTCTCTGTATGAATGGGCCAAAAGCGCGCATGGTCTATGATCTTATTGACCGTGGAGATCGTGTCCACGGGACGAGCTCTATGGCGCGGCTCGCAGGATATCCGTGTGCAGCAGTAGTGCATCTGTTTGCAAAGAACTTGCTTTCGCAGACGGGCATTATTACTCCCGAGGAAATTGGCATGCAGAATACGCTTGCGGATTTCGTTCTCAACTTTCTAGAGAATCACGGGATTAGGTTTTCTTGCCGTCTTTTTGTGTAAAAGTACAGCCGTACGTCTCTCTGTGACGTACGGCTGTTTCCTTATAATTTGCTGCCCAGATTGCATGCGATTGTTATACCGCCAAGTATGGCCAAAATAGAGCAAAATAATGCAGTTGGTGAAGGGACTTCGACGAGGTGCACGGAGAAAAAAATTCCACATCCGCCGAGCAATGCTAAAACCAATCCTGCGAGTCGTTTCATCCCACATATCCTTCTTTTTTGGGCTGCGTTGCCTTGCGATGCGTCTCTGCATGTAGCTTTTCTCGCACGATGGCGAGCTGAACACAAAATTCATTTCCCGAGAGCACCGACCTTTTTATGGGACGAATCTGTGTACAGACGAGCGGTTCGTTATCTGTTGCGAGTAGTGCGTTCCTGAAGTCTTGATTTTTCGAGAGGGCTTCAAAGACGCGCTCGATCAGTTTTTGGTACTCGGCGCTATCACGATTATACGCAAGGTCTTTCCACCAAAGCTTTTGTTGTTCCTTCCAAACTTTGTTCCGTTTCTTTGCGCGGCGTTTTGCGAAGATTCCGACATGTTTGCAGACGTATTCCTGTACTTCAGGATTTTTGAATTTAAACGCCTGAAGCAAGCTTTGCAGGGAAGCGCATTCGACACCGTCAAACGAGAAAATATGCGGGTAATTTTTCGAGAGCTTTGAATCCGACATAATTTCCAAAGTTTGCTCCTTCAGGGGTGTATGGTCTGCGCGGATTATATCTTAAAAAACGTTACATGTCAATAAAAACAACGTCTGACGGCTGGGCCGTCAGACGCTTGAAATACTATTGGACAAGCTTTTGTCCGAATTTGAGTGCGATGCAGGTATACGCGAGTTGAGCCGCGCCGTAGGCAGTGAGATTTGTCGGAGCGAGCGGCGGTGCTACCTCGACAATGTCCATGCCGATAACCGTGCGATGTCGGAAAAGTGCAATTAAAAATTCGAGCGTGTAGGCCCATGAGAGGCCGTTTTGGACGGGTGTGCCGGTAGCGGGCATGTGCGATGGGTCGATGCCGTCAACGTCGATCGTGAGGTAGGCTTCTTCTGTTTTGATGGCATGAAGAATATTTGCGAGGGGTGGCTCATGATCGTGACGTACGCGATTCCAGTGAAATACGGAAAACTGTTGTTTGTGTGCATCGACATATGCCAGCTCTTCTCGTGAGAAAGAACGGATACCGAGAGAAACGATGGGGAAACCAAGTTCAGCTGCTCTGCGCATAACAGAACAGTGCGCATATTTGCCGACGGGATCGCTGCGGAAATCTTGATCACTCTCACGCAGATCGAAATGAGCGTCGATCTGTACGATTGTTGGTAGCGGCTTATCTTCTTTGTCGCAGCGGGAAGCGATGCTTTTGAAGATACCAATAGAGACGGAATGATCGCCGCCCAATCCGACAATGAAGGGACGGTTAACAGTACTCGTCAACTCCCGATATCGCGTATTGACGCGGCCGACCATAAGCTCTGCAGTACAATGATGCAGGTTTCTAAGTTGCGTGTACGCGATCTGTAGGTGGTCGACAGGCGTTGTTCCTGTTATCGGTTCGTAGAGTTCGATCTGTGTGTCGAGAATATGACGGATGGCCTCTGGTCCCTGCTCTGCTCCGGCGAGGCCCGACGAGCGGTCAAACGAGAGTCCGAGGCAGACGACATGAGCGTTGTTTACGCTCGAAGCATTAATAATCGAGGGTACTGATTGCTTCACACAGTCTCCTTTTTTGTCACAGATATTTGAGGTCTCGCAGTATGCTACGCTATACCATCGAGAACTTCAAGGTGCATGAGGGGTGAATGTAAGTGCTGCACCATTGATGCAGTATCGTTTCCCGGAAGGTTTTGGTCCGTCGTTAAAAACGTGTCCTAAATGGGACTCACACTGTGCGCAACGTACTTCCGTTCTATCTATACCCAAAGATGTGTCGTCTATGTATTCAATATGTTCAGGATGTATAGGGGAGAAGAAACTTGGCCAGCCGGTATGAGATTCAAATTTTGTATCGGTCTGAAAGAGGGGTAGACCGCATGCAGCGCATGCATAGGTGCCTACCCCCGTTCGTGTTTCCTCGACAGCGCAGGTGAATGGTGCTTCTGTGCCATGTTTGCGCAGGATACGGTATTGTTCGGGCGAAAGAATCTTTCTCCATTCGTCTTCGGTTTTGTGAATTTTTTGTAGCATGTTGTTATGGACAGGATTATATCACAGCAGTATGTACTACAGAGAGAAACCGCTGCGGAGCGGTTTCCACAGCGGTTTACACGAGAATGTTATGTTCCTTGATGAGTGTGTTTCTTGTTGCAGAAGTATAGGAAAGGGCAAAGTAGGTTTGTTTATGTCTTTTCTTTGAATACTGAAGAGCGAGATTGTGCGCATCGACCTTGGTCATGTTTTGTTGTATGATGCCGCTATTTCCGTATTCGTCCTTGTGTATGACCATCCACAAAAGTGTCTCGAGGTGTTGCGCAAGAATGATCGCTGCTCTCCGGACTTCTTGGGTGAGATCATACGAAAACATTTCTTCGTATGTTACCCATGCATAGGTGGTATGTTCTTCACTAAGCTTGAGTGTACCGCCAAGCAAATTTGTGACACTGAAGAGCACGACATACGCGAGCCCTTTGTATTTTCCTGTACCGATGACGAAACTATCAACAGTGTAGACCATTGACGGTTTGACGAGAAGGCCTGTTTCCTCCATGACTTCACGCTCTTGTGCGTGGGAGAGGTCTTGGCCGATATCGAGCTTGCCCCCGGGACATTCCCATTTTTCTGGGTTATTGGAGTCGAGAGGCGAGCGCTGTACGAGAAGAAGGCGCCTATCGTCGCGGACAACAAAGCATCGGGACACAAGGACAACTTGCGGCCGTTCGGTTTTCGAGGACATGTGTATTCTCTCTTTCTTTCAAGAGGTTCTGTGTCTGTGGTGAAAATATCACCAGAATTTTTCTTGTCAAATTCTTGTTAGTCGGTGATGGAGCGGGTAGAGCGTATCATTGTTGCAATGCGATTCCATGTGGAATTTTGATCCTGCATCTGTCGTTTTGCTTCATCCCAGTCAAATTGTCCGCGGACAAATTTTCGCGTGTCGATGATGGAGGGATCGGCGGGCAAATTGCGCATACCGATTTCATCGCCGTAATACATAATGTGTGATCCCGGCGTCGAATAGAGAAGCTGTATCGCTTGGAGAATTTTTTCGGGATTGTTTTCAAAGATGCTTGCGATGCGCATGGATGTTGCTCGTGCCTTTTTAAAGACATACTTTGATTGGGGATCGAAGAACGCTATGAGGCGTGCACGCGTATCGGGGTCGAGCGTCGAAAGCGATATCTCGTCGTGGTTACGCAGAAAGACCGCCCATTGGCAGCGAACGGGAATATCGAAAGATTCATTGACCATGTGCCCTACGCTGCCAGCATGTATGCCTGCGAGCTCAACCCAAAGTGCTTCCATGAGAGGAAAGTGATATGCCATGTGGCACTCGTCGCTGTTGCCGAAATACTCTTTCGTTAACGCGATGCTCTGGTGTGCTTCCGCAAGAAGAATGACCTCGGGATATTTTGCTTCGATGTGTTTGCGAATACGTTTAATGACAGCGTGTGTTTCAGAGAGTCCGTTCGATGTTCCACCTTCGCGCTTGACGAGGAAGGGTGCTGCGTCAAGGCGGAAACCATCAATACCCATGTCGGCCCAAAAATCCATGTTTGCGAGCATCTCGCGCTCAACTTCAGGGTTGTCCCAGTTGAGATCGGGTTGTTGCGGGTAGAAACTGGCGAAATAGTAATCGCCCGTTTCTTTATTGAGTATCCAGTTGCTTTCTTTAATGTCAGGAAACGCGTTAGTCGCATCGTTGAGACGATTTGGCGTGTCGTTCCAAAGATAAAAATCTCGCTTCAGATTTGTTCTTGAGCTCCGGGCTTCGATGAACCACGGGTGCATCTCGGAAGTATGATTGAGTACAAAGTCGAGGATGATACGGATGCCGCGCGCGTGCGCTGCACTGATGAGATTTTTAAAATCATCGAGTGTGCCGAGTTTCGTGCGGACGCTGCGATAGTCTGAAATATCGTACCCGTCATCCGCCATGGGTGAGGGAAAATGTGGAAGAAGATGCAGACAGTCGATGCCGAGGAGAGAAAGATAGGGCAGTTTCGCGGCGAGCCCGTTTAAATCTCCCGCAAATTTATCGACATAGAGCTCGTAGATGTTTGTGTTCATCCACCAGGGTTTTTTGATTGTTATTGTTTGAAGGCTCATAGAATCAAAGTATAGCACTCACTTTTATCCACGCATCTTGTCTGTTGTTCTGGGTCGAGCATTCTGTGTGCAAAGATGTTTGGTACATAAAAATATACCCCCGCGAACAGTGCGTGTTCGCGGGGGTGTTGATGGTCTCTTTATTCTGCGAGATCTCGAAATGCAGGCAGATCGAGAAAACCTTTAGACAATAATCTTGTTGCGGTGTCGATTTGCTGTTCTTTTTCGGGAGTAGTAAAGCGTACATTTCCCTTGGTCGTATAACGAGTGTTGCTGTCAGTAAAGAAGACTTCCACGCTGGTTGGAAAGATCACTCGTGGCGATTGTCCTGCAGGAATGGGGATATAATCGGACGAAATTGCATCTATTGAATTGTTCCCGATGTGGACGATTACACGGCCCCAATGTTCCTCGATCGATACAGGAAGATCTCGAGGGGCGAGGACCGTAATCGTTGGAATGTGATCGACTGCCACAAGATCGACAGTAACTGTTGGGGGAGCGGTGATCTGGAGCGACCGAGTATTTTCCTTGACCTGTTGTACGGCGAGTCCCATGCATGACACCTCACTTTGTTTGGGTTAGGCTTGAGAAAGAAAGCTCATTATTTTGTAGGATATTTAAGTTATACTGTCAATTTTTTTTGTAACATTATTAAGCAAATTACAAACCCACGAGCTGTTGCATCCGGTGACGCGTCTTATAGCCGACATAGCCCAAGATAGGCTCGATACCATATTTCTTCTGGAACTTCATGACAGCACCCCTCGTGAGCGAGCCGAAATAGCCACTGATTTTTGCCTCCGGATAACTGCCTTCGTACGCGAGAAATTCCTGCAGGTCTTTGACCACCTCGCTCTGATTGCCGAGTTTCAGATCGGTATCAAACAATGCTATATCGCCAGTGACCTCCAGTTTTTTCTCATGAAGCGTAATTGAATTGAGCTTAACCTGCGTGGCACCGTCAACAACACCGCTCTGTGCGAGCCTATATTTTGCCTGGAATTGCTTGAGGGCTTTTTCTGTGACTCCGCCAAAGTAACCAGTGATCAGATTTTCTGGGAATGAGACATCCTCGAGAGCAAGAATTTCCTGCAGGTGCTCGATCTCGACATTTTTATCTCCGCGTTTGTACGTACGGGTAAAGTGCATGACCGGAGAGAAAGGAACGAGCGACCCTGTTTCGTTGTATTTTATCTGATCGTTTCCGGCTTTGGGGGCAAGAGATACCCGAACTGGCGAGGAGTATGTTTTTGAGTGGTTGTAGGAATAGAGAGCGTAGTAGTATGTCGTATCATTCGTGACATTCGTATCAGTGAATGTCTGCCCGCGGCCTTCATATATCGTCTGCCCATCGGAGGGAGATGTCGGATAGCTGCTTTCTTTGCGGACGATCACTGTGCGTACGAAGTTTGAACTCCCTGGATTATTCCACTCGAAAACGATTTGCCCATCCGCCGGTTCTGCTTTGAGCGTTGTAGGCTCAAAGCTTCCCGCCGCATTACCACCTGAACCTCCGCCGTACCCGGTACTCACCACTGATGAACCGCCACCTCCTCCGGACGACTGGCTTTGAGGCGTCTCGGCATTTACGCTCGCATTGGTCGTTGTTTTTATTGAGACGACATTGGAAATAGATGACCAGTCGCTGTGCTGATGTCTTGATTTTATAGCGAAATAATACGTCGTGTTTGGATTAAGTCCGGCAACAATGTATTCACGCTCCGTACCCTGCGGATCAAGATCGCTGTGATACACCGGCGTAAGCTGGGCTTCCGTAGTACTTCCATACCCGCTTTCCGTTATCGGACTTGTACTATAGCGGATATCATATTCGAGCGAGACATCGGCATTATCTCCCGCTGCATGCCACACGAGTGCGGCCGACGATTGATCATATCCACCCACCGAAAGAGTGGATACGGCGACAGGAGCGGATACCTGCTGATTATTTGATTGTTGAGCTTCGTTTGTTTGTGAAATGCTAAGTGTCGTAAATGTATGATCGTCTGAAAATGTAACATTACCGGCTGAATCGGTTGATTTGACGCGATAGTGGTATGTTGTGAGTTGATCGAGCGTAGAGAGCACCACGGAATGCGACATGGTAAGACTTGAGTTCTGCATGCTTTGCTCCCCATAGCTCGTGTTCAAACCATATTCCACTTGGCTCGTTGCGCCCTTATCAGTCGCCCAGGTAATGGTCGTGCTGGATGCGGTAACATCTAAAGATGCAACCGCACTTACATTGGCGGGAGGGATGACTGGTGTCGAGTGAGTTAGTGTCGTGAATTCATGTAAAAGAGAAGTGACAGCGGCAGAAACACCCATTGGTTTTGATTTGACCCGGAAGATATAGTTGGTGTTTTCAGAAAGATTGGAGAGTACGACAGAGTGGGATGTAATAAGCGTCGTACTCTGTGTGGAGAGTGATCCGAGATTTTGGCTGTCTCCGTACTCGACTTGCGAATCGGATGGCAGGTCAGTCGTCCAGACAATAGTTACAGAAGTCGCCGAGACAGAAGCGGTTTCTACTCCGGAAATTACAACTTGTGCAGAAAGATTTGTGTTGCCAAGATTCGTGCTGGTTTCAGGATTCGTCACATTGACTTGGCCGGAGAGAGTGGAAGCCGTAGTAAAAGTATTATCGGGACTCACGCTTGTATTGCCGATTTCATCGGCGGTGCGGATGCGATAGTGATATTCGGTATTCGCAGTCAAATTATGCAATGTGACGCTGTGGTTCAAAGATAGACTGGTGTCGAGGGTGCTCGCTTCTCCATATCCAACAGTCGTGCCATATTCAACCTCTGCGTTGGCCACCTCGCTTGTCGTCCAATTAATAGTTGCGTTCGTGGTGTCTATCGAAGTGATCGTAACCAGAGAAATATCCGGTGCGGTTGTATCAACAAGATGTTCGGTGTTGCTTGTGGTGAGGTCAGTCGAACCATTGCTTGTGTTTCCTCCCGATCCGCCTGTTTGTGCTTCAGTCGTAAATTCGTGACTACATGAGAGAGCAGTGTTTCCTGCGAGATCGGTCGAGTGAATGCAATAGTAATATCTGGTGGAAGGAGTAAGTCCGGTGAGCACCGCCAGGTGCGCGAGGCCTGCTGTAGCCGAGAGTGTAATAGAGGAGCCATAGCTCGGGGTTGTGCCATATTCGAGGCGCGAAGTAGCCAGTTCGTCGGTTGTCCAGGCAATATTTTCTTCGGTCGGCAAAACGGAAATCGCGAGCACTGAACTTACATGAGGGGGTGTTGTGTCTCCGGCGGTAATGGTTTCAACTACCGGTGCAGTGACGTTGTTTACTTCCGGATTAGGTGTTGTCACAGATGGAGTGCTTACAGTAGGAGCTGGCTCCGGTGTTGGAGTTGGTGCTGGCACTGGAACAGGAGCAGGCTCGGAGGCAATCGGGACATTCGTATCCACTGCCACTTCGCCCAAAGCAAAGACAGGAGCGGCGTTCACAAACAGCATGCTCATCGCCAGCACCGTAGGCAAAATTTTTGTACCCATATGTCTATATTTTAGCACTTTTTGAAATATTGTTTTATATGGTGTGACGTACAATGGAGCTGAATTTTTGCGACGTTCAAGAATTTGTTATTTTGACTCGATTTGCATATGTTTTACCTATGTACAAAAACTCATTGACTTTTTACCAGTATTTGCTAAACTACAATTGATCGTAAGATCACGAATTCTATTGCTTAGGGGCTCCGCAAGGAGTCCCTTTGGCTGTTTATTGGGTCAATCTTTCTTTAATATGCTGGGGTATTTCTTTCGGAAAACAGATAAATTCTTTGATCTTTTTTACATCAAAAATAGTTTATTCCTTGTTATTTTTTGTGGCGATTTCCTTTGGCATAAATTTTATTTCAATAGGTCATCAAGCTCACACGACAGCAGTGCTGACTTATTAAGCACAATCTGCTCCTTCTGGTTTAGATTGTTGGCAGTCATGCGGATGACTTTTGTAATGATACTGTCACCCAAGATCACTTTATTGGTTTTCTTAAGATATTTTTCAATCTTCTGATGAAAAAGGGTCGCGTACCGCTTTAATGTATCTTCTTCAGTTTTGGTTCGGTTGTGCCGACTATTGCTAGAGATCTCGATTATACTGTCTAACCTGTTATCAATAGCAACTCCTGCATCGTATTCTCCATAGATAATGCAATCCTCATGTAATCTATAAATAATTCGCACTACCTTATTTTCAACTGTCTGATACCAAAACTCAAAATGGTATTCATCTGCTTTACCAATATTGACCCAATGCATGATGCGTATTTTTTCGATTTTATTTGCTGTCCGTATTTCATAATCTTCTAGTAGTCTCAAATAGCTCTCTCGCCAATTCTTGAGCCAGTTCTGGATGTAGGTTTTATCAACAAACAAAGGCTCCAAGTCCTGTTTAAGATTCTCGTCACTCACTTTGTTAATCTGAAGCGTGAGCTTATCGAAAAGAGTGCGCGGGTCTTTGCCGTCTATGCCCTTGGCCACAAGATAGTCAAAATCCGGCACGATCTTTTTGTTCATATACCAGAGAAGGTCGTAAATATCACGCCCTTTTTCTTCGTAGGTTGCTTCTCCTACGCCACGGGTGCCACGTAAGAAAATCGCGGCAAGCTTGCTCGCCATAAGCGAGGACATGTTGTAGGTAATGATCACAAAAGAGAGCTGGTCGCGGTTGATTGGCCTGCGTTCGGTTACAGTCTTGGGAGCAACAAAATGATTGAGGTCGATTTTTACATGTACCTGCTTTGAAGGATGTCCAGAACTTAAATCTTCGCCGACATGGAATTTCAAGAGTAGACCTCTGCTTGTTGTTATTTTTATCGTAAGAAAATCAGACCCTGCGCCGTAGGTATTAGTAAAGTGATCTTCAATTTCTTTCCCTAGTCTCTCTAGGAATTTTTCCGTTACGGCGTGAGAGATTTCAAAATCCAGATCAACCGACATTCGATCGAGTCCGTGAATAATGCGAAGCGAAGAACCCCCGTACATAATCCACGAGTTGTATTCCGAATGATGGTAAATAAAATTGAGAACATAAAACTGCAGTTCTTCTTTAAGAGCATTACGGCGCGTTTCCGCGTCAAGACCGCCGTAAGCGGCGAGATCATCAAGCTTACGCTTTAGAATTGTTGAAATCTGTTCACTCATGGAAGTATTTATTAATCATTGAATAAAATGTATCCTGTTCGCCTTTTTCCATCTCGTCGATATCAATCCTCAAATCTGAAATCATTGCTTTTACCTTTTCTAAATCCAAACCGTTAAACTGACGCGTTCTGAAATAGAGCAAATCAAACAATGCCTTAGAGGGAGAAGCTATATAGAAATCAAATTTTCCTTTTGCCAGCGAAAAATCAGTGAAAAAATCTTTGCTGATTGACTGATAGGAAAAATTACCGGCCTTTGTCTGATATTCTTTCGTCACTTTGAGCGTGACTGAAGTGATGGAATGAATCGCTTCGGTGGCGAGATTGTAATACTGGAGTGCGGCCCATGAGCTGATGTATGACGGCGTGCGAATTATGTTTGAAAGATAAAACGAGTAGGAAACATCGTTCCTATTTTTATCGAAAAAATCGGTAGAGACATATAGACCCCGTTTTAGCCGGATAATGTCTTTGTACTTCAAGAACCGGCTAATATAGACATTAACCGTAGAGTCCTTGAGCCCCAGCTGTTTTCCTAGCTGATATACAGTATTTTTACCAAAATGGGGCAGGGATTTAAGCTGTTCCAACAAATTACTCTTGCTTTTCATAATGTAACAGAAGTGTATCATATCAGAAACGCCCTTGTCAATATGCCTAAAAACTAGTGAATAGGAGCCCAAAATAGCCCCAAATTCACTAAAAAACCGATAATCAGGTTTGTTTACATCTTTTCGTCAATATCAACAAACACGCCTACTTTGTTTACATTAGGCCGATCCGGTCCCGGGAATCTCCGATTTTGTCCACTTTATTTTCGAACTCGACGATAATACCGTAATAGACAAAAATAAAACTTTAGAACCGCCGAAAAAGCCCGTCAATAAAGGAAAAACACCAGCTTTCGCTGATGTTGATCCTATCTGGCTCCGCATGCTGAACGATGTTCGAACCTAAAGGATGACAAAAAGAGGACAGTTCTACGCTAAAAACAAGTTACCTCTTTCTAAACATCCAGTTGGGGACGAAAAGGGGACAGTCACTTTTTTGCAAATGGGAGCAACACTCCGAAAACAAGGACGACCACAGAAAAGGTGACTGTCCCCTTTCTTTCTTTGTTAAATGAATTACTATCAAGACACTAACCGAGCTTAATCCTCACGTTTCGAAACGATACTCCTCCAGAATGGGATTGTAATCCGATGTATCCAGAATTAGGATCATCAGTCGGTGTTTTCCCCCTGTAGACATCTTGATTTGTAAAGATTGTGGTTTGTTGCCATGAGGAAGATGTAGTATCTTTTAAGCGGACGGTATATCTTTGACCAACTGTTTGCACCTCATAGTCATACCAACTGCCTGACTGAACAGCGGAACCGCGAGAATAATTCTGTTGCCCGGGTCCTGTACCGACAGGAATGGCGTAAACCGCTCCGGTACGATGCATATCGGCGTTATCGGGACGAGCAGTTTCATCGATCTGAATTTCAAAGCCAGTATCCACAGCAACCCACGCTTGATTACTGTAAATGGAAGAAAGAGTCGGGTCGGTACGGTTGGGGACTCTTCTTCGCGGATCACGAAAACGTATAAATACACCGGAATTGTCATCGCCGCGATCAAGACGAAATTGGAGGCGTAGTGTAAAGTCACCAAAATTCTCAAGTGCATACCACAAGAGCCCAAGGTCATTGCCTGGATAGGCAATGATGTTTCCATCTATGAGTGTAAACTGCCCTTGCCCTGTCGTGAGCCATGATTTAAAGGTTTTAGCAGTACCGTCGAAAAGATATTTGAACCCTGCTTCAAGCGGAGGAGCTGGTTGTGGGTTCACAAGATGATCTGCTGTGCGCCGAGCAAGAGCAACACCGGAAAGCATTGGATTCGGGGAACCGAGCGTTGGGAGGAGGCAAGGACCAAGAGCATAGAGGTTGTCCGCTTCATGAAACTTTCCCCATTCATCCGTCACGGAAATCGCCGAGTCATTTCCCATCCAGAGTGTGCCGCCCTCGTGATGTGTCGAGCTCAATTTGTCACGCCTCGCACTTGCGCTTGCGGGTGTTCTCTGCCACACTCCTCCTCCACCACCTGAAAGATACTGAACAGACTGCGGATCACCATCTGCAAACATAAGCGAGAGAGTATCGATCGCAGCATCCATTACATCCCAAAGAGTGAGGTCTTTGTCTCCCGGATCAAATCGTACTAATGCGCGAGGTTCTCCGTAATCAAAATTTCCCTGTGATCCACCGAGTGTGATGCGACTTTTCGGATCAGGAGAAGTTTTGTCTCCCACCATTTCTCCGATGCCTCGCAGGGTGATTACAATCCAGTTATCGGTCATTCCCTTAAACGGGTCGAGACCATCAATGTCGGGGATTTTTTTGAAAAGCTCTGCTTCAGAGTTCATTTCCAGGTCGCCAACTGCTGATGCGGTAATCTGAACGTGGAAATGCCCGAGCGTTCCATTTCCATGCGTATGAATGCCCTTTACAAACATTGCTGAGACGGCAAGTTCTTTGAGTTCTGGGTGGAGATTTGCATCAAGTGCTGCTCCAAACGAAGCACGTGGCACACGGATTGTTACATTGGAACGAAGATGTGCCATCAGATTCTTCCCGATGAGAGCGTTCTGGTTTTGAAGCGTTGTAAGTGCCATGCGAGTGTTTTCGATTGTGCCAAGACCAAGAAAGACCTTTCCATTGCTCGGTACATCCACTGCGCCAAAATTGGTAATGACGCGTGTGATTTGTGAACCGTTCCGCTCCAATCTTATGACGTGTACTCCTGGAACAATCATTAAACGTTTTCGCACATCATCGCCTTGCGCCTCTTCAAAAGCCATGCGAGATACTCGCATTAGCGATGGCGTTGCGCTGAATTTGTTGAATGCAAAAAACCCCGGGCGGGGAGACACAGATTCAACGGCGATTGGCGCCTCGAGATCATCGACCGTGTTGAGTCCACCTCGATTGCCTGTCAGTATTGTATTGTTTTGAACCGGAGCATTTTTGAGATTATTGAAAAGACGAGTTCGTAATTGCTCATGCAATGTACCATTTACAAAATCATTATCAGTATTAGAACCAATCTTACGAGCTGCTTGATCGAGATACGGCTCATTTCCATTCTGCGACAAAGCTTTTGTCAGATCATCAATCACACTCTGCGGCCACGAAGATGGCAGGAGTTCGGAATCAATAAAGTATGGAGACCACCCGCCCCAATAGAGGGAGCGGCCACCGATAGTAAATGCAAGCCCTGGAAATTGTTGATTCCACGATGCCGGACTGTCGGAATTCCACGGCACGCCCCATGGTTCACCGGGATTGATCATGGGGAGATTTTGTTGGTGTTCAGGAAGTGTCAGCTGGCCTGCTTCCAGGACAAGAATACGGTGTGCGTGAGTTTTATCTTGACTAAAAAGATGACTTGCTAAAACGGAGCCGAATGTCCCTCCACCAACAACAATGAAGTCAAAAGGACGTGCATCGGGACGGAGATTAGTATCTGTCGTACGAAGTGCTTCGTCGAGCCCATTACAAACATAGCGCCCCATAACATCGAAGCTAAAATCTGTTTTTTGTGGTTGCGGACTTGTAGCCATAACACATTGGACATGCTAGCACATTTATACGTACACTTGCGAGCAAGTTATGCACCACGCGCTCCGTGTAGGATCGAGTTAACACAGTCTGCTTAACAGAAAGCGACCAGCAAAGTTTAATGCGACACAGTGTCACAATTGAATTTACGAATTAATATTCAAAAAGTTCTGAACTTCCTTTCATTCAATTTGTGACCCGTAGGGGTCTCTGGATAAATGGGGATAAGTACAATAAAATTCAAATAAATGTGGTGTAATTTTATGATACTAAAATTATTACAAAGGAGTAAAATTATGACACAAATTTTACAAAAATATTATACTTCCCATTTTCCTATTTTTTTCAATAAGATTTTTAGCTTCTTATGTGGATGTCATCAGGACTACGAATATAGCTCACATGATAATTCACTATCTCACGCGGGGTATGGTTCCCCATGATTAAGTAATTCGCCGCCCCTAGCTCAAGACCCCTATTTATTTCTTCCTCCTGCCCGAAGAGAAAAAGGAGACGTTACGAGAGTTGCAATCGAACCTAACGGTAATCGACAAAAAATTCAATGTTTGCAACACCGGAGTATATCAAAAGATCATAAACGGACTACTTACGGCCAAGTCGGAAAATCCGTTATTCGAACCTAGAAACTATGGCTCAACTAAGGGACAGAATGAGGTTTTTGACTCTGTCTGTCCTACTCTGCTCCGCGGGTAGGATTCGAACCTACGACCGATCGGTTACACGGATCCTAAAGTTTCCATTAGGGGTGGACTATATCATCACCCTCCTGTTTTAACAGGGTGGGGTGCAAGGCGCTTCG
>JAHFLU010000071.1 GCA_023264615.1 bacterium | reverse complement strand
TAAGCTTTCATATACCTCTTTTTCAAAGAAATCAGAGATGTGTGCAAATGCAATCCCGTCATGTTCGACGGCAGAAATGATTTTTTGTTCTTTTGACGAAAATTTCGAGTGCGCAGAATTATATAATTTTCTGCTCTTTCTATTTAACACGTAGAACCATATCAAAGGATAGTGACGCACCGTATAGTACCTGCGACAGACATATTTAACAACTTTTTTAATTCTTTTTTTCAACATAAACAGGACAATCAATCAATAGATGTCCGAAACCAAAGCTCCAAGTTAACGCACTGCCAGATAAAGAATGAGTTGTCCCCTTCCCCCCGGTAAAACGCGTCAACTTTCGCCATAAGTTTCTTGTGGTCATAAAATCCACGATTCATAAAAGAAGTAGACTCAAGTATCGAAAAAATCTCATTCCGGTAGTGACCTTGCCGAAACCACTCTACTTGCACTGCGGGAAAAGCGGTTTTTGGCCGAGCACAAACCACAGCCGGTACATAGCCTCCTAAAACGTCACGGGCAAGTACTTTCTGTGCATTCCCCCGAATTTTATACTTCGCTGGTAAAAAGAAACAAAATTCAACAAGCCGGTAATCGAGAAACGGTACGCGAAGCTCTCTGCCCGAATGCATGCTCGCATGATCTTTAAATCGCAGATCCCGTGACAATCTCGTGTGTTTGATATCGCGATACTGCGCATTCTGCAACGCAGACGCAAATGGTATTTCGAACCCAAGCTTTCGCTCGCTATGCGCCTCCACAAATGCGGGTGAAAGAATCGCCTGATCAAGAAACGTGGTACCATCATGGCTCAAGGTTCCTGACAGGGGCTTGCGCTCCGCACCGTTTGCAATATCATAGCTGTAATATTTATAGCCCGCAAGAATCTCATCCAATCCATCCCCGTCGAGAAGAACAGTAAGACCCGCCTCGCGTGCATGTTCATATAGAAACAAAAGCCCTGTTGTTGAAACACCGCCAAAAGGTTGGTCTTCCACTTTTGTCATTTCCACAATACGCCCGAATATTTCTTCGGGACTAAGGTATTTCGGATGCCATCGTTTTCGCTGGTTCGAGTCTAAATACGTATCGGTAAGCCTGCATTCGTCATACCTCTCGCTCTGCATGCACATCGAAACCATATGTGGCGCACGCGGGGTTTTCTTTTCCGTAAAATAAAGAAGACCGTTCGAATCAAGTCCGCTTGAAAGAGAGATCCCAACCGGCACGTCGGAGCGAAATTGCAGGCGCACTGCATCCGTGAGCAATTCTTCGAATCGACTCCGTACCTGTTCGTCCGAAAGCACCTCTTCACTCGGAACAATATCTGCGAGATCCCAATACTTTTGAATCGATATTTTACCGTCTCGCCACTCTAGAAATTGCCCTGCTCGTAGAGAGTTAATACCTTTAAAAAATGTCTCTTCCGAATGGTCGTAGAATCCATGATACAGGTAATCATATACGATCCCCGCGTTGTGCACATACTTTACACCGAGAGCGCGGAGCCCCTTGATTTCGGAAGCGAAATAGAATGTTCCATTCTCTGCAAGATGGTAAAAAAACGGCTTGATGCCCAAGTGGTCGCGTGCGCAAAATAGAACACGTTCTTTCCGATCCCAAATCGCAAACGCGTACATGCCATTGAGATGCTTGAGACATTTTTTTCCCCACGTCGCATACGCGGCAAGGAGCACTTCCGTATCCGTTTTTGTCTTGAACGGATAGCGTTTTGCAAGCTCTTCTTTCAGTTCAAGGTAATTATAGATTTCTCCATTGAACGTTATGACATAGCGCCCATCGTGTGAATGCATCGGCTGTTTGCCCGCGTCTGAAAGATCAATAATCGAAAGTCTTCGATGTCCAAGCGCAATCCCCTCCTCCAATGCGTGATATGTACCACTCCCATCAGGCCCCCGGTGTGCGAGCACATCTCGGGCGCTCGTAAAAAGCTTCTCTTCGGGAATATTTCCAGCAACACCGATAATACCGCACATATATCTATTACAACATTATTCAACCAAGGAAGTGTGCAAACTTTTTATTCCAAGTACTGCCTATTTCTTCACGCAACATTTTCAGAAATTGACGATCCTCATCACCAAAAACCAAAAAACGGTTCCATGCGATCGGCACATCATCCTTTTTACGCGCAATATATACCAAAAAAATAACAAGGGCAATTATCGTAAGGAGTATTTTGTCGATGACCATACCCCACAAGCCAAAAAGCGGAACAAAAATAAGCAGTGATGGAATACGCACCATTGTTTTAAACGTATCCTGAAAAAACAAAAATTTTTGCTTTCGAAGTGCATTCACGTACAAAAGAGGTATCACGGTGAACGCGGAAAGAGGCAGTGTTATGAGGAGTACGTAGAAATACGGCAGCGCGAGGGTATAGTGGGGAAAAAAAGTCCGGATAATAAACGGTACAAACAAAAAACATGCACCGGAAAGAATAAGCATGAGCGTAACAAAATATTTTGTCCCGTATGTCAAAATCCGCTTTGCCCGTACTTTGTCATGTACCGTAAGGGAAATGATTGATGAGAGCGTGCTTGTAGGAAAAAGTTTTCGAACAATACCTATCATTGAGTCCGCGATTGAATAGACTGCTACCGCTTCTGTACTGATAAATATCTTAATGAGCCACGGCTGCATCCGATCAGTCATAAGGCCTAAAAATTGTCCTGCAAGAAACCATTTGCCGTGGGCCCGAAATAATCTCCAGAACACCGGACCACGCAAAGCAACAACATGTCTCCAAGGCTCATATGAGCGCACCGCGCCAGGGATAAGAAACAACACCGATATGTATGAAGAAAAAACAATCGACAAAAGCACTTCACGAATACCAATGCTTGAAAAAAGCAGGAAATAGAGGAGGATCGTACACTGAATGACTTTTTGTATCGAACTCCGACGGGCATACGTTCCAAAATCGAGCCGATATTCCATGAGCTTCTTGCTGAACGCGATGAGTTCGTCGGATATAAATAGAAATGCCAAAATTTTAAAAAATTCAAGAAATGCTGGATCGTATTCAATGAGCAAAAGTGACGTTCCAAAATAACATACGCAGGCAGCTATGATGCTCAGCAAGAATCGCACGCCATGAAGCTGCAAAAAAAGACGTTTTGCTTTCGCTTCATTTCCATCTCCGAGCGCGCGCGTAACATCCGTTCCTGCATAACTCACACCCATTCCCGTTAATCCGCTAAAGAATCCATACCCCGAGAGTAACAGTTGGAAAACTCCATATTGGTATATGGTAAGCGCGGAAAGTGTTATCGCTGTATTCACAAAACCAATCCCCTTTGAAACAACACCCCAGATCGCTATCACCATTTCACCTTCAAAATACTTTTTTGAATACGATATGTGGGACGAATTATCTGCCATAAAGCTTTGAAAGTATAATATTCATTACCCTCTCGGCTGTTTTGCCGTCAGGTGCATAACAGAGCTTCTCCACAAGGAGTGCACGCTTTTCTTTATCGAGATTCGGATTATCGAGATACGCCTGAATTTTTTCATGGAGCTCATTGAAACTGCGCATGATAAGCACACCTCCCGTATCAATGACATTTTTAAAATAAGTCAGTTTTTCAAGCCGCGTAATAGAAAGATGCGGCGGATATTTTTTGTACCCGTCAAAACCAACTGTTAATGTCGGCTTATCGAAAACAGCTGCCTCGAGCGCTGTTGTCGAAAAGAGAGATATAACAACATCTGCATAGTACATCATGCTCACAAAAAAACGCGAACTTTCCTCCTGCTCGTCAATTTTACGCCAATTAAAGATAATATACGGATTACCTTGCAACTTTTCATATTTCTTTTGTTCGAGCGTCATACTACGCGGACTCACATAGGGACGCACCAAAAGCTGCGCAGGCTGTTTAAATTTTCCTTCAGAAATCCATTGAGCGATTTCCTTCAAAATATCTCCTTCACTGAGTGAAAATGCACTGTTCGAAAAATACGCTATTACTTTACGGGAAGGATCAAGTCCCATCGCCTTGAAATATTCATCACGCGGCATCACATACTTTTCCCGCGGCACATATTTGTCAAACTGCAGAAAACCAATGAGCTGTATTTGTTCTTCCCGATACCCGTGATAGATGACCGCTTCGCGCTTCATGGGCATATTCTGCACAAGAAGCGTATCCACATGTTGCGGAATATAGTACTTATTCAAATGATCCCAGTTCGGTGACATCCCGAGCGTTTGAATACCTCTGCGCTTCGCTTCAGCGACAACTTCAACGTCAGGAAAAAAAGCAATTGCCGAAACAAAAACAAGGTTGGGATTATAACGATCAAAAATCTTGCGGAAAGGGCGTTCGCGAAAAACAAGATTATACAGCCAAGGAACGAGTTTTGTTTTAATCCATCGCGATCTTCCAAACGTTCTCGCGATAGCCTTTTTAAAAAACGCCACGTGGCGATTCCCGCCAGCAGGAGTTATATCTGCACGTGCGCCGACCGTCGCCAATACTTCCGTCGTTCCCGTGAAAATCAGATACGCATAAAAAAAATGAAATACCTTCTGAAGAAAACCTTTTGGAATATACTCATCAATATATTCAACAGAAACAAATTGGTTGGGATGATTTTTCTCCAAATATCGATCAAGCCCTTTATTTGTTAAAAGCACAATGCGCAAATTTTCATTCGCCTGTGGCAATAGTTGCGACAACACAGAATCGCCGATCTCGATGAATTTGCCAATAGCAGCGCCCATGTACAGACACATGAAAAGTGTTTTTTTTTCCATATACGAAAAGTCCTGCAATCAACAGG
>JAHFLU010000013.1 GCA_023264615.1 bacterium | reverse complement strand
AATGTAAAACGGGGGTCCTCAAAAAGGACCCCCGTAAGAGAGACGTCTAGAACGCAAGACTCATGCCAAGACCGTAGACAAATTCGCCTTGCCGGCCATCCGAGACATGGGAAAGCGGCGATGAGAACTTGAGCGTCGGTAGCGTAAGCGTCAGCTTTTTCGCCATTCTCCAATCAAGGCCCGCCTGATAGTGACCGATAACCACAGCGTCAAATCCTGCGGCACCACTGTCTCCAACGAGAAACAGTTTCTGATTGAGCGCAAGAACATCGCTCACCGTCCATACGTGCCTAACGCCAAGATGCACATACGAACCCGTGCGGATATCTGCGTGCGTAGGAAACAACACTTCGAGCCGCAGGTACGGCGTCAGACTCTGGCTCTCCGACAGCGAGAATGTTTTCTCGGCTTGCGCAAATGGCTGTATAAAATCCCCGACAGGCCCTTTTGTGCTCCAGAGTGACCGAAGATCAAAATACGTGACACCAAAATCGAGGACAACGCCCTTTCCGACATTGCCACTCCACCCCACTGTCCAGTCAACCTCATCGTCAAGATCATGAGAAAACTGGGTATTCATGCCCGTCGACCAGAACAGATCGGCATAGAAACCTTTCGGCAGCAGTAGGAGAAGTTCAGACTGCACTACCGGTTTTCGATAGACATCTGCCCCATTGACGAGGACATACCGTGAAAGCACCTTTGATGTCAGTGTGGCTGACACGTCGGCCGAAGCAGGCTGGGACCAAAAAGCCAACAGTAACATCAACGCACACAATGGCACGATACCGAACATACGACCTACTCTCATCTAGATTCTCCTTCAGACAAAAAACTCTGTACATAAAAAACACCCCAAAAGCATTGTAAAACTTTTTTGCTTACTAGTCAATCTATCGAAGTTATGCACAGATACGTAGTCGACAGTGGATTTATATATCATATATGATATATTCATAATCTATTTTATACTATGCCAAAAAACCGCAGCAACATCGGCACATTCATCTCTCATGTCCGCGAAATACGCGGCATTACGCAACAAGAACTCGCTCAAAATGTCGGTACGAGCCAGAGTGCTATCGCACGCATCGAAAAAGGCGAACAGAATTTGAGCATGGATATGGTCGGCAAAATAAGCAATGCTCTCAATAAATCGCTCCTAACACTCGGCAATGACAGTATGAATTTGGAAATCACCGGCGGGCGCAAACTCGCGGGCACTGTCGCAACAAATACATCAAAAAACTCTGCGATGGCCCTTTTGTGCGCCTCGCTCCTCAATAGAGGAAAAACAACGCTCAAAAATATGCCGCGCATCGAAGAAGTATCGCGCATCATTGAGGTACTTGAGAGCATCGGTGTGAGTGTCAAATGGATTGGCAGTAATATTGAAATCCAACCACCAAAAATATTTACACTCGACAAACTCGATGTAAAAGCTGCAAGCAAGACGCGCAGCATTATCATGTTCGCAGGACCGCTTATTCACGCACTGCCGTCATTTGCCCTCCCCTCTGTGGGAGGCTGCAAACTCGGCTCGCGCACCGTAAACCCGCACATGTTTGTCCTCGAAAAATTCGGCGTCAAATGTACCGAGGAACAAGACGCAACACGGTTCGAGAGCAAGAAACTGCGGCCGGGATATATCGTCATGTATGAGTCAAGCGATACCGGCACGAACAATGCACTCATGGCAGCTGCTCTTATCCCGGGAAAAACCACGATCAAATTTGCCTCGTCAAACTATATGGTGCAGGACCTCTGCTACTTTCTGCAGTCGCTTGGTGTACACATTGAAGGTGTCGGCACGACAACACTTGTTGTGCACGGCATCAAAACTATTGACTGCAGTGCAATCACCTATCCGAGCGAAGATCCTACAGAATCCATGTTCTTTCTCACCGCTGCAATCGTCACAAACTCGTCTCTTACAATCAAGCGCTGCCCAATCGAGTTTCTCGAACTCGAGCTCATGAAGCTCGAGAAAATGGGTTTCAAATACAAACTCGGAGAAAGATACAAAGCACGAAATGGTTCGACCGACCTCGCAGATATCACCACCTATCCCTCCCAACTTCATGCACTCGATGAAAAAATATATGGCCGGCCATATCCGGGTCTCAACATTGATAACCTTCCCTTCTTCGCCGTTATTGCGACACAGGCACGGGGTACGACACTCATTCACGACTGGGTATATGAAAAGCGGGCGATTTACTATACCGAACTCGACAAACTTGGTGCACAAACAATTCTCGCCGATCCACACCGTATTTACATCACCGGACCAACCGCACTCAAACCGGCGGAGCTCATCTGTCCTCCCGCACTTCGGCCGGCAACGATCATCCTCATTGCCATGCTCGGTGCTCCGGGCACCTCTATCCTGCGCAATGTATACAGCATCAACCGTGGTTATGAAGACCTTGTCAACCGCTTAAACAGTCTTGGCGCTCGCATTCGCCTTTTGCGCGATTTGCAGTCAGTTTAAAAGTTTGACAAAAAGCAAGAAAATCATAACAGTGTAGCCAGTCGTGTTCTTTGAACACCTAATCGACTGCGTTATCGATCCTGATCATGCGGTTAGCAACAAGGAGAATATATGCTCAAACGCCTTACGATGACCAGCCTTCTACTCTTCTTTGTCGTGATGCTTCAAGCGTCCACACAGAAGAACCTTGAGAAACCTGATCCCCTCTGGCAACTCGAGCAAAAGGCATACGAAGCAGCACAACGTTCTGCTGCTCAAACTATTGAGCCGAACGAGATCGAGATGATCAAGTATCGACGCATTCTCAATGGAAAGACAAACCTCCAAATGTATGTTGTTTTTCTCTCTCGGTCGGGGCAGCCTATTGAATATTTCGTTACAGCAGGCAAATGCGTCTCCTCGCACAAGCGGCTCACTCCTACACACAAGCTCGTACATACCGGACCAAACTCACTCGTCATGAGAGCAGTCGGAGAAGATGGCACATACGGATCTTCGTCTCCGTATATTTACTGCAGGACTGTTGATGATAAGTACAAACAATGGAACGGGCGGTACTATGTATCTGATTCCCCCATCGAGCTCACCATTGTGCCGCTCGTCACCGACCCGAGCGGCACAATACAACACCAACACTAGGAGACATCGAGGTGCAGTATTTCAAATTTCCTATCATCATCATCTCGTTCGCATTACTTACTCTATGTGGTTGTTCTTCTGACCAGCCGCCGACACCTGTCGACCGCCTCGCTGAACTCGCAAAAAAGGCGGCTCGCGAAGCGGCAGAAATGACCGTTGATCCTCATGAGATCACCATGATCGAATACCGCCGCGACCTCATGGGACAAGCCAGATTACAGCTTTACGTCATTTTCATGAATGACATGGGGCAGCCCGTCGACTATTTCGTCACATCGGGCAAATGTACGTCATCGAATAAGCGTCTCACTGACGGAACCAAAATTGTTTCCGGCGACCGCGGTAGTTACAGAGGAAACTTCGATGTACCCGCTGCATCAGAGGATGGCACGCATGGCGAATCGGACGAGTACATCTACTGTCGAAGTGCTGACGGCAAGTACAAACAATGGAACGGAGATTACTACGTTTCCGACTATCCCATTGAGCTCACTATCAAGCCGCTCGTCATCAACAGCATCATCGGAGACAAATCCGGTATTCAGTCGCAGCAATAAGGAAGTCTCATGAAAAAATATGTGATCACCATCTTCTGTGCCCTATTGTTTGTTGCGATACCTCTATCTGGCCGCGCGCAGAAAAAAGATCCTCTCAAAGATCTTGAGCAAAGAGCGGCAGAATCTGCCCGCAAGACCCTTGAGCAAAATCTTGCCGCAAACGAAATCGAAATGATCGAGTATCGGCGCAAGCTCATGGGACGGCCTGGCCTCCACCTCTATGTTATCTTTTTCAACGACATCGGGCAGCCCCTCGAGTATTTCGTCACATCGGGCAAATGTACGTCATCGAACAAACGACTGCTTCCTCCGTGGAAATTCGAACGAGGTCAAACCGGCGTCGATAGCGATGGTAACGCTGTGTACGGGGACTTCGTCATGCCAACCGCTTCCGAGGACGGCACGCATGGAGAATCGGATACGTATGTTTACTGCAAAACTGCCGATGGCAAATACAAGCAGTGGAACGGCAAGTATTATATCTCCGATCACCCTCTTGATCTCACTATAAAGCCGTTCGTCATCGACGTAAGCAGTAACACTCAACAGCAATAGTGAATGATTTTGTTGAGGTATGCAACGCACAACCCTGGATGAAAATTGTTGCCGTTTCGGAGCATCATCCTCTCGACGAAGCAACAACGCCCGAAGGCGTATAGTGTATCCATTTCGAATACTTCGATAAGCACGGGGCTGGATGGTAACCAAAACGCAAACACTGCATGACGTTTTGTCATGCAGTGTTTTTGATTTCAGGAGTTCGTAACGATAGTAATGAAGAAAATTGTGAGTCGCTCAAAAAGCCGTATTTAAATAAAAATGCTCTGAGGATTACATTTTTCTTCATTACTATCGCCGCGAAAAAGTCCGTTTGCGCGGCTTATCAACAGACGCCTGCGATATTAAATATGTGCAGGTATAAATAATTGTCTGTGAAAAGCCGCGCAAACGTCCTCTTTCATTTTTATCTTAGAAAAATCTCTCGCTTCAAAACACAAATTCTTTCTGTGCTCTCAAGTGAGAGCGCGGGAAGTGTCTGATCTATCTGGCAGATAGATTCTTGTTTCTTCCCGCGTCATAATCCTACGTTCCTGCTGGCGTTTAGGCAGTGCATGCCTTTACGAAAGCCCGGAACTACATCTCTGGGGAATATTGTATCATATTTAATGATATTGTCAATACCCCCCGTTCTGTTATGAAACCACCCTGATATCGAATCCGAAAATGCTCCTTTTCCCGAATGTGGGCAGCGTTGCCGGGTCATCTCGGGCCGGTGTTACATCATGCCAAAGATCAGTCCCCGCATCAGACTGAAAGATACCCTGGCCCGGATACAGAGTCATGCGGAGATATTCCGTCGCTTTGTCAGGGCCATAGACGACACTTTCCGCGCCAATAATACCGTCCCGTTCTGTCACCAGTGCAGACACAATATAGTCTGACCCGTCTTGATGGATCCCTTCCGGAGCATTGTCCCCCTCCTCTGTCCCATCCACAAATATGCTCACCTGGTGGACAATGATGGAAAGTTTTGCAACCCCGGGCTGACAGTCATCCACCATGGTCGCGAGTGCTCCGAGTAATACTTTGAACTCATAACACCCCTCGCTCACGACTGCTGGCATCTGTCTGAATCTCCGGCGCCACTTGCGATATTCTCCGCTCCCCGTGGAGAGCTGCTGCATGAAATCAATCTCATCCCACAAGCGTGTAATCTTCCAATCAGGAAGAGACCCTTCCCGGGTATGTTCACGTTCGAGTGTGAATCGTGCGATTGAACGCTTGCGATAGGGATGTATCCGCTCGAACTGCCACCGCTCTTCACTCGAAAGGGATTGAATAATTTCGGCAATAGCATCGAGCCACACACGGCCCTCATAATAATCCGCAAGAAACGATTGGAGGCGCTTTTCTGCTTCCGGGCGACACTTTTGCAGAAACCGCATCTGATTACGCTTCACGTCATACTCGTCCCATGCTCCGAGGCTAAACGTCGGAACAAGCGTGCGCAGAAACGCTTCGGTATCGATACCGAGTATAGACAGGTTGAAAACCCGAATCGGCGACTGGATTGCAATGCCAAGCCGCTCTCCGATCCTGCCCTCATCAAAAACATAGGGGAATGATGCTTTTGCCATCATTGCCGGCCGTTCCTTTCTTCGTTGGTAAGCGTCTGGAATGAATCCGGATGCTTGAGGTTAAACTCCGTTACATACTGCCGATGTTCCGGCGTAAATGTCTCATAACGGATTTCCTGGACCAGCTGCCCAAAGGCCGCAGTTTCTTTCACCACTGTCGACTGTGCGCTACGCGGCAGCGCATGATCACACACGATACGCGCTCCACATACGGGGTTTGATCCACCATCCTCGTAATATTGCGAAATCCCTAAAATCCGCGTTCCGAGAAACACCGCTTCAGGAAGATCGTGTGTTACAAAAAAAATCGTGAGATCATACTCTTCCCAGACTTCAAGAATAAATACTTGCATGCTTTCCCGTATACCGGGATCAAGAGCACCGAACGGCTCGTCCATAAGAAGCATCGGGGCACGCTTGATGAGTGCCTGTGCAACAGCAACCCGCTGCTGCATACCCCCCGAGAGATCCTCAGGATACTTGTTATAGTCATCTGGCGAAAGACACACGCGATCAAGGTAATATGCCACTTCATCAGCATATGTTTTCCTGTGACGCCATCGATCGAGCATACTTCCGCTGAATTTTTTTCCCAGCATCACATTTTGAAACACGGTCAGATTTGGCAGAAGACCATATTTCTGATACACGATCCCCCGCGTGGCATCTGCAAAACGAACCGGCGCTCCAAACACTTTGAACGTACCGTATGTTGCTTCTTCTTGCCCGAGTATCAACCGCAGAAGTGTAGACTTCCCGCAACCGCTCGGCCCCACAACAGTACAGAATTCTCCCCGACGAACCTTGAGATCTATATCCGCGAGTACAATCTTTGAGCCGTAGCTCTTGCGGACATCTTCGAGCTCAAGCACATATTCATGCCCGCTCGTACTATGTTCCCTGCTCATATCTTGTATCTCCCCGGGTATCTCTTATCGCACGCGATACCATAGATATTTCCACTCAATGAATTTTCTAAACGCCGTGTCCATAACAAAACCGATAAATGTAATCCACAGCACGTATGGTATAACCACATCCATGTTAAAGAGCCTCGACTGGAGAAAAATCTGATGTCCGAGCCCCGCATTTGCACCCATCGCTTCAGACGCAATGAGATAAATCCATGCAGGCCCAAGCGCAAGCCGCACGTTTGTAAGCAGCCGCGGCATGATCTGCGGCAAAACAACTTCGTAGACAATATTAAGCTGTCCTGCACCAAGTGTTAACACTTGCGTAATTTGCTCCTTCGGAATTCTCTCGACCGTATTATATATATCACGCATCATCACAAGAACGGTACCAAGAAATATGAACGTTGGCTTTGCCATCTCTCCTCCCTTGAACGCAACGAGTAAAATAGGAAGGAGCGCTATCGGCGAAATCGTCGACATAAATGTGACAAACGGAATCGTTGCGGGCCGAAGGCCTGGAAACATTCCCGCATTAAGACCAACGATCAGAGCACACACCGCTGCAACGGAAAGTCCGAAACCCATACGCTGTAAGCTCACGAATGTATCTTGAACGATCATAATCTTTCCCGTCCGCGGATGCTCCGATAAAGCAACACGTTCGATGCCCGCCCAAATGCGTGAAAGCGACGGCATGACTTTATCGTGCTCGTTCCTCTGTAATCGAAGATTCGAACCGATGAGGTACGAAGCGATGAGCAAAATAAACGGCAAGGCGACAAGTATGGTGTTCAATTTTCTTCCCGGTTTCGCATGAATACCAAGCAGTTTCGGTGTCTTCACAACAAGCTCCTTTCTCTACCAAGGACGTCATTTCATATCTGGGGTATTGAATACCACATTTTTTAAAAAAAGTAAAGCCGGTAGCAATTCTTCATGAATTGCTACCGGCCATATATTTCTGTCACATCTCATGTGACAACCAAAGAACTGTTATGTTTTCAATTTCCCTATCACGGCGAGTTGCATATAGTTTGGCTCGAAACGAAGTTTCACGTTTTTCGCGTTGCCCATGACGGACCCATCAGGAAACCGTATCCCCACATGGTCCTTCGACGTAGCGCCCTCAAAGAGGCCCTGCGCGAAAGAAAATGTCCGCACATATTCCATCGTTTGCTTGATTTCCCTCCCCATGACAAAGTCAACTCCGGCCGAAGCATTGTAGAACATCATGGTTGTACGCAACTGCGCCTGGAACTCCGGAAGCGTTCCGCCCGCAACTTTTGCCATGTAGGCAATCGCGTCAGTACTCGATTTGCCCCGGCCAGACATCGTTGTCATGGTCTCATACCATGCGCCCGTTAGTGCTCTCTTAAATTCTTCAGGCGCGCCAGTCTGTACCACCATCATGTCAATGATCTCGCCGGGAATCTGCGTTGAGTCAAAAATGACTTTCGCGTCTTTTACATTGCGTACAACCATGAGAAGGGGGTTCCATGTGACCGTGATCCCTTTTGGATCTCCTTCAAACGTAGAGATGATAAAGTCCTCATCACAGTTTTTCACCTCGATATCGCGTTCACTCATGTTGTTCATAGCGAGAGCACGCGCGAGCAAATAGTGCGACACTGAATTTTGCACAAGATTCACCGTGCGGCCCTTAAGCTGTGGCACTGTTCCGATATCTTTTGCAACAATGCCATCGTTGCCATTGCTAAAGCTCGTCGGGAACAAAACCGTGCTGTCCAAGCCGCCAAACGCGGGGATAGCAAGTGCATCCATGTTCGTCATAACACATGCATGCACACCCTCGCCCGTATAGAGGCTAATCGAAGGAATATACTTAATGGGATCGAGAAGTTCAATCTTAATTCCAAATTCTTTCCCCCATTTTTCAAACATGCCTGCCTGGCGGGCATACTCGAGCGGCTCCCATCCGGTGTAATGCGACCATGCAACACTAAACGTTTTCACTGCAGCAGAGACCTTTGTAAGAAACAGGCCGGGTACAAGAGTAAGACCTGTACCGATAAGAGCTTTTTTCAGAAAGTCACGGCGACTGTCAGACATTATCTTTTCCCTTTCTTCTTCGTTGATGTTTGGAGGGAAAACCGAAGCTTTCCCCCCAAAGAAAAAGTGTTACGCTACTTCGATCTCAATTATCGTGTGAGCTTGATCGGAACAGCATGTCTCGTATGAGCATCTGCGAAAAGACCTGCTATTTCCCGCAATGCTTCATCAGCCTGGTCTTTAATAACTGCAGTTTCGGCAAGCAATTCCTCTCTACGTCCCATGCGCTTCACGACTCGCTCCATCTGTTCTCGCAGTGCTTCAACCCGAGCAAGTGCCCTGTTTCGTCCCTGCATCGCAGTTTCGAGAGTCTGATCTTGGAGATCGTCACGAAGTCTTCCGATCCGATCAGAGACTCGCTCAAGAGCCTGTCGATTTCCTTGCGCCCGTTGCAAGTTAGAGAGTCCAGCAACTTCGAGAGCTGCTTCAACCAAGTTTGGCAGTTCACTCAAAAGGCCGGACATGATATTTCGAATTTCCTGTCGACCGCCTTCTTGCTGCATGGTCACACGCTGCATACTGATTGGGGCTCGAACGAACTGTGTTTTAAACAACAGAACACGGTCATCAAGCGCCAATACCTCTTCACCATATCGTTGAGCATGTGTTTTAGCGATAGGATCTTCTCTTTCAAGCGCTTCCCTCGCCATACTCTCATACTCCCCCTTGCCCCGCTCGACTGCAATCTCACCCGCAACGATCCATACGGCCAAATCCCGAAAGTTCTGCTCGATAACCACCACGTGCCCCTCCATTTTTTGGAGGTACTCATTTATGCTCACCGCATCATCTTTCGCAAGCTTTTCCGCAACTCTAATGTGCTCAACAAATTCTTGTTGCCGAGCGGCAAACTGACGAATTGCAGAAAGTTTTAATGCCAGCCAAGAACCAATGAGCGGAGCACCGGAACAGAATCTGACTAATCGATTTCTTCGTGTACCGGGTGTTACTTCTTTCTGCATCGTCTCAATATCGAGAATGTCGATTCCCGAATTGAGAGAAGCCGCAAGATCGCCAGTTAATCCCAGATCGCCTGCCCTTACGCCCTGCAATAAAGAGAGCATTGCCTCTTTATAATTATTCTGCGCAGAAGCACCAAAAAGCAGTACTTGGGTGCCGTTCATAAAATTGACGGCCGCCGCGTACTCCTCTGCCTGGTGATACATGTCTAGTGTAAGCGTTTTTCGCACGTCTATCGCCTGACTTGTATGTTTAACTACAATCGCAGGTAACGCTGCAGGTGAAGTCACGAAAGTTGCCGCAAACGGATCAACCGAAACAACTTGTTGCTTTTCCATAACCTCTTTTCCTTTCGTTTCAATATGCTATGTAAGTCCACTCTCCGAATACAATCGAACGCGTTCTGCAAGTTGGGAAATTTCGGTGCAGATTCGATTGAGCGTTATAACATCATCAGCAGCTGTTTCAATAACCACTTGTGTCAAACGATCAACCTCATAGAGAACATTTTCGTTTTGCACAAGAAGTTTTTTGATTGTCTGCATGTGGTCATCATGAATTGTCCTTTGCCCTTCGAGCGCCCTTCTTCGCTCCGGATCGAGATCATCACGGGCAAGAAGTTCTTCAATATAGACGAGACTAATACTTTTCCCATTCATCAGATTTTGACGGATGGCGCGGATCGTGTGGAGCAGTGCCAAATACATTTCCTCCGCGGCTTGAAGATGTCGTTCGTACAAACTTCCCTTTTGAAAAGTATCAGTTACCGCCTGCAATAATGTATCTCGCTTACGCGTTGCTTCTCCAAGTTGAGAAAGAGTGTCGCGAGCAAGAGACTGTCCTTCCCATACTTCATCGGCATACATACGCAACTGTTCGCTGTTTACGATCTCGAGAACGTGAAGTTGCGCATCCTTTGTCTGTTCTCGAACCTTCGCCAGATGATCCGCTAAATATTTTTCCCACATAATAAATCTGCGGTAAAAATATGAGCCACACCCGACGAGGCCACAAGCAATTGTCCCAACAAGCGGTACAGTCGATGCTCCAAACAGAAGCATCACTAGGCCACCGAGCAATCCTCCGACGACCGGATAGGTCGTCATCGGATTGCTCCGTGCAGCCCTGCGCACCGCCTTCGTTGTCGCTTCAGCAGAAAAATCTGCAAGCATAAATGACTTCCGCACCATATCAGCCATACATTCGTACCTCCTTTCTTCTATACAGAACAGTTGTTAGTATACTTCCCCGACGAGCAACAACTCTATCCGTGGGAGACGGTAGGAATAACTTTTTTCGTTTTCCCCCGGCAGACGTTTGAGTGGTTCATCAGAACCGCGTCCAAGCGCCTGTATCCGATTCTCGTTAATACCGTACGTTACCATGACATACCGTTTCGCCGCGGCAGCTCTATCCTGCGAAAGAGCTTTGTTCGCAGCCGGATCACCACGAAGCGCAGTATGTCCTTTGATGATCATTCGGAACTTCGGATAGTGGCTTAGATTTTCGATCGCTGCATCAAGCTCCTCTTTTCCCGAGATATCGAGTGTTGCTGTTCCGCTTTGAAATGTAATGGGGCGATCACGAAGCGTACCTACTATTCGAAGCAATTTCCACCCTTCTTCCGGAAGCAACGTAAACGGTGCAGTAAGTGATCCGGGAACGGGCGCTTGTGCTTTTGCTACACCGCCGTCAGTCGTAAACGTTCCGGTCATACTCGAGGCATACACCTTATCAATGTGTGTGCTCCGGATAAGTCCGTCCGCGCTCTGCTCTGGAAGAGGGTTTTTGGGAAAATCCTTGTTCGCGAGCAAAATAGCGACTGTGGCATCTATCGTCTTTGCGAGCCCAAATTCAGCATTTACACCCGCCGAGGAACACCCGAGCCATAGTGTACAATTTTCTGTAAGATTGACCCAATACACTCCTTTCAACATCGTATCAACAACGTCAAGATCCTGGATATCAGCTTCTTCTGCCACTTCTTTGCGCAATATATTCGGATTCTCGCGGTAATATTTCAACGTTTGAAAGTACTCATCAAGCAACATAAGTACAAGCACCGGGTTTTTATCTGCGAACTTTCTGTTCATGACAAGTACGTCAACGATGAGTCGTGATGTATCTTCCGTACCGAGAAGTTTCACCGCGCCTTTTTCAAGACCCCGAGAAACATCCGGCTCCCAAGTGATCGCTACATCAGCAGTCTCTGAGAGCAGCTTGGCGAGTGCATCAGACGAACCATTTGCCGGAACAATGTTTTTCAAAAGTTCCGGTACGCCAAAATGCGCAGCGGCTGCTTTTGCCAAATGATGACTTGGAGAATTGGGGGTTAATGTAACCCGTATGTTTGTCTTGCCTTTCAGATCATTCAAATTTTGGATCCCTGAAATCTTTGAGGCAAGTGCAGCGTCAGCACCCCGCGATTCATCAATGACAAAAACCATGACACCGGGATATCCAACAGCAGCACCATTGAGAACATCCGTATCAACCGTCATAACGGCAATATCGATTTCCCCCTTTTCCAGCTTCTGCATACGTTCAGCATAGTTCGCATTATCGTCTTCTGCTTTCCCGCATTTGAGATTTACCTTGTTCTGTCGCAGCCGCTTTTTAAGCTCCGGACTACGCAAGATGAAATACCCAACAAAGTTATCGTGTGCACACTTTATCGTCGCTTTGATCGCTCCGGCATCACTTGTTTGTCTTTGTGCCCTATCCCGCAATATCGGGAGGAGTATCCACAGACCAAAAATGACAAGTACGCCGACAACAAGTAAGGCGAGTGGGTATCGTGTCTTATCCATCAACAACCTCGCTTTCTTTGTCCTGTTTGCTCTTCCAAATACAAAGTGGGGCGGAGAACTTTTTTACAATATCGCAAAACGATACTGAAAAGCCTCCGCCACCAACACGCACTACTTCTTCACCGTTATCGAGGAAAACTGCGCCGATTCAGCGAGTACTGCTGCAAGGCCCTCGCGGACCTGTGCAGGATTATTCGCTTCCTTGTACACGGTTTTTCCCGGTTGGTTAAGCGCATGATCTTTACCGATACAGAATCCGATCGTCGTAACAACGACCGGAGAATTCTCTACGATATTCTTCACAGCGCTCGTTGGATCTTGTCCCCCATCAGGCTCGCCATCGGTCACGATAACGAGATTGTATGCTCCATAGCCAAGCTGTCGGCGGGCCTGCGCAATAAGCGCTTTGTACCCGCGGACAACCGCATTGTGGAGAGGCGTACCACTGTCGGTTTTGGACTCCTTCACCTTTTGTCTAAAGAGGTCCCGATTAGCGACCCCGAGCGCAACCCGTTCTTCAACCTCACTTCCGCGCTGATCAAAGACTGCAAGGCCGAGATTTGCACTCGGCGGAACAACATCTGCAAATTCGACCAGCGCCTCTTTGGCTACTACCGTTTTGCTTTTTCCTCCTGAACAGTTACTTCCTGTCATGCTCCCCGATCCGTCGAGGACAACGTAGTAGTTGTCGGCGAACAAATCGTCGGCAATAACCACTGTTTCTCCTGCCGGAGCAGGTGGTGGCCACAAGGCCACTTGATTTTGAATAGCAACCGTGGGAATTCCTTCAGTTACAGAAACAGTATTTTTAGGCGCCGGATTGTTTGCCGGAAGATCTTCCCTCTGACACCCAAGTATCCATCCGAACGGGCACAAAGCGCAGACGAGAATCAGGATTGTATATCTTTTCATCGCGATCCCCCTCTATTTGGATGCCTGAGTTGGTTGAATGCGCGTAAACACCTTGGACTCTGCCTCTACGCGGATGAACCGAAATTCAACACGCATGTTATTGCGCATCTCTTCTTCGGTCTGCGGAGGACACGGCACATTTCCACACTGCCGCATGACTTTCGGCTTCATGAAACCATGGCCGATGATCTCAAATTGGAACGGCTCAAGCGTGACTCCAAACTCACTCTGTGCTCGTGCGATGATACCGTCCCGGACAGATGCAGCCCGTCGAGCGCTCAACGTCTTATTCACCTGCATAATCCGATTCAGCACCACGTCCGGCTGATTTGCCTCTTTCGCTTTCCAGTATTCAAGATTATCACCATGACCTTCAACAGTCATGATAGAGCCGCCGTACGTGAGCGCATAATCAATCAGCTCTTCCATGCGTTGTTTTGAAAGCATGCTCGCTGAAAACTGATGTTGCTCGGGCGGAAAAAGGGTTTCGAAGAAAAACAACTGATTCGCAGTGAGCTTATCTTGCTGGTTCATGCCCTGAATAACCGCAGTCACTGCAGCTTTGTCAAACTTCGGGGCCACAACACCCTCTATCGCCTTTTGGCTCAAGCCTGTTTTGAGGCGGTCGTAGTTCCACTCGGCATGAGCAAGTACAACTTTGTTGCTTAACAGGCCAAGGGCCACGAAAGCAGACTGGGTATCCTCATTGAGCGCATCGAAATTCCGGCGATTTTGGGGGTTTCCGTAAAATTCCACATTTCCCCGATAGCCGACGAACTCACAGTCATCATAGAGACCTTGTGCATCCGCAACCGCTTGCGGACTGTCGAGGAGAATATCCGCTGCCGCACTGATCATCTGCTGGTAGTCTGCAGGCTGCGTCTTTTTATTCTGCACAATACGGTTCAGACGTTCTTCTGCTACCAACAAGCCGTTCACAAACTTCTCTACTTTGTCACGATCCGATTTCAAATAGTCTGATCGCACAACGTAGACATCGGGTATGCAGGTAGTGCATGTCTTTGTAGACATGAGTATATAGGCTCCCTTGACCGACTCTTCCGCACCATCCCCTACTTTACCGCCGGACGTCAGCGCAAGAGCATCGATACTGATGACAAACACTCCTGCCACGTCAGAATCGTGGAGTGCCTTTGATGGAGAACTTCCAGTCCCCGTAAGGTCTGCAACCCGTTTGATCTTTACTGCTGTTGCCGACCCGCACGCATCGGTAACGATACGTGCCAGATAATCGTCATGCGGCCCATCGAGCTGCGCCACAACTGTTTTGCCACAGAGGTCTTGAGGCTTCTTAATGTAGTCCTTAACAACGAGTACATCTCCGCGCGACCAAGTCATCTGATAGATTTCGACAGGAACCGTGCGCGGATCACGCGCAAGCAGTTCAAGTGCACCAGCAATCTGACCTTTTGTGCCGCGCAGGTACATGATGTCTCCACGCAGGTATGACTTTATTTGCTCCCGAAACTTGTCCTCCCGGACAAGCGTAAAATTCAGCCCACGCTCTTCAAAGATACTCCCTTTGCTTGTCATGCGGCCATTACCATTACCAACGATCGTAGCTATGTCCCCACCCCAGGTGATGATATCGAGCTGAGACGGTTGCGTCTTCTTAACCTCGCCGACCACAATACCACGCAGCTGCGGATCATCTCTCATAGGCGGAGCAGTAACATATTCCACTGCCGAAACCGCCACACCTTCCCATACAACAAAAATCGCTAGAATCACGAATACACTGAATAAAGTCGTGCTCTTCTTCATTACTTCTCCTTTAGAGATACTCTCCGTATAGCTTCTTTTCCTATACACCTCTCAACGAACTATCATTGTCGAGGCGATAGGCCTCTTTTGCTTTCGTGATTTATGCATGAAAATCACCAAAAGTCAATACATATAGAATCGCTCTTCTGAAAAGAGCTGAATATTTACACGGCCGACATTTTCTGCAAGTATTATCGAATGCGTAGAGGGAAGCAAAACCGTACCTATGTTATAAGCGTTCTCATTCTCGCCGCTATCGCAGGCGGTGCCCTTTATATGAAGGGATTGGGTGGCGAACCCCGCCCAGGTTCTCTCGAAATCACTATTCCCGATAGCGGATCACAAGTATTTCTCGACAACAAAAAAAAGACGACAACCATCGCGCTCAACCAAAAAATTGTTTTTAACCGCCTTACCTCGCGCGTTCACACGATCCTTGTCAATACGCCGGGCAACTACCCTTGGTATAAAGCATTTGACCTCTCAAAAGAAACATCTTCCGCGCTCACTTCGTTCTCAATCCACACCGATCTTAAAAGCATGGATGTGCCCGCAACAGATCCCCAATTCCAGCCCATTAAAACGCTCATCGCAAAGGACATACTGCCACAGACAACGGCAAAGAAAATATCCGCAAGCGGAAACGTAGCACTCTGGGTAGATACCGACTCCAACAGTGTTCATGCGGAATGGATTCGCAGCACAAGCGAGCTTCCCAGCTTTTTTTGCCCGCTCGGCGCGTGCTCTCCACACATTATCGCTTTTAATGGCAAAGCTCCAATTCGTAGCCTTGATTTTTTCAAAAACAGGGACGATGTCATTATCATCGCCATCGAAAATACAATCAGTGCACTTGAATTAAGTATCTCCCCTCCCCAAAATTTCCAGCCTATTTTCACGGGCACCTCGCCGCGCTTTCATCAGCCCGAAAGCGGCATCCTTTTTATTGAAAGCGGCAGAACCATCTCCGTTCTACGATATTAAAACTCTTAGCAGCTCATGTATATCATAGATGTCATTCCTATCGCCAAGGGTATAGCCCACGAAACACTTTCATATTTCACACCGAAAGAGACAGCTCCCGGCGGCATCGTCACAGTGCCTGTACGCAATAGAAAAATACGGGCACTCATTGTCTCCGCTACGCCAGTCGCGGAATCAAAAGCAAAAATAAAATCTTCCGACTATGCTCTGCGGAAAGTGGAGGATCTGAATCGGAAAGATCTTCTGTTGCCTGCATTTGTTGATGCGACACGCGAAGCAGCGCGCTATTTCGCAACGACCACGGGAATGGTGCTCAATGCGCTTCTCCCGAAAATCATCCTTGAACCCCTACTCCCGCATCCTCCAAACATACATGATCGAGCAGAGAAAAAATCATCTACGAGAATAGCGGAAACCGAAAACGCAACACACAAAGAAAAATACGTCCTTCAAACTGAAGAAGAAGAGCGTTTCTCTCATTATAGGAGCATGATCCGTGAAGAATTTGCACGGAAATCATCGGTGCTGTTTATCTTGCCGACCATTGAAGAAACCGAGCGCATCGCGAAACTCCTCGAGAAAGGCATCGAAAAGTATACGTTCATAATCCACGGCGACGTTCCAAAAAAAGAGTTTCTGGAACGTTTCAATACTATCGCAACAACCGAACATTCTGTGCTCATCGTCGCAACCGGACTTGGATTCTGCATCCCGCGCAATGATATCGGCACTCTTATTGTCGAACGCGAAGCCTCCCGCACCTATAAAATGTCCGCGCGCCCGTTCCTTGATCTGCGTACCTTCGCAGAAATCTGGAGCAAACACATGCATGCGCGGCTTGTTTTCGGCGATAATTTCCTGCGCGTGGAAACGCTCTGGCGGCATGGCAATGATGAGTTCGTCGAGCTTGCACCACTTAAATACCGCGCACTCTCCTCTGCCGAGCAGCGCATCATCGATATGCGGCGGTACAAATCCCCGAATGGCACAACATTCACCGTCCTGAGTGAAGAACTCCTGCAGCTTATCCACCAGACGCGGGAAAAGAACGAGCGTCTTTTTATCTTTACCGTACGAAAAGGCCTTTCACCGCTCACTCTCTGCGGCGATTGCGGCTCTGTTGTCTATTGTGAATACTGCTCTTCTCCGGTCGTACTTCGGAGCGCACATGACGTCAATGTTTTCGTTTGCAACAAGTGCGGAGCAAAACGCACCGCAGAAGAGCGCTGCATCGTCTGTACAAGCTGGAAACTTGTCCCGCTTGGCATCGGCATTGAGCTTGTCGAACAACGGATTAAACAGTATTTCCCCGACATCGAAATCTTTGTTGTCGACAAAGATCGCACGCCAACACGCAAACGCCGCAGCGATACCGTGTCAAAATTCCTACAGAGCCCGTCGAGTATCCTTCTCGGCACCGAAGCCGCCGTGCCGCATATCCACGGCAGTATCGACAACATTGCCGTCATTTCAATTGATTCTCTTTTTTCTATTCCCGACTTCCGCATCCATGAAAAAATCCTCAATCTGCTTTTAACCCTCCGCTCCCTTACCTCCGGTACCTTTCTTCTCCAAACACGCAACATCGGCGAGCAGGTACTTGACTTTGCGACCAAGGGCAACCTCCTCGACTTTTACCGCCGCGAGATCGCAGAGCGAAAACAGTTCTCATTTCCGCCCTATAGTACACTTATCAAAATCAGTCGCAGCGGCGTACGCGAGGCCATCGAAAAGGAGATGAAAGCATTGAGTGATCATTTGAGCGTCTTTACACCGCACGTCTTCCCCGCATTTGTTGCCATGATTAAGGGGCGCTACATTATGCACGCTCTCATCAAGATTCCCTATGGCGAATGGGTTGATGAAAAGCTTCTTGAAAAACTCACGCAAATCCCGCAACAATTCAGTATCAATGTCGACCCGGAGAGTATTTTGTAAAAAAACATCGTAATTTTCAGACTCTTAAAAAAACGCTCAAAATATACTATACTGGGTACACTATGCCTATAATTCCGGAAATAGTCACCAAAGAAAACCCGATTCTAAGGAGTATCTCCGCAAATGTTCCGCTCGGCGATATCAAAAAACCGCCACTGCAAAAACTCATCAAAAACATGCGCGACGCTGTTGAATCCCAGGAAGACGGCGTCGCGATCGCCGCACCGCAACTTGGCGTATCGCTCCGCATCTTTGCAATCGCTGAACGGGTGTTTGATACGATGCCTCAAGAAAAAGTCACCGACCGGAGTGATCCAACGCTTCCTATTAAAAAAGCAAGGAATGAACATTTTGTGTACATCAATCCTGAAATTGTCAGCACTTCAAAGCGGCACACATGGATCGACGAAGGCTGTCTTTCTGTCCGCTGGCTTTATGGCAAGGTAAACCGTGCGACAAAAGCAACCGTGCGCGCCTACGACGAAAATGGCAATCAGTTTGAACGCGGTGCAAGCGGCCTCCTCGCACAGATTTTTCAGCACGAGATCGACCATCTCGACGGCATCCTCTTCATCGATAAAGCGCGCAATATTGTCGACATTCCACCGGGTACAGGAGAAAAAAAGAATGAACATTCATGAAAAAATAGTCTTTTTCGGCACGTCGCGTTTTGCCGTCATTGTTTTTGAAGAACTCTTCAAAACAGGCATCGCGCCCGCACTCCTCGTCACGCAGCCCGACCGACCGCAGGGACGCAGACTGGAGCTCGCTCCGACACCCGCAAAAACATGGGCGATTGAACACCATGTTCCTGTGCTTGCACCGGAAAAACTTGATGCCGGATTCATAGGAGAACTAGAGAACAGCGGGTACAACCTCGCGATTGTCGCTTCATACGGTACGCTCATTCCAAAAAAAATACTTGACCTGTTCACCCATGGTGCACTCAACGTACACCCCTCGCTCCTTCCAAAATATCGCGGTGCATCGCCCGTGCAATCCCAAATACTCCTCAACGACCATGATACGGGTGTCACCATTATCCTCCTCGATGAAAAAATGGATCACGGGCCGATCCTCGCTTTCGAACACATTTCGATCCCGAACTGGCCGCCCAATGCACTCGAGCTTGAAGACATACTTGCGAAAGCGGGGGGTACTCTTTTGGCGCACACCATTCCATCCTGGCTTCGCGGAGAAATCACGCCACACCCGCAAAATGACCATGAAGTTACATTCACCAAAAAAATTTCAAAAACAGACGGCGAGATCAAACTC
>JAHFLU010000070.1 GCA_023264615.1 bacterium | reverse complement strand
TTTTTTCAAGAAGTGCTCGGTCCGTTTGTCGTGGTATGTCTTTTAGCATAACAAATATGTAGTATCTTTTTAGTATAGCAAACAATTATGGAGTACCAATACAATTTTCCACGCATGCACATATTCTGCGTTATTTTGGTGTGTGCTATACTGTCGATGTATGTCGCGTAGGTACGATACCATTAACCCGCACGCAGAATATGTGCCAACATCGCACTATCATTTGCCGTTACGGCATGTACTTTTGATTGGCTTTATATGCGGACTTCTTTTTACGATCGTGTGTATGTTTTTTTTGTTTGTTCTGGCACGTCCCGATGTTTCTCCCGAGCAGCTGACAGCGTTGCCGCTGCCCATGCATACGAACGTAAACAAAAAAATAGAATCACCGCAGGAATATCCCGACAACGCTATCTCGCTCGTGTATCCTCCTGAATATCAGATGGTGGAAAAAGAGTCGTCGATGCACACTCCGGGTATGCTTCGAGAATACGTTTTTCATCGTACTGAAGAGAACTCGCAATTGCCGATACTTGCTGATTTTGTGATGCAGACGGCAGACGCTCTCGCTCAAAGCGGATTTCCTACTGCGGATTTTGATGCTGAAAAAACTTTGTTTGCAAGCGAGAGTGATATTAAAGACAATGAGATTTTTCGATTTAACGATAGAGTGTTTTACGTCCACAATATTCCATCCGATACAGGAATACTCCGCTCGTATATGACGTTTGTAAATACTACTCGGCTTGAGATACGCATAGGAATACCCTCACCATCTCTTTCGATGCAGGCTGATGAATTGTTTCGGCAGTTATTCATCATCTCGAAAGGGCAGTTAGGGAACAATGGTTCTGGTGCGGAAGAGGATGGTGGACTTAGGCTGAACATCAACACAGAATAGAGAATATCTTCCAGTTTTTCTTTACTGAAACGAAAGAAGATTCTCGAGACTTGTCTCGAGAATCTTCTTGTACGATTCGCTTTATATGATAGGAAATTTATGCAGACCGGATTTTGAGCTTTGTTTGCTTGGCTTTATTGATGCGTGGGAGACGCAGAATGAGTAGCCCATTGTGTTCAACTGCTTCAGCAGCATCGGTATCAATTTCCTGTGGAAGAAGAATTGAGCGAGAAAAAGCGCCCCAATAGAGTTCTTGATGAAAATAGCTTTCTGCGGGAACATGTTTCACTTGCTCACGCTTGCCCTTGATGACGACCATATCGCGCGTGACATTTACTTCTAGATTTTCAGGACGTACGCCTGGTACAAGGGTCTTGATAATGATGTCGTCATTTGTCTGATATACATCAACTGGCAATTGTCCAACTGTTTCTTCCTGTGTGGACGTTGTGGGGCTTTCTTCGATCCAGTCATTTTGCTCGGCGGTGCGAAAAGACTCCCGCTGCTCACGTGGCATCTGCTGTATGTGCTGCTGGCGGAGAGGCGATTGTTGAATTGTAGGTCGGATGTTTGTCATTTGTGATGGTAGTATTAGTTCTTCGCGTGGTGCAAGCGGAGCGTCCTGTTGATCTTCCTCGGATGCAATGACGTCGGTGTTTACGGCAATATCCTCAAATTCGTCTTCGAATTCTGTATTTACTGTTCCCGTTAACCGCTCGAAAAATGACTTCTTGGTCTTCATGCTGTTAATACTATTTGATAGTTGAATGCATTCTAGAGCGTTGGCGGATACTTTCGTACACGCTTAATCTTTTCAAAAAGAAGCAGCAATACGATCGCCCCGAGCCATACGCCGCCAAACACTGAAAAAATATGCACCCCAGACTCTTGTATTATAAAAAAATTAAAGAGTGTATGCAATGCAATTGAAGCAATTAACCCGAGGATAAGAAAATCGTGTCGTAATTTTGCTCGTTTATAGTAGGAAAGGGCGATTGCGACACCAATTGCTGCGGAGGATACGGTATGGAGGAGGGTTGCTCCCACAAAACGGAGGTTTCCGGTTATAAGGCCTTCGAACAGATGACCGTCAAGAAGCGGTCCGAGGATGAAAAACGTGTTTTCCAGAGCCGCAAACCCGAGAGCAGCAGTGATCATGTATATAACAGCATCAACGGGTTCGTCCATATATTTGCTCCGAAGCGCGACGAAGTATGCAGCGAGGAACTTAAAGACCTCTTCAATGGCGGCCCACAACAAGATGACAGCAATGCCGATATTGTGTGGGCTGCACGATTCGGGAAGGAATTTACAGGCGTATTTTTCGAAAGGAAGCACGAGCGGTACAGACATGACGCCGGCAAGAAACACAAAGAAGATCATTTTCTTTGGTTCTGGATGCCGCCTATCTTCTCGAAGCCAATAGGAAAGCCACAACAATGCGGGGAGAACGCCTCCAAGGAGAGCAATTGAAATAGTGTTCATGTAAAAACTTGTGAAAATTGCGCTCTGTTTCGTCGTTTAGGATGAGATGTTTTTATGAAATTTTAGTGGGCCAGGATTCAGTCATCAGGAACGAATGAGTGTGGCCCACGAGGAACCAAATTTCTTCCGTAATGAATGGCATGAATGGGTGGAGCATAGAGAGATATGCCGTGAGCATCGTGCGGAGTACCCACATGCGAGAAAGAGACGCCTTTTCGTCCGTGCCGGTGAATATCGGTTTGCTCTCCTCCAGTATAACATCGGCAAACGTGTGCCAGAAATGGTGATAGAGTTTTTCTGCAGCGAGATAATAGTGTTTTTCTTCCATTTCTTTTGTTATATCTTGGATCAACTCGTTGAAAGCAGCTATGTGGCGCTGGTCGGCTTCGACAATCTCCGGTTTCAGAGATGCATCCAATTTTCCAATTTGCATGAGGACAAAACGCGATGCATTCCAGACCTTGTTTGCGAAAAGTTTGTATGATTTTATTTTTTCTTCAGCGAGACTGATATCATTTCCGGGGGGGTTGCCGACGATGAGCGCCATGCGTAATGCATCTGCGCCATATTTTGCGATCATATCGAGTGGATCAACAATATTGCCGAGCGACTTGCTCATTTTTCGTCCTTTTGAGTCGCGTACAAGGCCGTGCAAATATACATATCGAAAAGGGACTTGCCCTGTATGGAAAGCACTCATTTCTATCATGCGAATTATCCAGAAAAAAAGAATATCATATCCGGTCTCAAGAACGGATGTTGGATGGTACGTTTTTAAATCATCGGTTTTTTCGGGCCAGCCGAGTGTCGAAAATGTCCACAGGCCGGATGAGAACCAGGTATCGAGAGTATCGGGATCCTGTTGCCAATCCAGACCGGGGGATTCGGCCTGCACGCGTATTTCATCTGCTTTGTACCAAACGGGAATACGGTGTCCAAACCAGAGTTGGCGAGAAAGACACCAGTCGCGCAGAGTATCTACCCAGTGAAGGTACACTTTTTCAAACCGATCCGGCACTATCTGCACATCCTTCGTCTCGAGAACAGAGCGAAGGATCTTTTTCATGGTTGTTTTAGAGCCAGAAGGAATTGTAGAGAGTTCCGAGTGTGTGATGGTAAATTCACGATCAACACCGAGCCACCATTGCCGCTTTATTTGGGGTTCGATCGTGCCGCCTCCGCGACTACTTATTGCGATACGGTGAACGTATTTCTCATCGATTTTTTCTACAAGGCCTTTCTGCTTGAGCTTCTCGACAATATCCTTGCGTGCTTTTTTGATGTGCTGTCCCGAGAATTCTCCGGCTATGGGGAGGAGAAGGCCGCGCTCATCGATGATCTGCTCTTTGTCGAGGCCGTGTCTTTCCGCAATATCAAAATCAGTGAGGTCATGCCATGGGGTGATCGTCATGACACCGGTGCCGAATTCCATGTCGATCGCAGTATCTTTAATGATCGTTGCGGTGATTGTGCCGTTGATCCACTCAACGTCGATAGTGTCTCCTTGTTTGTATTGTTGATATCGCAGATCATCGGGATGCATGACAACATATTTGTCGCCAAACTTTGTTTCAGGGCGTGCTGTACCGATAATGAAAGGGCCGTACTTGAGATAGTAGAATGGGGTGGTTTCTTCAATGTATTCAATCTCTTCATCGGAAACGGTTGTCTGCATATTCGGGTCCCAATTGACGATGCGGTCGCCTCTATAGATGAGGCCATCTCGATACATACGCACGAATGCGGTCATGACTGCGTTCGTGCGTTTTTCGTCGAGTGTGTAGGCTTCCCGGCTCCAGTCGACAGAGCTCCCCATTGCTTTTATCTGACCGGTGATTGTGTCATGGCTTTGTTTTGTAAATGCGTCAATGCGCCGCAAGAGATCTTCGCGGCCGATGTCGTGCCGTGTTTTCTTTTCTTTTTTGTAGATTTCCGATTCGACTTTTGATTGGGTTGCGATCGCTGCTGAATCAGTTCCAGGTAGCCAAAGGGTTTTGTCGCCGCGCATGCGGTGATAGCGTACCATCGCATCCTCGATTGCAAGCATGATGGCATGACCGGTATGGAGTGTTCCCGTGACGTTTGGCGGAGGCAAGACAATGGAAAATGTTTTTCCACTTGGTTGGAGCGATTTTGGTGTATCAGGATTAAAAAGACCGCTTTCCTCCCAGCGTTTATAAATACGAGGTTCAGTTTCGTTTGCGTTATAAGGTTTTAAGAAGCGTTCGTCCATAGGGTGCATTCGGTAAAATGTATACTACCATGTTTGTATTGAGAGAGGGCAGAGGAAAAGCGCGTGAAGAGAAAGAGGGGACGAAAAAATCTTGTCTTTTATAACAGTATAATGTCCTATATAAACGAAATGGAAAGAAAAAAGACATTTATTTTTTCAACAGCACAAAAAACTTTTGTCCACAAAAGAAATGTGATAACCATAAAAGACAAAAAAGAGCAGTATCTAAAGGACAAAATGTAGTAGTACATAAAACGGCTCGACAGAGCCGTTTTATGTGTTTGCAAAAATTTGACAGTGAGCAAGGCGAGCGTACACTGTGTTCATTCTTTCATTCTATGAAGAAGAGTTGGGGAATAACTTCATACG
>JAHFLU010000069.1 GCA_023264615.1 bacterium | reverse complement strand
TGCTCCGCGGGTAGGATTCGAACCTACGACCGATCGGTTACACGGATCCTAAAGTTTCCATTAGGGGTGGACTATATCATCACCCTCCTGTTTTAACAGGGTGGGGTGCAAGGCGCTTCGTTCCGCTTCTGCAGAACTACTCCCCGAGGGGATAGTCTCTGAACCTTTCCTGTGAGATTGCTCACAGGACTTGGCTGCTGATTACCTACTCGCTTGCGGGAGTTTAGGCTTCCAGCAATTCACCTTGTTTGTCAATCCGCCTTACGACGGAAAGCTGCAACTAAATCTTACAGCCGATTGCTCTACCGCTGAGCTACCGCGGAATGTAGTATGTACTTGTTCGCACGAGAGGTGACACTGTTCACAACAGATACGCCCCATGCGTGGTTATATATTCCATATAACCTGTTGTATAATAGCAAAGAAAGAGGGTTTGTAAATGAAGGTTTTTCGCGAGTCACGCCGTTTTTAGAATCTTAATGAAAAATAGTATGGCGCCTGCCAAGAAAGGAATTATTGCGGTGAGCATTGTGGTTGTGGGGGTTATCGGAATCTTGTTTGATATACCAAAACATAGAGAAATGCCAGTACAGGAGAGTGCCTTTCCCAAAATGGTTCTTCCGAAAGAAAATGTGATTATTGGCACTTCATCTAAATCTACACTCATGCACGTACTCAACATTTCAACTCCTGCGTTTGAAGCAAACGGCTCGATTCCAATGCAGTACACTTGTGACGGGAAAAATACTCGTCCCGATTTTGTATTTTCCGGAGTTCCGAGCGGAACGCTCTCGCTTGTACTCATTATGGACGATCCTGATATTCCCGATTCAGTGAAAGCGTCCCGTGGTGTGGAGAGTTTTGTCCATTGGATTGTATTTAATATGCCTCCCCAAACGGCTGGAATTTCTGCGAGTAGCACCGTGCCGGGGCTTGAAGGCATACATACTGGCGGAGAGAATGGATACACAGGGCCGTGTCCGCCTGATCGGGAGCACAGATATTTCTTTAAATTGTATGCGCTTAATGCAAATCTAGATTTAAAGGCGGGTGCAACAAAAAAAGAGGTGGAAAAAGCGATGGCAGAGTATATTATCGGCGAAGCACAGCTTATCGGCAGGTATGATCGGAAACGTGAGTAACTACTATGTACGTTCGCGTGCATGTACAGCCTGGGGCAAAGAAAGAATCAATCGAGCAAGTGTCCGAAACTGAATTCCACATAGCCGTACGGGAAAAAGCAGAGCGGAATCTGGCGAATGGCCGTGTGCGGGAACTTCTTGCACGGATGTATGGTTTAGAAAGTAGGGACGTGCGGCTCGTGAGTGGCCATCGAAGCCCGAATAAAATTTTTGATATTACTAAAAAATAACCGTGCATCTATGAATATCACGACGAAAGCGACAAATGTTGTGTTAACAGCGGCAATCGAAGAGTATACGACAAAGAAATTGGGTGTTTTGAAAAAATATATCGGCAAAGCAGATACAAGCGTAGGCGGGCAGATAGAGCTCGGGAAGACGACGCGGCATCACCAGAGCGGGGAGGTGTTCCGTGCAGAGATTAGTCTGCATGTTGCGGGCAAGGATTTTTGGACGGAAGCGACAGCAGAAGATCTGTATACGGCGATCGACAAAGCGCGGGATGAAATTGTCCGTATGGTTCGGATGCACAAAGACAGGGATACAACATTGAAACGGGCGGGGGGCCGGGCTGCAAAGAAAATAATCCGACGGGGGAAATCTTGACAGATTTTTATTGTCAGGTCTATACTTCGGATATTATCCTCAAGGAACCGTGGTACCAGTGCGGTTCAAATGATTTTTGCAGTTTGGTGAGTCGTTGAGAAGGTAGTGCATTCGATATCCTGTGTGCAATGACGCGCATATATCGGATGCTTATTACTTTACAGTTGTTTGCTTGTTGAATAGTTGCATTGCTCGTGTGCAATGTGGGGATTCAACAGTTTTACAATTTTTGTAAACTTCTTCTCGTTCACTTCTCAAAAAGCTCGGAAATTTTTTGTGAGGAGGATTTTAATAGTCTTTTTTAAGAAACATATTAGCCGTATGAGCTAGAAAGTTTTTCTATTTTATGAGAAGTCAACGGAAAGGAAAAGCATCACTTCATGCACCAAAACAATCACTGTATGTGCTTGCGTTTGCTGCGCTCGGTATCGTATATGGAGATATCGGTACGTCGCCACTATATGCGATCAATGAAATATTCTTTGGCCACGGTGGTCTCTCTGTCTCTCCTGAAAACGTTCTTGGCGCCATTTCTCTCGTTGTTTGGTCACTGACACTTATTGTCACCATTAAATATGTATTTTTTGTTCTTCGTGCAGATAATCAAGGTGAGGGAGGAGTATTCACGCTTTTTAGCCTTTTGAATGGGAATATCTTTTGGGGGTCTGCATTTCTCATGGGACTTTTGGTTCTTGCAGCAGGTTTTCTTTTTGGCGAAGGTCTTATTACTCCGGCAATTTCCATACTTTCAGCTATGGAAGGATTGAATGTTGCAACTGATATATTTGCACCATACATTGTGCCGCTTGTGATTCTTATTCTTACGCTGCTTTTCTCGATTCAATACAAAGGAACCGGCAAGGTAGGAAAAATATTTGGTCCCATCGTATTGATCTGGTTTATCTGTATTGCAGCATTAGGAACAGTTCAAATTATGCGAGACCCAGAAATCTTGCGAGTTTTCAATCCGCTCCATGCACTTATTTTCTTGCGTTCGATGAGTCCCATTCATGCAATGGTCGTCCTTGGATCAGTTATACTGGTGGTTACTGGATGTGAAGCAATGTATGCAGACCTCGGGCATTTTGGCAGATCTCCAGTGCAACTAAGCTGGCTTGCGGTGGCGTATCCTGCACTTCTGCTCAATTATCTCGGGCAAGGTGCGTATCTTTTAGGTGGTTCCCCAGTGCTTCATGGGAATATTTTTTATAGCCTTGTTCCACCGTGGGGTTTATATCCAATGGTCATCCTTGCAACATTTGCAACAATCATTGCAAGTCAGGCCCTTATTTCCGGTGCATTTTCGCTTACTGCACAATCAGTTGCACTCGGCCTTTCTCCGCGATTTAAAATACAGCATACGAGTCTGCATCATGAAGGACAGATTTATCTTCCTACCGTTAATTGGCTCTTGTATGCAGGCTGCGTTGCACTTGTCCTTTTCTTTCGGTCAAGCTCAAGCCTCGCTTCCGCGTATGGCCTTGCGGTTGCGGGAGTGATGCTTACGACATCGCTTTCAATGATCGCGGTATCACATGTGGTGTGGAAATGGAAATTATCCAGTTCTATTCTTCTTTTTGCAACATTTGCAACATTTGAAGCAACATTTGTTTTTTCAAACAGTCTGAAGTTTTTAAAAGGAGGCTATATTCCCTTTACATTAGGTATCGTCTTGTTTATGGTTATGACGACATGGTTCTGGGGCAGAAATTACTTGAAAGAAGCGTATGCGGAGTTCGCTCGTGACAGGAAGATGCAGTGGCTCTACGACCTCAAACAAAAGCTTATTGAAAACCAAGGAGTCCTTATTGACCATCGTCACTTGGTTGAAACGGATCGCATACAAATGTTTTTGGTGAATCCCCCGGTGATAAGCCTTGAAGACGATGTACCCGTTTTGGTGCGTGCATATTTACGGCGAGAAGGATCACTTCCAAAACATTTGATCCTGCTTACTATTGATCAAGGAAAAGTTGCATACGTAGATTCTGAAAAACGTTATACTATAGAAAATCTTGGGGCAGATATTTGGTCGGTGCAAGCAAAATTTGGATTTATGGAACAACCCAACGTACCGGTTATTCTTGAGGAGCTCAATGGTCTTAATGTTATCCCGGATAATGTGACGCGTTCTACGATCGAAGTTGGGAAAGAGGAGATCATTATTGATGACAGAGATATGAGCTTTTTGCTTGTGCTCCGAGCACGATTTTTCCGTTTGCTTGCGAAACAAAGCCTTCCCCAATACCATTATTTTGGTCTTCGCGGAAATTCAGCACTTTCCCAGACTCTTATTCCACTGATCATTTCGTCACAAGGAACACGTATCATACTTCCTCGGCGAGACAGCTATGGAGTACATCTGGAGAACGTAGAGATGGAGAAAATATGAGGAGCCGATTAAAGAGTGCGCGCCATGCACGGGTGTGCATGGCGCTTAGTTTCTAGTACATAGTCTGTACATCAATATTCTGGACAGGAACGTGCAGGAGTCTGTTGACGAACTCTTTTGTTCCGAGAGCGAGCCGAACGGCCCGCTCTTTGGGGGGCACAGACTCGAGTGCGTTGAGAATGTGCACTGCGTAATGAAAGGCTGATGGGTCCGTGGCGGGAGCGAAGCTGTCGTAAAGCGTCGTTACTTTCGTTTTTGTCGGGTCGATGACGGTATCGTACCCGTACGCCGCGTCTATGGCGACTGTGACGGAGACGAGTTGCGGGAGCGGCGGCAGTGTGTACTTGAGCACGACCGACGCTATCGGTTGGTGATGTGCATGGTCGTAAGGCTTTCCACATTCTTCGGGGATGTAAGGCCTGTCGTTCATTGTGTCTCTCCTTGGCAGTACGGGTCAGCATGGCAGACTTTTGCTTGCACTATATTAACATAAATAAAAAAAATGTCAACTGTTCCGGAGGAAGTCCGAGTAGGCCATCTCGCGACCTCCCTCGGGAATGACACGTTCGATAGTGAGTTTTCTTTCCGTGTACGATGCTTTGATCACTTTTACACGGATTTTTTTAGCATTTCGTTCAACAAAGAAATAGGTTCCCGGCCAAGGCGTGAATGCTTGTATTTTTAAAAAGTTTTGGTACGGGTCATTTTCGAGTTTGATCTCGCCGTCTGTTTTTGAAATTTTTTTGGTGAATGTAACTTCATGGTCATTTTGCGGGTGTGGCGTGATTTCTCCGCGAAGCCAGGATGGAATGGTGTGCGCCAAAAGAGCACCTCCCGCTTTCGCAAGTACATCTTCAAGATGGAGTGCATTTGGCGGCCAGTTCGGGATCGAAATGTGTTCGAA
>JAHFLU010000068.1 GCA_023264615.1 bacterium | reverse complement strand
CCAAACAGAGCGCCAGATAGTATTTTTAGCATGTTTTTGTAAAAGAAAAAACCCGCGTACCGTGTTAGAGAAACACACAGTACGCGGGGGGAAAGAGGGAAGATGTAGGGTTTTTACGAACAGACGTGCTGCTCGGTCCACGTTACTCGCTTAAGGGTTGCACCCTGGAATGAAGCGATCTGCTCGAGCTTCGGCGACTTACCTAAGGAAGTTGTTTTGCCGGAGCCCCATTTGATAACCCTTGACTTCGTAGCTTCCATAGAAAAGACAATTGCCCGGAGCTTGAATCGGACGACGATGAGCTTTTGCCGTACTTCTTTGACAGCACGGTTCGCTTCACTGAAGTCAAGTCCCGATGCATCAAACCCCTTGGCTTTATAGCCCATGAGCCGATACTCGCAACAAGGTGCGTCGTAGTACTCGAGCGAAAGCCCTTTAACGGGTTCTGCGCTTTCACGATACACAGGGGAGTCTTCGGCGTCTTCCTGTGTGTTCATTCCTGCAGTTCCCAATGCCTTTTTGCGGGCATTGAGCGCTGTTTGCATCACCTCGAGGTCTGCTTCTTCTTTGAGAAGATCGATGAGACGAAGGGTGGTGGGGTTTGCCCACGCAGGAGAGGTCATTTTGAGATGACGGAAGTTGAGTGTATAGGATTTTCCCTGCTGCCACACTTGATCGGACCCCACAACGCCAGCCGCTTGAAGCTCATTGAAGCTCGGTTCGCCGAGTGACCCCAAAAGTTCTGGGATACGCAGGTTGCCGTCAAGGATAAGGTTAAATTTTCTCCAGACTTGCATCGGTGTCGGCCGGCCAGTGCCGCCTTTGGGCCGAACGAGGACTGGCTTAAGAGTTCGAAGCGAGAAGTTAAACCGTTCTTGATTTGAGACATAGCCCACAACCTGCAGTGTTTTGCCGAGAGGGTTATCAATGACGCGAGGGTCAGAAACTGCAACACCAGAGCGTTTATAGGCACCTGCCGGAATTGTGACAACGTTTTGTGGGTCCTCGATAATACAGCGCAGTACGTTGAGCACATTGTGGTTTGGACCAGTTGCCTTAAGTCCGCTTCCGATAAACTTGCGGTCTCGGAAGTATGCTCGTACAGCATTACCCGCCTCGCGAACATCTCGGGTCGAGTATGCTCCGCCGATATTATCGGCAAGAGCGCTATCGCCCGTCTGTTCGAACATCTGCTCTGCACTGTAGAGATCGCCGCTTACAAACGCTTCGATCCCAAGGACGCGGATGAAATTAGCCTGATCGTTTTGGGTAAATGTGTCGGTATGGACATCAACATGTACCCCATTAACGTTGCATTCCACACGGGCGCTCTTTGCAGCGACGGATAGCTCGACGAAAATTTCCGCACTATTCTCGTAAAGAGCAGAGAGGTGAATTTTTCCGCCAGAACCGACTGATATCACTTCAGGTGTCGTACGATATGCACGCGCAGCAGCCCCCTTGTCGCCTGATACGGTGAGCTCGATTGCGACAGGTATTATCTTTTCAGCTACCGACTTAATGGCTTGGATCGCGTCCTTGAATGACTCGATTTCGCTGATGTGAAGATACACACCGCTACCCCCGTTTGCTCCCGTGAGTTCGCGGAGGAAGGTTGGGTCATAGTAGAATCCGTATCCGATACAGGAAAGGAACGCGCCCGATGTGCCGAGGTTGATCGCTTGCGCGATCGCTTTTTGTTTTTCGGTGTCGACACTCCACTTTGTAGGGACAGAGTTGCCATCGGTGAAAAGAATGGCGTGATGGAGGAGATCTTCACCGGCGGCATCCCAGGCTGTCTCGAGGGCAAGCAAAAGCGGTTCGGAAAATACAGTGGTACCGATGAGGCGGACATGTTTTTTGATCGCTTCAGATACAAGACGTTTACCGATAGCGTTCATCTGTGTGGGTCCGGCAATTCGTCTCGCAGTGCCGTGTCCAGAAAAGATGATCACGCTCACGAAGTCAGTACTACTAAGATCGTTTACGTATTGCTGGCTATCGTTGCGGATATCATCGATGCTTCCCGACATTGATTGCGAACAGTCGAGGACCAAAATATCGTGCCGTCTGGCAGGCTTCTGTGCTTTCCCGGTGTTCGTGATCGAGATTCGTGCAACAGGGTTGATGACACCAGGTACGCCACCGAAAGAGTATGTGACCTTCATCCCTCATCTCCTTTCAGATGATTGGGGTGATTTTTGAAACGTAAAAAGAACACGCCAGACGGATACTACTTTTTCTTAGTAGCCAGCCAGCGACTATACATTTAACATTATAAGATACTTATGTCAAAAAATGTGGTGGTGCAGCAAAAAATGCTATCGGATACGTTTTCTTATATCCCTTGCCTATTATCGTACATCGTGCATGCTGTGGTGCTTGAGGTGTTCTATCTGTTTAAGAAGCGACTGGAGACCGTCCTCTATTTTTTTAAGGGTCTCCTGCGCCTGTTGGTCTTCTTTGTTATCGTCGGCCTGTTCTTTCTGAATGTATTCAATATCTTCAGAAATTTCGTCGACGTCTTCAGATATTTCCTGCACGTCTTCGCCAAGGCCTTGCATACCTTCTTGAATATCTTCGATATCCTCGCCAACCTCCTCGATTTGTTCAGCGTGTCTGTTGACGGTCATTTGGATGAAAATTGCGAGATAAATGGCTTCAAGCGAGACTGCAGTTGTCAGAATAAGCAGTATCTGGTCGATCGTGAACCCTGCATATTTAAGGGCAAAGATAGCAACAAAGAGAACCGAATGTACGACAATAGATGCGGGCGTACCCACCCACTGTGTTACAAGAATTGACAAGCTTTTGTGTTTTTTATTCATGTTTTAAAAAAAGAGAATCTAACCCTCTAGATTACAGTATGCGCGTGCAATTATTTGATGCAAAGAGAAAAGATGCATATATGTAAACTTTTTTGAGCATGGACGGTTATAACTATAGGCTCTTTTATTATTAGCACGACTGATTGTATTCCTATGTTGATATGAAAAAAATAACACTCTCGGTTATTAAAGCTGATGTGGGTTCGATTGGCGGACATACGAAGCCGTCTGCACAGATGCTCGCAATTGTTTCGGCGCAGGTGCGGGAGGCCGTCGCGCGCGGGTTTTTCTACGACGGCATGGTTACGCATACAGGCGATGACATTGCGATCATTATGAGTCATGGTCATGGTGCCGGTGCCTCAAGTGTACACCGTTTTGCATGGGATGCGTTTGTTGCGGCGACGCAGGAAGCACAGCGCACGGGGCTTTATGGTGCGGGACAAGATCTTCTCGTCGATGCACCGTCAGGAAATGTACGCGGCGCAGGACCTGCTGTTGCAGAAATCGATTTTACGCGTGATCCATCAAGCAGTATCCGTCCGGCAGAGGCGTTTCTTCTGTTCACTGCGGATAAATGCGGTCCGGGAGCCTACAACTATCCATTGTATGCTGCTTTTTGTGATCCAATGCACAATGGCGGTCTTCTGCTCAATCCCCGGATGCGCGAAGGTTTTATTATGGATATCATTGATATGGATCATAAAGCGGGGGACCGTGTAATATCGCTTAATGTTCCGGAGCGTATTTGGGATATTGCAGTTCTTTTGCAGAACCCGGATCGATTTGCAATCGAGAGTATTCGTTCGCGCGCAGCTTCCAAAGAACATATTGCCTCCATTTCTGCAACACGGCTTCATAATATTGCAGGCAAATATACCGGCAAAGACGATCCAGTAGCGCTTGTGCGGACGCAGGGTATGTTTCCCGCACCAGAAGAAATGATTGAACCGTTTATGCTCGGACATTTTGTGACAGGGGACGCGCGCGGCTCTCATGTGATGCCGATTATGCCGGTTGCGATAAATACTGCCGTTACGGGGCCGTTTTGCCTACCCATTGTTTCTTGTGTTGCCTTTTCGATGGATGCTTCCGGTATATTTTCGCGAGAATATGTTGATATGTTTGGTACGGAAGTATGGGATAGAACGCGGCTTAAAATTCAGGAGAAGGCAGAGGAGTGGCGTAGACAAGGGTTTATCGGTCCGACAATGGCTTCACACGCAGAACTCTCTTATACGGGGATTATTGATGCGCTGCAGAAACTCGATCGTGAATTTGCAGTGCGTATGGGCGATCCGGCATCTATGCCCATAGACCTTAAGCCGATTGTACGGGTAGAAAAGTGAGCTCGGTGAATATTGCGATCTGCTTCGTTGTCTTCGTCGCTTAAACCCTCACCGTATCTAGTAGTACGCCTCGGGTTTTCGCTCCTTGACGCCTTGCATCTCATCAATATTCACCAAGCTCAAAAGTAGAAAATTTGACTAATATAAGAAAATAACGTATAATCCAGTATATTTTTGATCTTCGAAACTGATCCGCGTTTGGCAAGTTTGGCAACGTGAGATCGCTATGAAAAACCATAAGGAGCTTGAGAATGGCACAGGGTCGGAAACCTGCAGTTCAGGACGTTTGGTTCGAGAAGAATTTTATTGCAGCTTCGGGGGTGCAGACGCTCGAAGAAGCAGTACCGCAGTGGGAATTTTCCCACTTTGATAGTGCAGAGGGTGTTCTGCAGCGCTGTGATGTTTGTCCGACGAACATTCGTTGGATTGTTGTTCTCCGCAATATGGAGAACGGCATGTACCTGCGCATTGGTCACATCTGTTATGACAAAATGCGCATATACCTCGAAACAAAGCAGCTGTTACCAGTTTCGTTCTCTTCGCGCCGTGATCACGGGCGGACGATTCGCAGCTATATCATTGAGAAGCTGGGAGAATATCCCGACAAAAAGCCGCGATCGTTCTCATCTGTGACGGAATGGTGCAAGACACAGAGGGATCTGCCGGAGCAGGTTACACGTGCCCTCGAGTGTATCGCAGCATTTGGTTATACGGTGAATATTGCCGATGCCGATGCCTTTGTGGATTACTACAAGGCAAACCGGCTCTTTAGTCTGCGGGAGCTTCTCACTGACGCCGAGCGAAGACTCCTCCACGTGTTTCCGTACAAGAATTCTCTACCTCCAAATGTGACAATAGCCAAATTGCCGAAACTTC
>JAHFLU010000067.1 GCA_023264615.1 bacterium | reverse complement strand
ATCGTGATCATATCACTACATATCCGCCTTCCGAGATGCTCCTTCAAAAATGAATTGTCCGCATAGACGTTGCTGCCCAATGTTGCAGAAAGTAACGGACTGATGAGGGCCTGGGCAACAAAGCGGTCAAATACAACCGGCATCAGACCTCCCGAGAAGGATGATGCTCCTACCCGCGCAAGTGCGCGTTCAGCTGCCAAAAGGCCGATTGACAGGGGACTTTTTAGATCACTCCTATGCGTCCTGCTCTCTCCGTCAGACCCTTGGACCATTGTTTCACCTGAACCGGCAACCGCGTCAGTACTCAATACATATCTCGTACCTTCGCCAAAATCTTCAAAACCCTTACTCGTCATGAAAACACTACGTCCATATTGAACTCCAGCTAAAGCGCTTTCGGTACGCATAATACCTTTTTGCGACATCGCAGCATCTTCAAGCGCGTGCGTCAGATCCGTCAATTCTTTAAGCGTCGGCAATTCCGTCCGATCCATCTTATCGAGCATCTTCCTCATTTCTTCAACATCTTTCGGCCAAAGAGATGCATCCGATAATCCTGCAAACGGATCCTCCATGCTCGCCCGAGCCATCTCGACCGCCTTCTCGGCAAGACGCTTCAGTCCTTGTTCCGTCGTCGTCGACGTCTCTACGAGAGCAGTACGTGCTCCGACATACACAACAAGAATGATATATCTGCCATGTCTAATTTCGGGACTTGCGTTTCCTTGCTCTAACACAACGGAATATGAATGCCTTTCGCCCGAGGCGACCCGCACACCCGTCGCACCACTTTTTTTTGCTTCAAGCAGTAGGGTCTTTGCTGACTCGTACACATCCATGAAACACACTCCTTTCTTCTTTTTGTTACGCTGCGCCGCCAACAACAACAGCGCCAGGGGCAAGCCGAATCGTCGGTTGTCCAACACCCACCGGCACGCTTTGGCCATTTTTCCCACACGTTCCAATACCGGGATCAAGTGCCGAATCCGTACCAACCATGTCCACATGCGTCAGTACATCGTACCCCTTGCCGGTAAGCGTTGCCTGCCGCAGTGGCCGATCAACTAACACAACACCGTCTTCGATAGGAAACAAAATGGTCGCATTGAATACAAAGTTTCCCGTAGCAATGTCCACCTGCCCCCCGCGAAACTTCTCTGCATATATTCCCCTCTTTGTAGCAGTGATAATTTCAGCAGGATCACTTGTTCCATTTTGCATGAAGGTATTCGTCATCCGCGGATATGGCTGAAATTCAAACGATTCGCGCCGTCCGTTGCCCGTGGGAGAAACCCCAAAGTGCCGCGCGCTCATGCGGTCATGCAGATAGCTCTCAACACGTCCATTTTCGATGAGAACCGTTCTCTGTGTCGGCGTTCCCTCATCGTCATAATTGAGGGATCCGCGACGACCTTTGATTGTTCCGTCGTCCACAACGGTAATCTCCGGATGCGCTACTATTTTCCCCATTTTGTCCGCAAATGGAGAAAGTGCCATCCGATTAAAATCCCCCTCAAGCGTGTGACCAATAGCCTCATGCAGAAGGATCGCTGTCCAACCAGGACCAAGCACCACAAACATTTGTCCCGCAGGACAATTTTCCGCAATAAGGAGCAGCCGCGCTTCCGTGACAGCGTCGAGAACAAGTTTGCCCCATACCGCAGGTTGAAACAGCCGCGAATAATCTTCTCTTCCGCCCATTCCCGAGCGGCCCCCTACTGTACGTTCGCCGTCTTTCATGCGCACCTCAACGTTTAACCGTACGAGAGGACGAACATCGTGCACCACGCGACCATCCGGGCGAACAATCAGAACATTTTCTGCAACTCCGGTAAGCACTATATCAACCTGTACGATCCGTTCATCTTGCGCTCGCGCATAGGCATCTATTGCTGTAAGGAGCGCAGTGCGTTCCGCGAGACCAACGAAAAGCGGCGAGATTGCCGGATATTTTTCCTGCATTTTTCGTACGCGCTTCTCACGTTTATATACTCCATGCTTCCCCTGCATGTTCCGCAAATCGCCAACCACGGTATGGAGCGCGCTTCGTGAAAGCTCCGAACTGTGCACATAGCCGGTTTCATAGTTCACCACTTTGCGAAGACCGAACCCCTCACTATCTGTGTAGGACACGCTCTCAACTTTACCGTGTTCCCAGAAAATCGATTCAGTCTGTGTTGATTCCGCATACAGCTCACCGTCTTCGGCCTCCTTGTGCAGCGCTTCTCCCACAATATTGACCAGCGCCGTTTGGTTCGACACATCAAAAGCATCGAGAAAATACTGCTTTAAGGGCAAATACTTCGACATTTATTTTTCCTTTCACGTGCCAATACAATGGCAACAATATACGATGTAGGAACAAACATATCTTTCCTTCGAAATTAGACCACACACCGAGGAAACTTGCAAATATCTTGCTCCGCGCTATTCTCAAACACATGGCGCAGAAAAAAGCGTGGGACAGAGAGTACCGAAAACCCAAACTTGTAACGCTCTCGCAAGAACCACACAATGATGTGCGGAAGTTTTGGAAGTTTCTCAAGAGAGACTCGAAAATCCCGGCAACAGAGCTTCGCGTACTCGACCTCGGTTCGGGAACGGGAAAACATGCATTCTACTTCGAAGGGCTTGGGGCACACGTCACCGGCATTGAAATATCTGCAGCCGCCCTCAAGGTAGCAAGCGAAAGAAAAACAGCAACAGGAGGTACTCCTGTTTTTTTGCAGGGAGATATCGGCAAAAAGTATCCGTTTGAAGATGAATCATTCGATATCGTTCTCGATATTCTCTCTTCAAACTCACTTTTTGAAAGCGAACGAAAAACATACCTTGAAGAAACATGGCGTGTTCTCAAAGAGAACGGCTGGTTCTTCGTCAAAATTCTCTGTAAAGATGGCGATAAAAATGCACAGACGCTTCTTGCAGCGAACCCTGGAAAAGAAAAGGATACCTATACTATTCCCGAAATGCATCTCACTGAACATGTATTTGCACGCAAAGATTTCGAAAAAACGTATGGAGCATTTTTTGCAATCCATAAACTTGAAAAAAACTCGAGCTATACCCTCTTCAACAAACGCAGATACAAACGCAATTTCTGGGTTGCCTATTGTCAAAAGAAAGCGTAATCCTATACAATCCCCGCAGGTACTACTTGTTCCAAAAGGAGATATACGTGGCATCATACGCAGACGCCGGGGTTGATTATGCAAAGATCGCAGCGTTCAAAAAGATTATGCACGATCTTTCCCGCAAAACATTGAGTTTCCCGAGAAAGCGCGGTATCTACATAAGCGAGACTATCACGCATGCTCATGGAGCCATCTATGAGTACCGCGGGGATATACCGTATCTCTCTGTGCAAACACAGGAAGGTCTCGGCAACAAAAACTGGATTGCTGAATGGATGTATCGCTACAAGGCAGACGGCAAAACATACTATCGCGGCATCGGCATCGACACCGCACTCATGGCAGTAAACGACTGCGTCGCACAGGGCGCAATGCCGGTCATTTTCACGGACGAAATCATCGCGGGCGACAGTGTTTGGTTCACCGACCTTAGCCGCGCACGCGACCTCGCCCTTGGTTTTGAGGAAGTATGTCGCGAAGTCGGCATGGCTTTGCCACAAGGAGAATCCTCGTCGCTGCGCTACATTGTCAACCCACGCGGCACTCTCCCTTCTGTTCCTGCACTCTCCGGATGTGTAACCGGAATCATCACACCAATAGAGAATCTTCTGACACGCGACCGGATCCAGGCGGGAGACGCTATTATCGGCGTCGCGTCGTCGGGACTCCATGCAAACGGCATCTCTCTCGTCATAGAAATCGCGGAGACACTCAAGCATCATTTGCTCACAAAAATCCCGCGCACAGAACGCACGCTCGGCGAAGAGGCGCTTATCACAACGCGTTCTTATGCAGGGCTTGTCGAATCACTGCTTAAAAAAAGAGTCCGCATCCATGGAATCATTCCTGGCACAGGAAGCGGTTTAAGTAAACTTGCCGTCCACAGTGTCCCTTTCACCTATGTCATTCAGCATTCTATGCGCGTGCCGCAAATTTTTCTCTTTCTGCGTGCCTGCGGAGTCGCTCTCGAAGAATGCCTCAACACATTCAACTGGGGTATTGGTTACTACCTCATCGTGCCAAGAGAAGAAGTAGACCCTGTGCTCCTCGTCGGAACTGGAGCGGGATACAATCTTTCTCTCATCGGGTTTGTTGAAAACGGAGCGCGCGAGGTCATATACGAACCAGCCGGAATCATTCTCAAGCATCCGGAATCCTCGGAACAACAGTCCCTTCCTCGGGAACGAAATGTCGGCAAGGATCCAATGTTCGGCTATGGAACCGAACAGCCATCTCTCGGCCCATCACACACACAGAAAACGTTCGAATGAGACGTGCGCCGTCCACAGCCAAGTGGACGGCGCTTTCACATACCACAAAAATATTTCCACTATGAACCGCGACGCGAGATTCTTTGTATAAATCTTTCTATCATTTCTTCACCAATAAATGCAACGCGTGCAAACATCACACCAACAACACCTTCTTTTGTATTCATGATATAGAAAACATCACCCGTCTCAAGGGCTTCAAACCGATCCATCAAAAGTGAAGAAGCGGCCCTGGACTCGACAAGCTTGAATTGTCCTTCCGTTGAAAGAGATTTCTTCAGTTCTTGGTAATATGCATCAGGCGTTGTACCACAGCGTTCCTTTTCGCCTTCACAACGCATCATGACAAAATCATAAACAGAAATGTGCGGTACATTTTCAAATTCACCTTTCGGATATGCAGTAGAGATAGTCGCCGTTGGAGCTTTCGTGCAGCAGGTAAAACTCCAGCCGGAAGGATACTCGAGCGCAACCGTATGGTGTGTCTCCGGTTTGAACTCAACATGCGTCCAGCCATCGGAAGCCAGCGTATTTTCTGTTTCCTCAAAAGCCGCTGAATCATCTGTTCCAATCAAAGACCCATCTTTTTGTGCAGACATTCCTCGATACACATATGAAAAAACACTGCAGGCAAGCAAAAGCATAGACA
>JAHFLU010000066.1 GCA_023264615.1 bacterium | reverse complement strand
CGTCCACATGTTTAGTGAGTGATAGCAAGTAGCGTTTGAATGTGCTCAAGAAATTCTTCGGGATTAGGGAACATCTCATGCCACTTCATGGTTCGTAAGCTGTCCCGCCAGGACTGCTAAAGAACCTGTAATCTTGGCTCGGACCACATTTTAATTTTGGGAAAAGAAAAATTTTTAATCATATGAATCAAAAAGGACTTGCAAATATTATCTTAGTTTTAGTCATTATCGTCGTTGTTGGCACTGTTGGATATTTTACTCTAACGAGGAGATCAACTCCTGTTGTTAAACAAACGCCAATATCAACTCCGACCACAACTCAAGTTCCCGTAACACAGCAACCGACACCAGCAACCTCAATTCCAGATAGGAAAACCGCGACTTGGAAAACATATCGGAATGAAGTATATGGATTTGATATAAAATATCCGTCAGAATGGAAAATTCTGAATGAAGGCGAAACCAGTTACGGAAACATCTCCGGCTTCAACGTTCAGTTTGGCATCTCGCAGGCCCAGATTTTCTTTCCACTTTCCAATTCATATAGTAGGTTGTAAAGGAATTTGCCGCCAAAGAAAAAATGGGTTCATCTCAAAAAAGTGGACAGTGCTGATTCCTTTCCGGGGAGACATTATCGTATAGTTGATAATAATGTTTCCGGAGAAGATGAACATTTAAAATGCGCGGATTATGGTATCCACAGGTCATTTGCACTAAAGTATTAAGTATGAATGGTTTTTTATATACTATATTTAATGAAATATACAAAGTCGACAATCATTGTGATTGCTATTTTAGCAATATCGTATCTAGTTTTTCTTTCTATAGAAAACAAGACCGGGCATCGTATTCCAGATGATAATATAAGAACTGGACATGTAAGATTTCTTCAAATCGCACTCGATCATTACGCAAATGACCATGAGAATCTTTTTCCTCCTGTGCCACACACCTGTACGAGTGTTACTGTCTTAAATGATTATCTTGTTCCCCAATATCTAAAACAAATTCCGAGAGTTGCTCATGACTCTCAAAGCGACACACCTTATCAGATAGCAGTAAGCCTTGATCGAGGAACGTATCTCATACAAGCTGTTCTTGACGACAGCAATAACCATCTTCTACAAAAAGATATTGATGGTATCGTTATGGGCTGCAAATGCGATGATCCAAACTATTGTGTAGTGCCACCATAGAAAAATGAGAACATTCTATGGCTGAAATAGGTTAAACAGAAACATATAGTTCGTAGCTCATGACACATAATGAATACAGGGAGCACATACTATGCGCTCCCTGTCTGGTTTAGGCGTGATATGCTTTCTTTTTATCGCAGGAGCGCAGATGTTTGCCGATGTCGGCGAAGTTGTAGAAGATTTCTTTGTATGCACCAAATGGTGATATAACGTGATGGTCTATGCCAATTTCCTTGCAGCTTTTTCGTACTATCTGTTCTGCACGTTTCAGATTACAGCGTGGCATGTATGGCCAGAGGTGGTGTTCGATCTGCCGATTGAGGCCGCCGTAGAAAAAGTGGATGAGTGCATCAAGGGGCGGGAACGAGCTTCCGACATTGCGTGCGGTAACAACTTGCTTTGTCAGGAAGTCGGTATTGCTCGTGGGTTCGAAAGAGCGTCCATAGTGGTTTGTGACAAACGTCATTCCCATATAAAGCCCAAATGAGCCTTCAGCGACGAGCATGAAAATGAACGCTTTGAGTATGCCAAATGTGGAAACCCAGAGAACAGTATACCCAAGCAGGCTTACACCGGTGAGTGCCAGTTCAAGTACTGTTTTCGGATGACGGGTGCGTAGCAAGAACTGTATACCTGTTAAGCGCATGCCGATCGTGGTGAGTGTTGAGATGGGCAGGAGGAACAGATGTTGATATTTTACGAGAAACCGTGCTACGCCGTACTTGTTTTCCGCCTGCTCCCGTGTGAACGCAAGCAAGGGAATGTCACAATCGGGATCAAGGGCAAGATTGTTTGGTTCATTGTGGTGCAAATCGTGTTTAATGCGCCAGCCGGTGAGCGATCCATAGAGAAAGATATTCGTGAAGTAGCATACGAGTACGAGCGGAAAAAGATTGCTTGTTACTTGTTCATGGCCGGTGTCATGTGCGAGAAATGCGAACTGACCGAAAACAAATCCAAGTGCGAGCGCGACAGGCATCTGGAAAAGAAAATTACCAGAATATTTCTGCAACAGTATCGCAGTCGCAAAAACCACCGCGAGCATGCATATATTTCGGAGAATGACGACGTCGTAATAGGCTGGGCATTTCCGGAGCAGCCCCTTATTCTTGATGTGCTTGTGTATTTTTGAGAATTCCCGTTTCAGATCCACGCGAGCTCCTTCGTCTCTGTTGTATACGGAGAAATGCTCATATCCGACATCAGTATATATATCCTTGGAAAAAACAAAAGAGGGGATAGATTGTCCCCCCTCTTTTTATGTCGCACAGATTTCGGTATACAAATCAGTGCACAAAACGGCTGATGCGTGCGAAGTGCGAAAAAACTTCCTTGTAGGTTTGCAGAACGGAAACAGAATGGTAGTCCACGCCTTTTTCTTTACAGTATGCTCGCACAATTTCGCGCGCTTTTGGCAGACTGCAGCGCGGCATGTATGGCCAGAGATGGTGTTCGATCTGGCAGTTGAGACCGCCATAGACAAAGTGGAGAAATGTGTCAAAGGGTCTCCACGAGCTGCTGATGTTGCGCGCAGTCTCAACTTGCTTGCGAAGAAAGTCATCCATAGACTTTTGAGAAAGGTCGACTCTGCCTCTGTGGTTTGTAATGAAAGCAAGGCCAAGATACAGTCCTGCAGTGCATTCAGCGATTGCAATGAACGCTAGTCCGATAAAACCGTGAAGCAGGAGCATTGCTGCGACATAGACGACTGCAGATGTTCCGCTGACGACAAGCTCACGGACAGGGCGATCAACCTCTCCGCGCAGGACTTTTTGCGTGGCAGTGATGCGCATGCTCATGAGACTGAAAAGGGATATCGGTATAAACAGAAATGCCTGATGCCTTACGATGAAGCGGTACCATCCAGAACGCGCCTGTGCTTGTTCTTTTGTGAAAGCGAAGACCATGATCTGGTTGTCAGGGTCTTTCGCCGTATCGTTCGGATTATCATGATGCGCGTTATGGTCGTTAAACCAAGCCGTGACTGACGTGCACAGAAATATGTTGCCAAATCGCTGCACGAGTTTCAGGGGAAAGAATTTACTGGTGAGCTGTCCATGTCCGGTGTCGTGTACAATGAATCCCATGTGTGCTATGGCGCATCCGAGGGCGAATGCGATCGGGATATGCGGCAGGAATGAATGGGTGAGCATGCGTATGAGAATGGTAGCACTGTACACTGTTGCAAACATGAGCAACGTTCGTACAATGACCCAGTCGTAATAGGATGATTTTTTCCGGAGCAAGCCGGCGCTTTTGATGCGGGCATGCAGCAAGCTGAATGCGCTTGTCGGATTTTCTTGTGGCGTCACAGCGTATTCTCCTTTACAGATGAGAGGGAACCGTGTCTTTTGTCATTCTAGCTTTCGTGTCGTAAAAAGCAACCATGCGTTTGTCCAAAAAATGTGCGACAATATCTGATATTTTTTCGCGTTCGTCGGGAGCAAACCACTGTATATTTTTATTCCGCTTGAACCAGGTCATCTGCCGTTTAGAGAATTGGCGAATTGCGATTTCAAGGTGTTGCTTCATTTCCGATAATCCCATTTTTTTCTGAAGGTATTTTGCGATTTCGCGATATTCAAGGCCAAGCGACTCGAGACGTTGCCACGAAACGCCGTCTGCATGCAAATGTTTGACTTCGTTGACCATGCCTTGCTTGAAACGTTTTCGGAGGCGCATGCGGATTTTTTCTGCAAGCTGTTCTTTGGGAAGCGTGAGGCCGATGAAGACCGTCTCGTATAGGTGTTCTCTCGTTTTGAGGGAAACTACTTTTCCCTGCGCGTTTACGATTTCGAGCGCGCGCACAACACGACGCGGATTTTTGCGGTCGATTTTCTCCGCATGCTTTGGATCGAGTGTCTGCAAGATTTCATAGAGTTTTTCGATTGGCTGTTGAGAGAGTTTTTTTCGCAGGCGCGGGTTGGGGGGAACAGGAGAGAGGGAAATATTGTCGAGAACGGCATCAATATAGAAACCGCTGCCACCACAGAGTATCGGCAGCTTGTTTTTCTTTGCGATTTTTTGTATTGCTTTTTGCGCCTGTACTCTGTACTGTGCGGCGCTGATTGTCCGCTTAGGGCTTGCGATATCGATCATATAATGGGGGACAGCGCCCATTTCTCGTTTTGTTATTTTCCCCGAACCGATATCGAGACCGCGGTAAACTTGTCGCGAGTCAGCGGAAACCACCTCGCCATTAAATTTTTGTGCGAGAAAAACTGCGAGATCGCTCTTTCCGGTTGCGGTTGGTCCGAGGATAACGACTACGGGTATTTTGTCCCGGGTGTGTTGCATGGTATGGTTGAAAATGAAAGTTTACGAGCTAACTATAATATATATGTGCGAAGACTGTACATGCGAATATGAACCTACGCAACGTGCTCTGATCGGAGCAAAGGTTCCCAACTTTGAATTTGAAGCATATCACGATGAGAAAGTCATCAAGATGTCGCTTCATGAGCATACGGGAAAATGGCTGATCCTCTTTTTCTACCCTGCAGATTTTACGTTTATTTGTCCAACGGAACTTGAAGAAATGGCGGCGCATTATGAGGAGTTTCAAAAGCTCAATGCGGAAGTGCTCTCAATTAGCTGTGACACGGTGTGGGTGCACAAGGCATGGCACGACCAGTCGCGCGCGGTTAAAAAAATTGCGTTTCCGATGGTTGCGGATCCGTCCGGTAAGATCGCAAAAGCATTTGGGACGTACATTGAAGGGGGCGGGGCGAAACTGACAGAAGACGAAGGTCTCTCTTTGCGTGGGACGTTTGTCATTGATCCAAATGGCGTGTTACAGATTGCAGAGATACATGCAAATAATATTGGGAGGAATGCAAAGGAACTGGTGCGAAAAGTACAGGCAGCGAAATTTGTACACGAACACAGCGGCAAGGTCT
>JAHFLU010000012.1:6443-20533 GCA_023264615.1 bacterium | reverse complement strand
AGCTGTTCCTTTGCAACAGCTTGCAGATGGAGAGCTTGCATGGTAGCCTTTGCCCATGGCGGAAAGTGCTGAAAATACGCGAAAGAGCCTGAATCTGGAAGATCTTAAAGTCTACGAGGTAGGCTATTTTCTTGTGCCCCTGATTATGGAAGCGGATGTTGCAAACGAAGTTGCTAAAATACAATTTGCCATCGAAGAGCGCGGCGGGGTATCTATTTCGGATGAGTTTCCTGTTATGCGCGGTTTAGCGTATCCAATGCGTAAAGCCATTGGCGACCGGAATCAGGTCTTCGATACAGGATATTTTGGGTGGATTAAATTTGAAATTGGAGCTGAAAATGCCATTGTCCTGAAAGAAGATATCGCAGCGCTTCCGAACATCCTACGTTTTATTCTGGTCCGCGCGGCGCGGGAAAATATATTCCTTGCACCGAAATCTTCTATACTTGGAAGCAGATCTTCTGGTATTATGGAAGGAGGAGAGACACGAGAGGGAGAAACAGTCATCTCTGACGAAGAGCTGGATAAATCCATTGAGGAGCTTATCGCGGAATAACTACGAGCGTTAACACACAACTGGTATATGTATCTCAACAAGGCAATGGTGTATGGTAACTTGACGCGAGACCCGGAAAAACGAGCGCTTCCTTCGGGGATTGCAGTAACGACATTCTCTCTTGCGACGAACCGTGTCTGGAAGGACAAAGAGGGCGCTCGACAGGAGTCAACAGACTATCACAACATTGTGGTATTCGGGAGGCAGGCGGAGACTGTGGCCCAGTATCTGCGTAAAGGTAGTCCCGCTTTTGTGGAAGGAAGAATGCAGACGAGAAGCTGGGAAGCCGAAGGCCAGAAAAAATATCGGACGGAAATCGTTGCTGACCGTATACAATTTGGGCCGAAAGGCGGTAGTCCAAGCGGTGGGAGTGGTGGAGCGAGTGTGGGAGCGAGCTATGTGCCACAGCAAGCTCCCGTGGGAGGCGGAGGAGAGGAGACAATTGAATATCCTGATGAAGAAATTAATCCCGAGGACATCCCATTCTAGCTCGATTAAAATACTATGAGAACTATACAAACAGAAAAAGAGCATGTGCTCATCAATACGTCGGTGCGGCGGATTGACTATAAGGACACAACAACGCTTAAGAAGTTTTTGACTCCCCATGCGCGTGTTATGTCTCGCAAGAAGAGCGGTCTCTCGGCAAAGAAGCAGCGGGAGCTTACGGCAGCCATCAAGCGTGCGCGGTTTCTTGGACTCCTTCCTTTTGTGTTACGGTAACCATATACAAAAAACACCCCGCGCGGGGTGTTTTTTGTATATGGTTACTCTATTTTTTACCAACTCGCTCAACATATTCCCCTGTTTCGGTGTTTACTCGGATGATATCTCCTTCCTCGACAAAAAGAGGCACGTTGACGATTGCTCCAGTTTCGAGCGTTGCGAGCTTGGTCCCGCCTGATATGGTATTACCCTTGACGGCAGGAGGAGAGTCGACAATACGCAGATCAGCTTTGATTGGTAACTTGAATCCAATGATTTTTTCATCGAATTCAAGGGCGTCGATAACTTCATTTGGCTTAACGAAACGTCCCTGGTCTCCAAGGAGGGAAGCATCAACGCTCGAACGTATGCTTGAGTTCTTTTCTTCACAAAACCAAAATTGACCTTTGCTTGTATAGAGATACTTCACTTTTCGGGCAGTGATATCGGCGCGCTCGGCTTTTTCTGACACATGAAAAGCATGCTCAACGACCTTGCCGGTGATGAGGTTTCTAAGCTTTGTCTGATTTACCGGTTTACGCTGCTGTTTACGGAAAACATGCGAAGCAATACATTCGTACGGGGCGCCATCGAGGACAATATATGTCCGCGGAATGATTTCATTGTATTCGTACATAGCGAAGCCAGTGTAGCAGAAAACAATTTTTCTGGCGAGCTTTACTTTCCGAGAGATCGAAGGATGTTCTTCATGCGCGGCGTCATGAACCTACTGAGGAGAAAATAGCCAAGCAGCATGAGCGCAAGCGCTATCTCAAAAAAACGAAGCAGATGTCGCAGGTAATGAAGCGAGAAGGAGGAGGCAAATCCCAGCCCTCCAATCGTGAAGATCCAGAGCAGAGAAGCGATAAGATCAAGAAAGAGAAATCGTGCAAACGGCTCACCGCTTTGAGCAAGTTTTGCAAGTGTAATATGATTAAAGCCGTAGATAAACTTTGAAAGGAAAATAACTGACCTATCATGCTTGAGGAGCTGTTCGTTTCGGGGCAGGGTTATTTTTGAAGAGAAGCGTCGTATGATCCGAGAGTTCATGATATGGTGGCCGAGGGTAAACCATACAATGTCTCCCATCAGTGCTCCAAAAAAGACTGCGATGAACGTTGGCAAGAACGCGAGATCGTTTCGAAAGAGAAAGAAGGCTACAGTAAAGAGAACCTCTTCTCCTCCGATGGCCATGCCTATAAACACAAGAAAATACGAGAGGGTGTGGCTGATTGAAATGTAGTTAAGGATGAGCGACTCCATAGAGATTTACTGCACATGATACCAATTTTTTCATTCGGCAGACATAGGCAAGAGAGTAACTTCTCTGCTCTACCACACGTTGCAATTAGTGAAAAGGTTGCTATGATACGGATACCGTGAAATGAGGGTAAAACTCCGTAAACAATAGGAAAGTATGCTTCTAGACTTACATGAAAAAGAGACCGAGCTTGGTCACGAAAGCGACGAGAAGATCCTCGCTCTTTCAGTGTACCACCCATCCATGTTTGCAGTTCTCCTTGAGCGGTATGAGGACGCGTTTGTACGGAAAGCGGAGCAGATTGTGGGGACAAAAGAGGATGCGGAGGACGTCGTTCAGGACACTTTCACAAAGATTTACCGATATGCGAAGAATTTTGAGGTGCAGGAGGGTGCAACATTTAAATCATGGGCATATAAGATCCTTATGAATACGAGCTTTACGCATTATCAGAAAATGAAGAAAAAGCGGAACACGACAGTGCCGCTTTCTGAAGAGCTTGAAGCGATCATTCCGGATACGCAGACCCGTCAGTTTGAAAAATTTGAAACCGCAGATCTCGTACTTTCTGTTTTCGAAAAAATGTCTGCACCGTTTAGGAGTGTTCTATATATGTATTTTATTGAAGGAAAAAGCCAGGCAGAGATTGCTGCCGAAGAGGGTGTATCGGTTGGTGCAATCAAGACGCGCGTGCACCGTGCAAAAGAAGAGTTTAAAAAAGTAACCATGGGCGTATATTAGGTGTTATCAAGTGTACTAATAAGAAGGAATTAACTATTCTATGAATAACACAGCTTTGCACAAGAGAATCATGCGACGAGTTTGGGCCGTTTACGTCTATCGAAAGGCGACAAGCCCGATGGCACTGCAGACCTACATATTCTCTTTTTTGACATGGCAGCTCTTTATCTATGTCTCAATGTCTTCGGTCATGGCAAACATGCCGTCAGTGAAGACACCTTTCGCATTTGTGCAGTTCTATTTCCATTCTTTTATTAACACGGAGGTTTGGGTGCAGGCGATCGCAGTCGGCTTTATGTCGCTTGGTATCTGGTTTGTCCGAAATACGGTTCGTAATATGAAAGCTGCACGATATCCCAAAGTCGCGCATGCTCGGTAGGAGATAGGTAGCACAAACAAAAGACCCCCTTGATCGGGGGTCTTTTGTTTGTGCTACTCGGGAGAGGCGTGATCGGTCAGGAGTTCTTTGCGGATATCGGCGAGAAGAGCGCTTGCGATACTCTGGTTTTCTCGCAGGAAAATACGAGCCGCATCGTAGCCCCGACCGAGTTTGTGTTCGCCATAGCTGTATGCAGCGCCTGATTTTGCGATAGTGCTAAATTTTTCCCCGAGCGCGAGCAACTCTCCTTCGCGGGATATGCCCTCGTTATAGAGGATATCGAACTCCGTTTTTCTAAAGGGAGCGGCCACCTTGTTTTTTACTACTTTGACACGTGTTCGAGACCCCATTATCTCCTCACCTTTTTTGATTTGGGCGATACGGCGTATATCGAGGCGGACGGAAGTGTAGAATTTGAGAGCTTTACCGCCCGGTGTTGTTTCTGGATTGCCAAAGGTTACCCCGATTTGCATACGAATCTGGTTGATGAAAATGACGATCGTTTTACTGCGCGCAACGATACTTGTTAATTTACGGAGTGCCTGGGACATGAGGCGTGCTTGTTTACCGACATGTTGGGCACCCATGTCTCCTTCGATTTCATCTTTAGGCGTGAGTGCTGCAACCGAGTCGATGACGATAATGTCAACATTGCCGGTACGAACAAGACTTTCTGTAATTTCGAGCGCCTGTTCGCCGGTATCCGGCTGTGAAAGGAGGAGGTCTGCAGTTTGTACGCCAAGCTTTGCCGCATATTCTGGGTCCATGGCATGCTCTGCGTCAATAAAAGCACAGAGACCGCCTTTTTTTTGTGCTTCAGCTATGCAGTGGAGGGCAAGGGTCGTTTTGCCGGAAGATTCAGGACCGAAAATTTCGACAATTCTCCCGCGTGGAAGGCCGCCAATACCAAGGGCTGCATCAAGTCCGATAGAGCCTGTTGAAATAGCACCGATATCAACTTTTGGCTTTTCGCCGAGCTTCATGATGGAGTCCTCGCCAAATTTTGCTTTGATTGCTTTTATTGTTTCTTCGACGCTTTTTATTGTTCTTTCGGTTGGTTCAATCGTCCCCACTTTCTTTACAGCCTTTTTGAATGCCATACTTTTTCAGAGTTATGAATAAATAGTTTAGCGACTGTTTGTGGTTGTTGCTGTTATGCTGCTGCTTGCGACTCGTGGCCTGTATATAACCTCAAGCTGTTTTTCAAGTTTTCTCTTGAATACGTCTTCTGCTGACACGGTGATTATAGTATAGCCAGGAGAGAGGAGCAACGATTCTTCAAATCGGCCGGCTTCGTCCCCGAAAATTTGCCTCCCATTAAGGCTGATGAAAGCGACTTTTTTTGTGATTCCTGTAACCGTAAGGACAGGCTCGTCGAGTAAAGCCCCGTTTTTAGGTGATGTAATGGTAATCGATGCGCCGGAGAGGAGATCGCGTGTTTGATGGTAGATAAAAAGCAGTAATAGAAAACAAAAAAGGATACCAATCCCTACTTGAGTATACGATCGTGCGGTACGCATAGGCTTTATGAGTAAGCGGTGTCAAAATCTCTCTCGTCCTCTCTATGTCCCTGGAAATCAGGGGTTTCAGCGAGAACCTGGCGTGGTTTAGCGCCTTCCCCGGGTCCTACAACACCGCGTTCTTGCAGCGTATCGACGAGTCGGGCGGCGCGGGCATAACCAATATGGAGTTTTCGTTGAAGGAATGACGTGGAGGCCTTTTTTGCTTCGAGGACGATTTCTCGTGCTTTTTCGTAGAGTGGATCTTCTTCTCCCATGCTATTTTGGTCATCTCGACCGAGTGCCGCTTCAAAGAAAATGCCCGTATCATGGTTGTTTTCAAGATTGAGCTCGCGTGGCATGCGATCTTCATAGGTGGTACGGAGGTACGAGACGACGTTTTTTGCCTCTGACTCTGATATGAAAGCGGACTGAAGACGTATTGGCTTCGACATTTCTCCGGAGAGGTAGAGCATATCGCCTGCGCCGAGAAGCTTTTCGGCGCCTCCCGTGTCAAGGATTGTGCGCGAGTCGATCTGTGAGGTGACCTGGAGCGCGATGCGCGCGGGAATATTAGCCTTAATGAGGCCGGTAATAACATTGACGCTTGGGCGCTGTGTAGAAAGAATAAGGTGGATTCCAATGGCGCGTGACATCTGCGCGAGACGCACGATGGCACTTTCAAGCTCGCGCGGGTATGTGTGCATGATGTCGGCAAGCTCGTCGATGACGATGACGATGTAGGGCATCCGCTCCGGAATATCGTTTGCATCACCTTCTGCACTCTCCTGGTTTTGTTTTTCAGCAGCTTTTTTGAGCGCTGGTTGGAGAATGGTTTTGTGGTAGGAATCGATATCGCGGACCTGTTCGGTTTCGAGAACGTCATAACGCCGGTCCATTTCTTTCGCTGCCCATTTGAGTGCGGCAATCGTTGTTTTTGGATTTGTGATGACAGGTGTTAGAAGATGCGGGATGTTGTTGTAGAGCGTGAGTTCGACCCTTTTGGGGTCGATCATGATGAACTGCAAGCTTTCAGGCGAGTTTCTATAGAGCAGGGAGTTAATAAGCGTATGAATAGTGACTGATTTGCCTGATCCTGTCGCACCTGCGAGGAGAAGATGCGGCATGCGCGCGAGATTTGCGAAATGTGCTTTACCGGAAATATCACGTCCCAACCCGACAAGGAGCGGTTTATCTGACTGCGCAAATTCAGGTGCGCTCAAAAGGGTTCCTGCTCCGACAGTCGATTTTGTAGTATTTGGAATTTCGATGCCGACGAGGGATTTCCCAGGTATGGGCGCTTCGACGCGTACGGGATGTGCCGCAAGCGCAAGCGCAAGATCATTTTGCAGCCCGACAATCCGTGAGAGCTTTATGCCTTCTGCCGGCTTGAGAGCATAGCGGGTAAATGATGGGCCGATCGAAACTTCGCTCATCTCAACAACAATACCAAAGTTTTGAAGCGTTCGTTTTATAATATTGGCATTTGCTTTGACATCCCCCACGCTCGGTTTTCCGCGGTCTTCCTTGAGAAGCTCAAGGGGCGGGGGAATATATGTCCCGCTCCATACCGGGATTGCCGGAGCCGGTCTTGCTCTCCCTTTTTCAAATGTTGTGTTATTGGAAATTTGCAGATCAGGAGAAAAGTTTTTTGGTTTTTCTTCAGAAGTGAGTGTTGGTTCGGTATCCCTTTTTTCTGCGGTGAGAGCAGAGAGTTCGTTGTTGTTTTTGGGAGCGGACTCACTCGTCGTGTCTCGAATTGCAGGTTGTCGTTCAAAAAGTTTACGGAGAAATGCTGCAGGCGAGAAAACGATACGCGCGTTGTAGAGAACAAGTACCGATATGAGGAGAAGAGCAGAGAGAACGGCAAAGCTGACATAAAAATCAAAAAAACGTATGAGGGGGAGCGTAATGAAGTGTCCAACGATACCTGCTTTTTGAAATGCAAGATCGATAAAACCAAGCCCCGATATAAGGAAGAGCACTGAAGCAACTATTTTTATGGCAGGGAATTCTCGTTGGTATGAGGTGAGCAGTACGAGGCTTAGGGTAATCGAAAGTATGGGAAGGAGGATATAGCCTATGCCGAGAAGAAACGTTACAAACTTGAAAAATTGATCACCGACGACACCGGCCATGCCAAGCGCTGCAAGAACGAGGAATAACGACACAACAGAGAGTGCAATGCCGCAGACGACGCGTTTTGTGCTGTCATCAAGATCTTCAAGGAATGCCTTTCGTTTCTTTTGACCCGTGTCCTCTGTTTTTTTGCTCGTACGCACCATAGCATCAGTATTTCTTTAATGCAGTAATCATACCACAAGGAGTTATGGGTAAGAGGAGCACGGGAGAACTTGCTTTAAAAGGACGTTTCCGGCATAGTGGACATTACATAGGACAATGGATTCTGAAACATATAAAGGACAATTGAAAAGGAGGGAAGAATAAAAGACGGTATTGTTCATATAAAAGACATATATAAGCAAAAAATGCAGGATGAAAAGGACATAAATAAGCAAAACGCATTGACAGAGAACGCTTTACATAAGCCACGCATGGTCGTCTTTAAGAACGATGCTTTTACAAACTTCATGCATAAAAAGACAGAGCGTATCACGACGGCGCTCTACCTCATTACAAACCTGCTGACGCGAGAAGAACCCCTTAAATGGAGGCTTCGGGAAAAAGGTGTTGAGCTGATGACGCACGTGCTTCGTTTTGGCACCGGGAATGGAGAATCTGACGGGCATTCTGATGTTACCATTCCGCCACTCATCATTGAGCTTATCTCTCTTCTTGAGGTTTCGTATGTGTCGGGCGCAATATCCGAGATGAATTTTGTCGTACTCAAGCGCGAATACGAACACGTTATTGACCTTTTTGAAAAAGCAAAAATGCGTCGCAAGGAGACTGGTCGGGAAGGATATATGATACCAAAAAGTTTCTTCGATCTTCCCCACGAATCTTCCCTTGTTGAGCTTTTAGACCAAGAAGAAAAAATGCAAGATGCGAGCAAACAGACACCGACGGTACTTCCTATGTCCAATACAGAGGAGAGTACTCATCAAGGACGAAATGTTTTGCAAGGATCCCCCATGGTTACTTCGATGAAGTATCAGAGGCTTCGAAACCCACGAAGCAAAAGTAGGCGTGAAGCGATTGTGTCTGTTTTACGGCAAGAAGGGAAAGTCAGTATAAAAGACATAACAAAAGTTGTCCGTGGGTGCAGTGCAAAAACGGTACAACGCGAGCTTCTGTCACTAGTGAAAGATGGTATCGTTATGAAAGAAGGAGAGCGCCGTTGGAGTACCTACGCGCTTCTTGCATAAAGGACACATTTTTAGAAATGACCTTTATAGACATAGAGCAATCTTTTAGATTGCTCTCGGTGTGGCAACTGATTTTTGCACAAGTTTTTTGCTCGGAGTATTTTTGAGTACAAAAACATAAAAACAGCCTTGTTTTTATGTTGACTTTCAAATATCTCTGTGCAATTCTTAGCTCTGTGTTATTTGTCTGTTGATGTGTGAAAGAGTTAAAAGTTTTTTCGGTGATTATGTTGGCGTTAGGCCTTAAAATTGCCTAAAATACTGCGCAGTTATCCACAAGCGTACTTTTGCAGCAACGTATTCGGCAGACTATAATACGCGAGAGGAAATCAGTTTGACCACGACGATTAGTGAGCTTGTTTTTTTGTAGCTTGTTTTTCGTTTTTCGGGTGGTCCTCACGAGAGGCTGTGCAGAGCAGGGTGACAGCATTCACACAGAACTTTGACAATTAGATACACACAAGAAAGCTATGAAGAGTTCATTGCTGTTCCACATTAGAAGAGTAGTGTGTGGTAACAGAAAATGATTCAGAAATAGAGAAAGCTGACTTCACTGAACCCTATTCTGGTTTGTGCTGCTACATGCAACATGCAACTCAAAAAAGATTCTAAAGTTTCTGTTTGTCCATCGGATTGGAATGGACAAGAACAGAACAACCTCAATTCTCAAGAACGTGTCTCCGAAAAAACAATGGATGCGAGCGAGAACGTTTATCAAAAAGAATTAGCGTACACTTCTTTTAGGTCGGTATATGAGAAGTGTTTTGCTAGATATTATTAGAAGGCGTCAAAGAAATTTTCTTTGACAAAAAATTTAGTCGATTACTAAAAAGAAAAAAAAGATTAACTTGTGATCACGACATGATTTTCTTCTGGTCGTGATGAACATTACATATGAAATATTACAAATCTCGAAAGTCTACTGCTGAGCGCTTTGTTGCAGGCTTTGTGGGATTCGCGATGGCTTTGAGCATGGCGGGAGTTGCAGGCACAGCAGGTGCTGCTACGACCGAAGAGCTCCAGAAGCAAATCGCGGACCTGCTCACCCTCGTCTCGTCATTGCAGGCGCAACTGTCAGGACTAACTGGTCCTGGCGCAACGACTGCTTCTGTCTGCCCCTATACATGGGCAACAAACCTAAAAGTAGGCAGTGCAGGTGCTGACGTCATGAGTCTCCAGAAATTCCTTAATGGTTCTACTGATACGCAGGTTGGTGCAACGGGCGCAGGTTCTGCAGGAAAGGAGACCAGTACCTTTGGACCTGCTACAAAAGCAGCAGTTATTAAATTCCAGAACAAATATACCGCAGACGTATTGACCCCGGTTGGTCTGACGACCGGTACAGGTTTTGTCGGTGCAGGGACGCGTGCGAAGCTCAATATGCTCTGCTCGACAGCAACCCCGGTACCTCCAGCAACCCCGGTACCTCCAGGAACACCAACGCCTCCGGCGGCAATGGGAACCGGTCTCTCGGTAATGGCAGCGACAGTACAGCCTGCAAACTCACTTGCTGTGGGTGGTGCAGCTCGCATTCCGTTCACAAACGTAACTTTCGTCGCTTCGGCTGATGGTGATATTACGGTGAACAGTATTGTGGCACAGCGTACAGGAACTGGTGCGGACTCTAACTTCTCGGGCATTCTTCTGCTTGATGAAACAGGAATGCAGATTGGGCTCGAAAAGACACTCAATTCTGATCATCAGGTAACGCTGAATGAGTCGTTTGTCGTTAAAGCTGGCCAGTCACGAACACTCACGGTTGCGGGTACTATGAAAGCAAAGGCAAGCCTAAGTGGTGGAGATTTGCTTACGCTGCAAGTTGTTGCAGTCAACACGACCGCTACCGTAAACGGGACGCTTCCGATTACAGGAGCGACACACACAGTGAACTCAAACCTTACGTTGGGAATCATTACGGTAGATGTCGGATCTCTTGATCCAGATGCAGCTGCGAATAAGGACATTGGGTCAAAAGACATTGTTTTCAACTCGATTAAGGCAACCGCAGGGTCGGACGAGGATGTTCGCTTCTTGGGCATCCGCTACAATCAGACTGGTTCTGCAGGACTGGCTGACATCAAGAACGCCAGGGTATATGTAGATGGTACTGGGTATGATCTGAAAATTGATTCGACCGGCAAGTACTACACGGCAATGTTCGGGACAGGCATTCTTATCAAAAAAGGCCAATTCAAAGAAATAACCGTCAAGGGTGATATCGCTGATGGTTCAGGTCGTACGATCATCTTTGACATCTTCAAGGCAGCTGATATCTACTTCAAGGGCGAGACGTACAATTATGGCTTAACGCCTGCGGCAGGTTCAACGGCTGCTATATCAACGACGAGTTCAGACTTTACGACTGGTACGCCATTCTTCGATGAGGCTACAATGACGATCACCGGAGGAGCATTGACCGTTTCTAAATCTGCAGCAGTGCCGGCACAAAATGTGGCTGAAAATGTTTCCGGTCTTGATCTCGGTGCGTTTGATATCGAGTCAAAGGGTGAGGCAATCTCGGTGAGCCAGATGGATTTCTGGATCCATCTCTCGAGCAGCACGGCAGACCCAGCTGATGTCACCGGTATCACGCTTCGCGATGCAAATGGTGGTATTGTAGCGGGTCCAGTTGATGCATCAAATACAGCGGGCGCTACACACGGACGTGTTCGCTTTACCGACACGGTGAACTTCCCTGTCGGAAAGAATACCTACTATCTCAAGGCTAAATATGGTACGGATTTTGCGAACAACGACACAATCACAGCCTCAACGACTCCAAGCAGTGATTTCGCGACGGTTCGTGGTTCAGTCTCGGGGAATACGATCACTGCATCGCCAGCTTCTCTCGTGACAGCAAATGCTATGACAGTTAGGTCACCTGAGGTTAAGCTTAGCGTAGCATCGGTACCGCTCGCACAGACGATTGTTGCAGGAAGCAAGTTTACCTTTGCGAACTATCAGCTCGATGCTTCAAATTCAGGAGATGATGTTCAGTTCAATCAGTTACTTCTTGACTGGAGGGCTGTTACTGGTGCGCCTTCAAATCTCTCGGGATGTTCTCTCTGGGATGGGGCTACGGAGCTGACGACAGGTTCAAACCGTGTCGATAGCTCTGACGGTACATTCGAAAACAACAGTGGCAGTTCCGACGACAACATTGCTTTCCTCTTCGACAAGGCGCTCGTTGTGCCGAAGGGTACGATCAAGTCTCTCGCACTCTCATGCAGTACTTCGGCTACAACGACAGTATCGTACGCTTGGGGTCTCAACGATCTTACGCAAGCTGCTAATACAGCGACAGGTGTTAACTCTGGCCAGAGTCTCACTGGAGTGAGTTCAGGACTCTACATAAACGGTGGCAACACTGCAGCGGCTGGACAGACGATTACTGTCTCAACAGGTGGTACGTTTACTATCGTGGATGATTCAACACCTGGATACAGCATTGTTACCCCTGGTACTGAAGTTTCTCTATTGAAGCTTAAGTTTGCTGCGAATAACGAAGATATTGATATCAAGAAAGTAGCTTTCGAACTCACGGGTGTTGCATCGAATACACCTCTTGATCTCGTAGATTCCAAGCTCACGCTTTGGGATGGGACGACGCAGGTCGGTGAAGCAACCTTTGTTTCCGGTGGCGATCGTGCTACGTCGACGCTTACTGGCCAGTTCCGCGTTATGGCAAACGCTGCAAAGACAATGACCATAAAGGGTGTTGTTTCTACGATTAACTCGAATGCAGGTCCCCTCAATAAATCTGGAGACTTGCTCCGTGTGACGTGGGATGGAAACGATGTAAACTCAACAACTCCGGCGAACGGTGGTACCTATGGTAAGGGTGTTGCCGGTGGGACAAATATTTCGCCGACGAGTCCATCTGATATTACGCCAACAGGTGTACGTGTCATGAAATCATACCCATCGTTCTCTAAGATTGATTTGAGTTCGTCAGAACGAGTGCTTTCGACGGGAGCTGACAGGGTGCTCTACAAGTTTAGTGTTAAGGCAAACGGTGGCGATGTTGGAATCTATAAGTTTACACTTGAACACTCATCGTCTACCGGTCTTACTACAGCTAACGCTTCGACAACTAAGTACTCGCTCTACACATACACGGACAGCGGCTACAGTGCGGTCGACTCATCCTACTCTGCAACGGGTCTCTTGAACGCTAACCAGTGCTATGGTTCTGAAAACGGCTCAAGCGCAGGAGGCAAGTTTGGTCAAGGTTTCATTGCAAACTCTGTAGGCCTCGCAGCAACAGGTGTCGAGATCTTTATGGATAAGACAGCAACCGGCTGCAGCTCTGGAATTTCAACGACGACCTATACCGTCCCCGCTGGACAGACGAGATACTTTGTGTTCAAGGGTGATGTGGCGAACGTGGAGTCAACGACCGGTTCTGAAAACATCCAGGTTAAGCTTCGTGGAGATACTGCATATACAGCAAGAGTCTATTTGACCAGGCAAAGCCAGGCGAACAGCGATGGTACTGGAATGAATGGTGGCGGACTTCTGTATACTGCAGATATAGCCGACTCTGACGCGAACAACGACTTTATCTGGACACCAAACTCGACGACAACATCAATTGGTCTCGGTGACGCTGACTGGACGAACGGGTACCTCGTACCTGGTCTCCCAGGAAGCGATATGTCGATCGAGACGATCACCAGTGCGAACTAACCAAAGCCTACTTGTGCTGAATTGACTCACCAGTTAATTCAGAGGCTGCAAAAACCCCCACCGATGTGGGGGTTTTTGATGTATTCTAGTAACTCTTGAAATTGTAGCAACTATGCCCTATACTCTCGACATGAATACTTCAAAGAATATAAAATTTGCCATCATTTTTCTTGCCGGTGCACTCATCGGCCTTATCGGCTACTCACGTTTTTTTGCAGTTTCCATAGACGAAGGCGAAATGGAATCTAGTACTGGGGGGGAAGAAATTGCTACGACGACTGAAATGGGCGATATTGTGAAAGATGTTACTGTAGGAGAGATTGGTGAGCCTAATGAGCAGCCTATTCTCATCAAAAAGGAGAGTGTGCCAGTTCAAAAACAAGCTACTCTGCCTTTGCCGGATCTTGACCGGATTGTTATAAACGCACATATTTCGGCTGATAAAAAGCAGGAATACACAGGACGGATGAAGGACATCGCGAATGCGATCCGGCGAGGCGAGCCCCTCTTTCAGCACCTTCTGGAGCTCGCTTCATATAGAAGGCTTTCGGAAGACTACCAAGGTGCCGAAGAAATCTGGCTTTACATGACAAAAAGATATCCGACGGACCGGATGGCGTACGAAAATCTGGGGAATTTGTACCACTATTATCTGAAGGATTATCCGAAAGCCGAGGTTGCAATGAAAAAATCGATTGAGATTGAGAATGTGTACCCACCGTCGTATGTGAACTTGGTTGAATTGTACACGCTCTCGTATACTGAAAAGAAAGGACTTGCAGAAGAGGTGCTTCTCGATGGACTCAAAAATACCAACAACCACATCGTACTCGAGGTGACGCTTGCACAGCTGTATGCGGAAGAGGGGAAAACAGAGGAGGCTCGGATTTATTTCGAAAAAGTTCTTAAATTTGCAAATGACATGAAAGAT
>JAHFLU010000012.1:0-6343 GCA_023264615.1 bacterium | reverse complement strand
TACCAACAACCACATCGTACTCGAGGTGACGCTTGCACAGCTGTATGCGGAAGAGGGGAAAACAGAGGAGGCTCGGATTTATTTCGAAAAAGTTCTTAAATTTGCAAATGACATGAAAGATATGCGGCTCAAAGAGATTGCAGATGAAGGGCTTGCGAAATTAGCATCGACAACAGCAGGTATCTAGAAATCAAACGTATACACTTGATGTCTCTATAAAAAAACCGCCCCTTCACTGGTGGTTTTTTTATAGACTTATCCACACTATCCATTTTTCGCTCTTGCTGTTGATTGTTACAATGAGAGACAAAGCATACAGAAGATTCTTGAAAGTTTCGTCGCAGATGAACGCGATTTTTTCGGGCCTCTGATGCTCTTTATTAGGTCCCTTTTTTATTAGTTTGTTTCTTGTATATGACAACTTTGTTTAAACGAAAAAGTTTCGTTTCAGTGACACTTTCAGTGTTGCTCTCGATGCTGTTTGTGTATGTCGGCGTTTCTGCATCGACAACAATCAGTACAGATATTACAACGGATGGCAGCCTTACGGCGAGTACCGATGCAACGATTGGTTCTGGTGCCCGCGTGGGCACGGGTTCAACAGCTACCCACTTCACTGCGCTTGCGGACGATTCTCTATTTGTGGAAGGTCAAGTGGAGGTGGATGGTTCAACGTGGACAGACGGTGCCATGTATGCTTCATCAACACTTTCTGTAACGGGTGCGGCAGATTTCGTGGGTAACGTTGGGATTGCAACAAATACTCCTGGAACTTCCCTCGGTGTTCAGGGTCGCATAACGTCTCTTGACCTATTTACCGGTAATGTTATTGCGACTGGTACAGCTGAAATTCGCGGCAATGCTGTTGTGGGTATTAATAACAATAGCGGTACTCTCGGTGTTGCGACGTCGACACTTGGAACAGGTGTAATTCTCGGCGTTAACGGCCGTATTGTTTCGCTGAACCTCTTTACTGGTACGATTGTCTCGACGAGTACTGTCGAGGTTCGCACGAGTATCAGCATTGCAACATCAACGTCGAATGGCCAGGAGTTTGATGTAACGGGTGATGGAGCGTTCATGTCTTCTGCTACAACGAGCTTAATCCTCTCATCAAGCGATGAAACATCAGGTGCAGCGTCTGGGGGATGTATCCAGCTTGATTCTACGACAGGAGGGGTTCACCGTATCTACATCGAAGCTTCGACAAGCGTAGCGACTGACGCACGGTACCTTCGTGTTGAACCAGGTGCGTGTCAGAGATAATTAGGAATAACCAAAATAACAATGAAGCGTACATTATTAATTCCTGTTGTTCTCACACTCGCCATCGCACTCTCGCCGCTTTCGAGTTTTGCAGGAGACGAGGTTACGATAAACAATTCAGTCTCGCTTTCCGTGAATAGCGCCACTCTTGTGGTGACCTCGGGGGCAAGGATCAATCAGATCGTTGTATCGGATACGAGTTTTAGCACGACGATGACCGGTACCTCGACGATCAAGGTGACCTCGGCAGCTCGAAGGACGTTGACGGTTTCCCCGAGCAATATGGCGTCTAACGCAACATGCAATTCAAATGAATCATCAGTGACGATTGGTGCGTCTTCAACAGGAAATCCCGTGGTTGTGACCGTTGATGTTTCAAGCGATACGTGTGGTTCAGGCTCGGGTGGCAGTGGTAGTAGTGGAGGCGGAAGTGTTGTGGGTGTGACGACGGGTGGAGGCGGGAGTTCTTCACCTGCCCCGACACCGGCTCCTCTGCCTGCAACAGCAGATCAAGCCCAAAAAATAATAGCAGCTGCGAAAGCTGCTCTGGGAACACCTTCGAGTGGCGCAGTCGGAGCAACATTTACAAAAAACCTTGGTCCTGGCGTTACGAGTCCTGATGTAAAGCGTTTACAACAGCTCCTCAATATGAGTTCCGATACAAAGATTGCTGATACAGGAGTGGGATCTCCGGGGAATGAATCAGGATTCTACGGTGCCCTTACGATAACAGCGGTTCAGAAATTTCAGAAAAAATATGGTCTTATAAGCGAAGGTACCCCAAGCACAACAGGATATGGTGCCCTGGGACCCAAGACGCGTGCAGCAATCGAAATGTATTTGGGGGGGAGTATGGCTCCGAAAGGTGCGGAAGGTACCGCAATGTCCACTCCGGCACCCGCGGCAGCGCCTACCCCTGTCTCTACAGGAAGCGCGCCAATGGTACACCTTACCAACATGCTCTCGAAAGGCAAGACACACAGCGATGTGAAAGCGCTCCAGCAAGTGCTTAATAGTGACCCTGATACGATGATTACAAGCACAGGTGTCGGCTCTGTTGGGAACGAAACTGATTTCTTTGGTGCGATGACAGAAAAAGCTGTTCAAAAGTTCCAGATGAAGCATGGCATTGCAACAGAGAAAGACACCGGCTTTGGTGCGGTGGGACCCAAGACGCGCGCAAAGATCAATGAGCTCTTCGGTCAAAAAGGAAGCATGTCAGGCGAGACGATGATGTCTACTCCTGCACCTACTTCTGTTCCTGCGGCATCAACAGATGCTCAAAAAGCGGCAATACAGAAGCAGATAGAGGATGCTATGAAGAAGATTCAGGAAATTTCAGGCCAGCTTAAAACAGGTTCGTAAAAGGACTAGAAAGTAAGACCCGAAATCGCGTTCAACAAAAAACACCCTGTGATAAGGGTGTTTTTTGTTTAGATCGTAGATAGGTTCTTAGTGATATACTGAAATAGTATGTTGCAGTTGTTCAATAAGACGTTCTGGCGTTTCGCTCTCGGCTTTATCGGCATTCTCATTTTAGGCATGGGAATTTTTCTCGTACTTGGATATGCGGAGTACCATTCTCGTTTGGATCAAAATACCGTTCAAAACACAGTATCAAACAGCCCTCGTTGACACACACATATTTATATCCTATGCTGTCTCTGATTGGTCGAAGATAACAGGCAACCGTATCTGCCATCCGCCAGCTGGCGGAGGCGGATACAGTAGAAGTCCTGTTGAGACACAAAGAATCTTGTATTGATTTTTTGTTTTTCCCGACCTCAATCACAAGGTCGATTTTTTTATTTCAGGCATATATTTATGGCTATTACAAAACAGAAGAAAGCGGAGATTGTTAAGGAAATCGAAAGTATTGTCGATGGTGCAGAGTCGATGGTGTTTGTGAAATTTACCGGTTTACCGGTTGCAGAAACGACTGCAATGCGAAAAGGCCTTCGCGAAAACGGCGTTGGTTACCGGGTTGCGAAAAAGACACTGATGCGGCGTGTTCTCGCGAAAAAAGGATTTGCAGGAGAACTGCCGGAACTTGAAGGAGAGGTAGCACTTGCGTACGGTACGGAGGCACTCACTCCTTCACGGGAAGTGTATACCTTTACGAAGCAATATAGAGATAAAGTGGTTATTGTCGGAGGGATATTCGAAAAGAAATACATGAATGCTTCCGAAATGACCGTTATTGCATCGATTCCTCCGATTAAAGTACTCCGCGGACAGTTCTTGAATCTCATCAATTCACCGATCCAGCGTATTGTTATTGCTCTTGATCGGATTGCAGAGAAAAAAACATAATTATTCAAATAAAAAAACTTGTATGGAAGAAACAGCAACAGCAGTAGGAACGACAGAAGAAGTGGTTGTTCCTGCGAAATTCAAGAGTGTTGTCGACGGAATAGACACGATGAGTGTGCTCGATTTGCACGAACTTGTGAAATTACTCGAAAAGAAATTCGGCGTTTCTGCGGCAGCAGTAGCAGTTGCCGGACCGGCCGGAGCGGGAGCCGAGGTTGAAGCAAAATCGTCGTTTGATGTGGAGCTTACCGCTGCCGGCGAGCAAAAGATCGCAGTTATCAAGGTGGTAAAGGCAGAACTCGGCCTTGGTCTCAAGGAGGCAAAAGATCTGGTTGAAGCTGCTCCGGCCATGCTCAAGGAAGGTATGAAGAAAGAGGATGCCGAAGCACTGAAGAAGAAGATCGAAGAGGCGGGAGGCAAAGTTACCCTGAAGTAGCCTTTTAAAAAACAACGCTGTTTGTCTATAAACAGCGTTGTTTTTTAGTTCTTATGAGGCGAAAATTTGCTGTTACAGGTGCGATTTTGCTATAATTTTCCCACTATGGAAATCTTGGCTAAACTTTTCGGTTCTGCTGCAAAGGTAAAGATTATCAGACTTTTTCTGTTTAATCCGAAGAGCGGGTATGATCTGCAGGATATTATTTTTCGGGCAAAGATAACTATCGAAGAAGCGCGGAGAGAAATTAAGGAACTTGAAAAAGCAGGCTTGGTGAAGCGCCGTACATTCTATAAAATCACGCGGAGCAAAGAAGGGGAATCGAAACCTGATCCAAAAAAGAAAACGACAGGCTGGATGCTTGATGAACGTTTCTTGTACCTTGAAGCAATGTATAAATTTTTTACAACGATTCCTCCGTTGCAGAATCGGCAAATTTTGGCGCGTCTTGCGCGGACGGGAAAGATTAAACTCATCATCATTTCAGGCTTTTTTATACAAGACTCAAATAGTCGAGTTGATCTATTGGTGGTTGGCGATAACTTCAGGCAGGCACTCTTTGAAAATACGATCGCCCGCATCGAATCAGACCTCGGTAAAGAAGTTACCTATGTGGCGCTTGAAACAGAGGAATTCAACTACCGCCTTCGAATGTATGACAAACTCATTCGAGATATTATCGACTACCCGCATGTCGTCGTCATCGATAAGATCGGTATCCACCGAAACTCGATGCTCCATCTCGTTTAGCGAACGATATTTATCCACATAGAAACAATTGTGTGTCAAAAATGCTTCAAAAGAGTGCTATGATATAAGCATCGGTTTTTTGTGTTGGAAATAAGCATACATAAGGTCGTTTGGTTTCTTTATGAACCATTATTATTAAGTATTACTAGAAGTAAAACAGGGACATTGTTCCCTCCGTTTTGGTGTTCGGTCTAACATCAAAAAAGTTTATGCCCATTGACATATGGAGTCAGTCTTTTGAAAGAGCGTTTGCGCAGCTTAGTACGGGAGTTCTCAACTTTCTTCCAAGCTTGTTCTTCGCGCTTGCGATTTTTATTATCGGATGGTTTGTCGGTATTCTTTTCGGCAAGTTTGCAGCGCAAATCATTCGCACGCTGCGGATTGATAACGCACTTCGTGGTGCGGGAGTGGAAGAGATATTGCGTCGCGGTGGTTTTGCACTCGATTCAGGAAAATTTCTTGGCAGTCTTGTGGAATGGTTTACGATTCTTGTTTTTCTCGTGGCATCACTCGATGTTCTTGGCTTGAGTCAGATAAATACATTTCTTCTTCAGGATGTGCTCACGTATTTACCGCGGGTTATCATTGCGGTATTTGTCCTTCTGATCGCGACAGTTATTGCTGAAGCAATGCAGAGAGTTGTTGTCGGTGGAGCGCAGGCTGCTGAAGTGCGCCATGCAAATTTTCTTGGCAAAGTAACACGATGGTCAATTTGGGGCTTTGCGATCATGGTGGCTCTCTATCAGGTTGGGGTCGCCCAGGCGCTTGTCCAGATGTTGTTTACGGGATTTGTTGTTGCTTTTTCTCTGGCGGTAGGTCTTGCGTTTGGTCTTGGAGGGCAGGATGCGGCAGCTAAATACCTTGCGCATCTTACGAGTGAATTTTCTACGAAGTCTACAAAGAAACCAGCTGGCAAGACTGAAGACTAAAACCTCGAAAAGGGGGCCTCTTTGACGTGCTCTCTGCAAGAGAGAGCACGTCTGCAAGAGAGGCTCTTTTTTGTTTTTGGGAAACGGGATGTACTGCTGTTCCGCTATTTGACATCATCACCGTCTTTTGGGTATACTGTGGAAGCCTTTATGCAAAGCAAAAACACGTTTTATTTCAAGCGTAGATAGTGATGCGACTGTTAGGTGCGTCCTCACTCTACCGCTTGAAAAGCGGTTTTTTGTTACAAGGGTGTCTGAACATTGACAACCGAAAGCTGCCGCAACATGCAGATTCCCAAGTGGGGGTCTTTCCGTTGTTGCAGGCAGAGTAGGACTCTACACATTTTGCGCATTTCTTCGTTGGCTTCGACACTCAATCGTTCACCGTATATGGAATACGGCTCGCGATTTCGTTGCCTTGCCGCCTCGAACTGCATCAAAATGAGTAAAGTCCAAAAATTAAAGAGAAAAAGCAAAAACTATGTAATGGAAACAGGAAGCCCAATTTCACAGCGGTGTGAATTTTGGGATACGGTTTCTACATTTCCTAACAGGAAATAAGGGCGTATGGTGGATGCCTTGACTCTAAGAGGCGATGAAGGACGTGGTTAAGCTGCGATAAGCTTCGGGGAGGTGCCTAGCAACCTTT
>JAHFLU010000011.1 GCA_023264615.1 bacterium | reverse complement strand
CGGAGCTTCGAGAAGGACTCGAACGCCAGAGCATACATTTTTCAGCAGAAAATATCCTCCGGCGATTCCTGTTTCTGTCACCCGCAAAATCTGTGTATACTATACCCATGCCTGCAGTCACGAAAAAAATTGCTGTTGTCGACGATGATCCGCTGATACTCGACCTCTACGTACGCAAATTTAAAGAGCGTGGGTATGATGTTCTTGCTATGACCGACCAGACCCTGTCATTTGAGCAACTCGCCTCATTTGCACCGCAGGTAATGCTCCTTGATATCAATATGCCAACAAAAAGCGGTCTTGACGTCCTTGCTCAAATGAAAGAAAGTTTTAAAAAACTGCCGCATATAATCCTCCTCACAAACAATGACGATCAGTCGATCGCTGACAAAGGGAGAGAGCTTGGTGCAAGCGACTATATAATCAAGGTCTCAAGGACTCCTACGGAAATCGCCGATACAGTCGATGCTGTATTCGCACCATCTTCATAAAGCAAGGATTTCAAGCTCAAGCATGGTCTCTATGTCCACAAGACCTCTTCTTGAATCGTGGTAATTCATAAGAAGACTCCGACATATATCCTCGAGCTCTTTTTTTGTGTACTTGCCTGTCTTTACTCTTCCACCAGAAGCAACGAGTATATTCTTCATCTGCCAGAGTACTGTTGCATGGATCGCTTCTGCTGCAATACCTTTATCGAGTGCCTGCCTGTACCGTGTCCATGCAGCCTTTTTGTCTCTTTTGCTAAAAGCGTCCGAGATTGAAAAAATATTAAACGGAACGATCTCGCCTCGGACTGGATTTTTCTCAAACTCCTGCAGTTTAACTGCATATTTCTTCATCCGATCAACCGTTTTTGTATCAAGATCGCCTTCGAGAAAAATGAAAACATTCTCTGACTTGGCGATATTCTCAAGATTTTGCAAAATACCCTCGCCTGTTTCCTTCTTTTGCAAAAGGTGGTCAAGGAGAACAATGCTTTTTCTTTCAAACAAGCCTTGCCGCAAAGCGTATTCAAGCACTGTAGATAGTGCGTATTCTTCTTCTGTTACACGCACATATTCGGCATCCGGCCGCTTTTCGCACAAATGCTGAATAAGTATCGAGAGCTTTTCTCGCGCTGCCTTCTCATCAGCCCCATGCAGTACATACATCATGATATTCCGGTCATTTCCCCCCAAGTATCCCCAACAGCAACTCCCGTAGTGATCGGCACACCCTTTGCTTCCTTGGGATCGAGAACTGATTCCATTATTTTCTTGATCTCGGGAATAGCCACTGTCCGTTTTGTTTCTTTGATTTCATAGACAAGCTCGTCATGTACCTGAAGCAGCAGGTACACATCCTTTTCAAACCCTTCTTTTTGTATGTATGCATCAATGCGCGCCATCGCAATTTTGATCATATCAGATGATGTTCCTTGAAATGGCGCGTTCATTGCCATGCGCTCGGCCATTGCCTTAATGTACTGAACGTGCGAAGAAAGGCCCTCAAAATTCCTCCTTCTCCCAAAAAGAGTCCTCGTGTAGCCTTTCTTCTGCGCTTCTTTTTTTACTTCCTCAAGGTATGTACCCAGCCTCTTGAAGTTTCTAAAATATTCGTTATAAAACGTTTGCGCGTCCTCACGATTCGTTCCCAAATTCTGCCGAAGCGCATTCACACCCATACCATACAGAATGCCGAAGTTAATGACTTTTGCCCGCCTTCGCATTTCCTTATCCACTTTTTCTGGCGCAACATTAAAAACCTGTGATGCCACGGCTTGGTGCACATCTCCCCCGCCTGAAAATATTTGAATGAGTTTCGGGTCACCCGAGAGAATTGCCGCAACACGGAGTTCGATCTGTGAGTAGTCAAAAGCAGCAAGAATAAAGCCTTTTTCCGCAACAAATGCTTTTCTGATATTGTTGCCGAGCTCTGTTTTGATCGGAATATTTTGAAGATTCGGATTATTCGACGACATTCTTCCTGTAGTTGTTCCAGCCTGCACAAATGTCGCATGGAGCCGCCCATCTTTGAGAACCATGAGTGGAATAGTGTCGATATATGTTGAGAGCAGTTTTTGAAATCCACGATATTCGAGAATGTGTTCAATAATCGGGTGCTCCCCGCGCAGTTTTTCAAGTTCTGATTCACGCGTCGATTGCGCTCCTGTTGAGGTTTTTTTAAGATTCTTCACAACAAGCCCTAAATCGTTAAAAAGCACCTCGCCAAGCTGACGCGGAGAATTAATGTTAAATTCTTTCCCCGCTGACCGCCAAATCTCCTTTTCGAGCGCATCGAGTTTTTTATGGTACTCTTTTGAAAGATTTTTGAGATACCCCACGTCAATTTTGACCCCGCGCTCCTGCATCTTCTTCACAACCCCCATAAGCGGAAGCTCAATGTTCTCGTACACGTTTGAGAGTTCTGCATCGCGTACGTCTTTCAAAATTTTTTCCCGTGCCTTTTCGAACGATTCCGTCTTCGCGAAAAGCAGTATCTCATCAAGGTCAGGGTTACTGATATTTGAGTCAAGGAGCCAGACTGCAATACCTATTTTTTGAATTTCTTCCTCGTCTGCCTTTTCTTGCACCACTTCGTTCAGTAAAGATTTTCGAGACGCATCGTCCCCTTCCGCTACATTCCCGAGCATTTGTCTCACACGATCTCCGAGTGTTTTAAATTGCAAATCACGGAATAATGCAAGCACTTTTGAAATATCGCATCCTTTCCGAAAAGAAACCTTTGGAAACTCAAAGTTAATTGGCACGTCGCGCCTGGCTGTTGCGAGCGTCTTTGAAAAAAGCGCTTCATCTTCTCCCTCGCGAAGGAGGTTCACAATACGCTCTTTAATACCGGCATCAAAAAATTTCTTAGGGTCTTTCTTGAGCGTTACATACATCTCTTCAATCGTACCAAACATCAAAATAAGTTGTGTCGCCGTTTTCTCTCCGATGCCAGAAATACCGATAATATTATCGGAGGGATCGCCTCGTAAACCTTTGTAGTCCGTTAAAAATGAGGGCTTAAATCCAAACCGTTCAACAACAGCCTTTTCGTTGTATAAAACAGTGTCGTTAATTCCTTTCTTGAGCGTATAAACGGTCACTTTGTCACCATCAACAAGCTGGAGTGTGTCCATATCACCCGATGCAATCACTACCTTGAGATTTTTCTTTTTCTTCGTTTTTTCGGCTATTGTGGCCAAAATATCATCCGCCTCATAGCCTGCCTTGTCGTACATCGGTATGCCAAATGCTTTAAAAATATCCGGGGAACGTATAATTTGGGCAATAAGTGCATCGTCCGTTTTTGCACGTGTTGCTTTGTATCCATCATATGCCTCGTGACGAAATGTCGCCTCGGGCCGATCGTAACATGCAATGATGTAGTCGGGTTTCAGTTCATGAACAATCTTGATGAGCATTGTTACTAAACCATACAGTCCCCCTGTCGGCTCGCCAGAGCCCGACGTAAATTCCGGCAATGCATGATACGCGCGGTGCAATATTGCATGCACATCAAGAAGCACAAGTTTTTGGCTATTATCCTTTTCTTTGGTTGCCATGGTGTCGTATAGTGCGAGTACTTTCGTTTACATGCCCAAACGTAATCCATTCTGTTGTTTCGGGCATACATGCATCGACGCGATCAGCCCATTCTATGAAAACAATGTTTTGTGGGTCTTTTTGAATGGCATTCCATCCGATATGTTCCATTTCCTCGCAAGAATTCAGGCGGTATGCGTCTATGTGTATTAAAAATAGATACGGTTTCTGTGAAAGTTTGTATATCTTCTCAATAACAAAGGTTGGACTTGTAACGATTTCGGTCACACCGAGCCTCGAGGCGCACGCTTTCACAAAAGCGGTTTTTCCTGCGCCAAGATCACCACAAAGGCCAATGATCAGGGCTTTTTTGCCATCATGTTTCTTTATGAGCCTCTGCAAAACTACGGATGCCTCTTTCTCCATTTCCTCCATGTTTTTCAACATTTTTTCCATATCTGCAGTCTACTTCATACTGCTCACAAAACAAAGAGAACACCTCACCTAGGTGTTCTAGATGAGGTATGTACGCACGTTTTAGTGGAAGTGATGGTACCCGTGGGGCCACCCATACATGTATGGGTCAGAGATATGAACACCGTTGCAATGTTCCGTCACGTGGGGATGATTGTGGCATCCCCAGCCGTGGCAATGCCACCCGAGATGTAAAACCTCAACATGATGATAATAATCACCATGTTGGTGATACTCATAAGGATACCGAGGTGTGGTGGTGATTACGGTCGATTCGTGAACAGTCACCGGAAAAAGCACGGTGCAACTTGTGTATCCTGTTAAAAGAAAGGCTGAAATCAGTGACAAAAAGACCGTGGATACTTTTGTCATTTCTGCTTCTCCATAGAGCACGGGAATCCGTGCGATCCGAAATCATATCTGGCTTTGCTCGCATAAGGCCCGTATTCGTAGGTCCGTGGTTCTGTAACACAAATAGGCCGTTCCATTACCTGTCGAGTTCCACCGTGTACTTGCAGTTCTCCTACGTTTCCATGATAACAAGTCAACTGTAGTGTAAACCTCCCGTATTCGGGATCATTTCTATTTTGTCTGCCACCGGTAATATCTGTTGTATCTGTACCCCGCGTACCTCTCGAGAGCCACATTGTTACCCACTGGCCGCCATATTCAATCGCAGCCGGCTTGCCGTTGTAAAACAATAAACAAACCGAGTTTGGGTCGCCATGATGACGTACAACCGTTACCACCGTGTCAGCATAGGCAAAAGTAGACAATAAAGATACGAAAATGGAGAGAAGGGCACCTACAGTAAAAACCATTTTCTTTTCTCCTTACTATAGAACACAGAGCTGCGCCCATAGTATCATATTTTTATCTAAAAGTCAATGGTGTGGGTGCCTGGAAAACACGCTATTATGAAGCATATTTCTTCGATTCTCGACACCTCGTTCTGCGAGAGAGTTGATTGTTTTGCGCTCTGTAATTTGTACATTATGACATCGCCTTTTCAGGAAAGTAAAAAACAAGATCAAAAAATCGAGCAAATTCGCAAGCAGGAGCAAGAAGACCTCGCAAAGCTCCTTGCGGTGCGCTATAAACTCGATTACATTGACCTCTCTTTAATAACCATTAACACTGAGGCGCTCCGCCTTGTTCCTGAACCGGAAGCACGTGCCGCTCATATTGCTGTTTTCAAGCAAGTCGGAAAGAAACTCTCTGCCGCTATATTGACGCAGAACTCTGAACTCACTCGAAAGGTGCTTGCAGGGCTGGAAGAAAAAGGTTTTACGTGCACTGTTTTTATGGCAGCTGAACCATCTCTCGAACATGCATGGCTCCGCTATAAAGATCTCTCCTACGCAAAAGAGACCGCTGCTGGTATGCTCACGGTTTCAAAAGAACAGATTGAAAATGTTCTTACTCGTGTTAAAAACATCAAAGACATCATTCCGCTCATCGGTGAAGTCATGGTGACTAAAAAAACGAACCGCATTTCGCGCATTTTTGAGGTCATTATTGCTGCAGCCCTCGCACTTGAGGCGTCAGATATACACCTTGAACCAGAACAGGACTATGTGCAGGTGCGCTATCGTGTCGACGGCATCCTTATTGAAGTTACCACGATTGATGCACACACCTATACATTGCTCCTCAATCGGGTCAAGTTGCTTTCTGGCCTTAAGTTCAACGCTGAAAAAACTGCACAAGATGGCCGCTTTACTATCCGTATCACAGACCGCGACATTGAAATCAGAACGTCCATCCTTCCTGGAGCTTATAATGAATCGATTGTACTGCGCCTCCTTGACCCGCGCAGCATCCAGCTCTCCCTCGAAGAGCTTGGATTTAATACATACGTTCTTGAGATAATAAAAAAGGAGATCGATAAGCCAAACGGCATGGTCCTTACCACGGGACCAACCGGATCGGGAAAAACAACGACACTCTATTCGTTTTTACGAAAAATTTATTCTTCGGAGATAAAAATTATCACCATCGAGGATCCGATCGAATACCATCTCCCCGGTATCGTCCAAACCCAGGTATCAAAAAAGGGCTATACTTTTTCAACCGGCCTTCGTTCTGCCCTTCGTCAAGACCCTGATGTGATCATGGTTGGTGAAATCAGAGACGAAGACACCGCAGAAATTGCTGTTGATGCCGCACTTACTGGCCACCTCGTGTTTTCAACACTGCATACTAATAATGCCGCCGGTACATTTTCACGCCTCATCGACCTCGGCGTCGAACCAAAAGTGCTCAGCTCCGCCATAAATATCGCTATTGCACAGCGTCTCGTGCGAAAACTCTGTAAGGTGTGTAAAAAAGAAGAGCCCCTTCTGGGGGAGACAAAAGAGAATATTGACGCAATCATAGAAACAATACAGAACCCTAAATTTAGGCCACAACAAACAACTAAAATGTGGGTTGCACAGAAATGCGATGCCTGCGGACACACTGGTTATAAGGGACGCGTTTGCATCATTGAGGCGATCCTTATGGATAACGCGGTAGATGAGATTATTCGATCAAATCCGAGCGAGCGCGAGGTACGCGAAGCTGCATATCCACAAGGAATTCTTAGTATGCAACAAGATGGTATCATTAAAATACTTGAAGGAGTTACCTCTCTTGATGAGTTGCGCCGTGTGATCGATCTTACGGTGCAGTCGGGAGAAGACCCGCCAGCAGTAAAATCTAGTCGCACAACATAGAAAGCCTTTTGTTCTTTTAGAAAAAATCAAACCCATAATTCTCTAAGCAACACTATAATATCGTGAATATTAATGCGATTCTTCCTCGAGGATAGCCCCAGGAAAATAGCAGGGCTATCCACCAGAACGTCCTCGGGTGAAGAGCCGTGAGTCCAACAAATGAACCCTGCATTGCTTAGAGAATTATGGGTTTGATAGAAAAACTCTCTTTGTGTAAAGAGAGAAGTGTACCGCTGCAGGTTAGCATAATTTTTTTAACATGTCAAGAAACGTCGCGCAGTCCGACCGAGAAACCGGTTTTTTAGATCAGACCCTTCGTCCTAGTCTTTGGGACGAATATGTAGGGCAGGAGTCCATTAAAAAAAATCTTTCTATCCTTCTTGGCGCTGCAAAAGAACGCAAGCATCCTCCTGAACACCTCCTTTTTTATGGGCCGCCCGGACTTGGTAAGACCACGCTCGCCTACCTCATTGCAAAAGAGATAGCTGCGCAGATGAAAATTACATCAGGGCCGGCGATTGAAAAAATCGGCGATCTTGCATCTATCCTCACTAACCTTTCACCAGGAGATATTCTTTTCATTGATGAAATTCACCGCCTCCATAAGCCTGTTGAGGAAGTGCTGTATCCTGCAATGGAGTCCGGAACACTCGATATTATCATTGGCAAAGGGCCCTCTGCTCGAACGATCCAGCTCGAATTGCCGCCTTTTACAATAATTGCAGCAACAACACGCATTGCACTCCTCTCTTCACCCCTCCGTTCTCGTTTTTCCGGCGGCATTTTTCGACTCTCTTTTTACACCACTGACGAAATCACCCGTATCATAGAGCGTTCTGCCTCTATCCTCTCGGTTTCAATTGATCGCGCAGCCTCTCTCGAGATAGCAAAACGGAGCCGTGCAACACCGCGCACTGCAAACTATCTCCTGAAACGCTGCCGCGATTATGCTCAAATACAACGAAATCCGCTCACGCAAAAGGTGGTTGGCGAAGCACTTGAGCTTCTCGAGATCGACCATCTGGGTTTGACCCATGCAGACCGAGAGCTCCTCTCTGTCGTCATTCAGAAGTTTCATGGCGGCCCGGTCGGCCTTGGCACCATAGCAGCTGCAACATCCGAGGAACCCGATACTATCGAAGGTGTACAGGAGCCTTATCTCATCCAAGTAGGACTCCTTGAAAGAACTCCGCGCGGACGTATCACAACCGCCCTTTCCTATGAACATATGGGGTATCCTGTTCCAGAGCATGTTCAAAATAAATTAGTGTAATTCACTATGTCAGGTCATAATAAATGGTCAAAAATAAAACATAAGAAAGCAGCGTCAGACGCAAAAAAAAGCAAGGACTTTTCAAAAATCGTCAAGCTCCTCGTTGTTGAAGCAAAAGCTGCAGAAGGCAATAGAAACTCCCCCGGCCTTAAAGCAGTGATTGAAAAAGCTCGAGCAATGAATATGCCCGGGGATACTATCGAGAAAGCCATCAAAAAGGGTCAATCTACAGATACATCGCTTATGACCGCCATTACCTACGAAGCATATGGGCCTGGCGGCATTGCTATTATTATCCAAGCACTTACGGAAAATAGAAATAAAGCAGCGGCCGAGATTAAGCACATCCTTGCAAAGCATGGCGTTACCCTAGCCGGTATCGGTGCCGCAACATGGGCATTTGTACACGAAGGAATGTCGTGGGTGCCACAAACAACTGTTGATGCCGAGGAAGAGGATCTTCAAAAAATAGCTGCGCTTGTCGAAGAATTAGAAGATAATGATGAGGTTCAGGAAGTATTTATTAATGCTTTCTAGAAATACTGTTGCTCAACACGTATGAACGTTCTTGCACTTGATCCCGGGTACGAAAGGGTCGGTATCGCTGTTATTGCGTCAGGTACACCAAAGGAACAGGTGCTCTATTCAGCTTGTCTTCGAACAAGCTCGAAGGATCTATTTCCTGACCGTCTAAGGGAAATTGGGCTCGAAGTTGAACGCCTGCTCTCTTTCTATCATCCTGACAAGGTTGCCCTTGAGCAGCTCTTTTTTAATACAAACCAAAAAACTGCCATGCGCGTTGCTCAGGTATGTGGTGTAATCCTCTATATCGCCCGTAAACAAGGCGTCGAGACACGAGAATATACCCCTCTTCAAGTTAAAATGGCGATGCTTGGGTATGGCCGTGGAGAAAAAAGACAGGTGATCGACATGGTACACCGCCTTGTCGACCTCCCCAAGAAGGATAGGCTCGACGATGAGTACGACGCGATTGCTGTCGGTCTTACCTGCCTTGCAACTGAAAAAAATTCTCGCATCGTGGATAAAAAAGCTAAACTACAGCCTTGATAAGCCATATTTTAGACATTCTTTTTATCCACATGTCCACCGAGAAAACGTTGCAAAAGATTTTAAATTTGCTACAACTATAAAATCTTCAGTTACCTGACTCCAGATGTGAAAATCTGGGGGTGACTCAAGAAGCGGTCGTTACTAAAAACTTATACTTTATAAGTAGTTCACCATGAACATGGATGAGGATGATGAAATAACCGACGACGATATGGAGGATGACGATGACAGTGAAGATGAAGATGAGTAGAAACGCCTCTTGACACAAGAACAAAACCCCCGGAAGATCTTCCGGGGGTTTTGTTCTTGTGTCCTTTTTGTTTTATTCAACCTCGATTTTTACAAAACGACGTTTCCCCACTTTAAGCGTCATCGCTGAAACAATGCTTTGTGCTGCGTCAGTAATTTTTTCATCTGTTTCCATATCCCGTATTGCCCCCTCTGTCACTAGTCTCCGAAAATCTGATTTCGAGGAAACAACTTTGTGCTGCACAAGAACATCCACAAGTGCGCTTCCTGCTGTTACTGAAACGGTCTCAATCGTTTCAGGTACTTTCCTTTCTGAAAATGTTTCTGTAAAGTTTTTTTGCGCAGCAACTGCTTTTTCTTCTCCGTGGTAAATGGAAACGACCTCTTTCGCCATGCGCATTTTGATGTCTTTTGGATTTTCCTTCCCTTCTGCCACAGCAGCCATCATCTCATCAATGGTTTCAATGGGGGTGAATGTACAGAGGTCAAAATAGTCACGCAACATCGTATCAGAAATTGACATCAATTTACCGTACATATCGTCGGGAGAATCAGTAATACTCACATAATTATTGAGACTCTTGCTCATTTTTTCCTTTCCATCAAGGCCAACAAGAAGTTTAAACGAAAGTACGGACTGCGGATCCTGTTTGCTTGCTTTCATTACATCCCTGCCGATCAGCATATTAAACATTTGATCCGTCCCGCCAACTTCAAGATCACAAGACCCATATATCTTGCCAATCGCATGGGAATCAATCGCCTGCAGCACCGGATAGATCATTTCGTGCATATAGAGCTCTTCCCCACGCTTGATTCTCTCTTGAAACATATCGCGCTCAATAAGCCGCGCATAGGTGATATGCTTCAGCCCCCAGAGAAATGTCCGTAATGTTGTAACAGTCACTTGTTTAAGGCCGAGACTCTTCGTCTGCATACGCGACTCCTCAAAGACGATTGCCTTTCCCACAAGCGAATTGGCGTTAACCGGTATCTTAACCGGCATACCCTCCATATTTCCCTCAAAGCTAACTTCGTACGTTTCCGGAAGTTTTAGGTCATTTACAACAGTGTACCAATCTGAATTTCGAATCCAACTAAAGACCTGTGTGTTTTGGATGACAATCTCCCCCGTCGGCAGCTTTACCTTTTCAACCATCAATATCTTATCTATCTGTTCAAGGTAAGAAATCATGTTTGTATTGATTTCCTGCTGCTCAATTTCCGGCCGTACTTTACTCTTGCCGGTTGGATCCCCAATGCTCGCCGTATAGTCACCCACAAGAAACACCACCTTACAACCGAGGTCTTGAAATTTACGCAACTTGCGAAATATCACTGCATGGCCGAGATGGATATCGGGACGCGTCGGATCAATGCCGAATTTAATGACAATCTCGCCCGCATATTCTCCACGAACCTTTGCCTCAAGTTTCTTTCTAAAAGCGTTGTCTGGATCAACAAGCTCCCCAACTCCCCGCAGAAGAAGCTCGTCAATCACTGCATTTGATTCTTTTTTTTCGTTTTCCATACTGCTTTGAAATATCGTTATTTCACTTTACCACAGCAACCATTTTTTGTCAGAAAGAGTCTGTCGTTAATCACCCGGGCGCCACTCCGTAGTAGGGTACGTTTTTGGAGACCACTCCGGGGCGTTTGCCCAAGTCTTAGTCTCCAAAAACGTACCCTACTACGGAGTGGCGCAATTTGGTAAGAATTAAAGTAAAAAAACATTGATACAACGGCTTTTCCGTGGTACTATTGCGCTCATGTTCTTGAGGAAACGAAACAATTTCAGGCAAAGCAGGCTCAAAAATATATTCTTTATTACCCTTGCCATAGGCCTTCTCGGCACTGGTTCTTTTTTATTATGGATATCCTCTTTTAATATTCCCGATCTTAAAACATTTGAGAGTAGGAAAATTACCCAGTCAACGAAAATATATGACCGTACCGGTGAAATTCTCCTCTATGATGTCCATGAAAACATCAAAAGAACAGTTGTCCCCTTCGACGAGATATCGCAAGATATTAAAAATGCAAGTATTGCCATTGAAGACGCAGAATTCTATCAACATCATGGAATTAAGCCAAAATCCATTCTACGGGCGATTCTTGTCAATCTCGGTGGCCTTAAGTTTAGCCAAGGAGGTTCGACTATTACACAACAGGTGGTCAAAAACTCGATTCTCACATCGGAAAAGAAGCTTTCCCGTAAGATCAAAGAGTGGGTGCTTGCCCTCAAACTTGAAAAACTGCTTACAAAAAATCAGATTCTTGAAATGTATCTCAACGAAACACCGTATGGCGGCAGTATCTACGGTGTCGAGGAAGCGAGTCAGGCCTTTTTCGATAAAACAGCCTCACAAATAACCCTCGCGGAAGCGGCATATCTTGCTGCACTACCCCAGGCGCCAACATTTTACTCTCCTTATGGAAAGAATCGGGCAGAACTCGATAAGCGCAAGAATCTTGTCCTTGAAAAGATGGTTGAGAATGGCTTTATTAACGAAGAAAGTCGTGTATCCGCTGCAAAAGAAGTGGTTCTTTTTCAACCACAGGCAACTTTTGGTATCCGCGCCCCCCACTTCGTCATGTATGTCGTCGATTATCTCACAAAACAATATGGCGAAACTGCCCTCGAGGATGGTGGCATGAAAGTCATCACAACGCTTGATTATGCGCTGCAGGAGAAAGGCGAGCAAATCGCAAAAAAATATGCGCTAGAAAACGCAAAGACATATCATGCAGAAAATGCCTCTATGGTCGCTATTGACCCAGCTTCGGGCGATATTCTGGCTATGATCGGATCTCGCGACTATTTCGACAAAGAAATTGATGGCAACTTTAACGTTGCTCTCGCCCGCCGACAGCCGGGATCCTCGTTTAAACCTTTCGTGTACGCAACAGCATTTAAAAAGGGTTTTACGCCTGAAACCGTTGTGTTTGATGTAAAAACAGAGTTTTCAACGGAGTGTTTTCCTGACGGCACGCCACGACCAGGTGTCAACCCTGATGTTTGTTATATGCCCTCAAATTATGACAATATTTACCGAGGTCCAGTCACCTTTCGCACCGCTCTCGCACAATCGATAAACATACCTGCTATTAAGGTACTGTATCTTGCCGGTCTCAACGACTCCCTCTACACCGCAAAAGACCTCGGTATTTCAACACTGACAAATATTGACCGTTATGGGCTTACCCTTGTGCTCGGCGGCGGTGAGGTAACGCTTCTTGATATCACAAGTGCTTATGGCGTTTTTGCGCGCGATGGTACACGGTATAAACACAATCCGATACTCAAAATCACTCGCGAAGATGGTACTGTGCTTGAATCCTATGAACCAAAAGGGGCACGTGTCCTCGATGAAAATATCGCACGCCAAATCTCTGATATTCTTTCAGATAACGAAGCCCGCACACCCGCATTTGGCGCAAGCTCTCCTCTCTACTTTACCGGCAGGTCAGTTGCAGCAAAAACAGGTACCACAAACGATTACAAAGATGCTTGGATTGTCGGCTACACGCCTGACATTGCAATCGGCGCATGGGCAGGAAATAACAATAATACCCCGATGGAAAAAAAGGTTGCAGGGTTTATTGTTGCACCAATGTGGCATGAATTTATGGCTGCTGCGATAAAAAATATGCCAGAACGCAGTTTTGAACCACCCCAAACGGCAGATCCTCTACGACTAAAGCCTGCGCTCGTCGGTATATGGCAAGGCGGAATCGCATATATTATTGACTCTATTACAGGAAAGCTCGCAACAGAGTACACTCCCGAAGAAACACAACAAAGAAAAGTGGTGCAAGGTGTTCACTCCATTCTCCATTGGATCGACCGGAATGATATCTATGGACCTCCACCAGCAAATCCGAACAATGATTATCAATATGCCTCATGGGAATATGGGGTACGCAATTGGGCAGCAGAGAACGGCTACGCTGACGAATCAGAAGATATTATTCCAAAGGAGTCTGATACTCTACATACTCCTACAAGCGCCATCTCTATCGCAGTTTCAGGCATTTCAGATACCTTTATATATCCAAGAAGCACCTCACTTACACTTACTGTACAGAAAAGTCAGCTAGGCCCTGCAACATTTGAACTACAGCGCGCCGACTTCTATGTTAACGGTACGTTTATTGGATCTGTCGACAAACCTCCTCTACAACTCTCTTTTGCCCTTAATGAGCTTACCGACATCACAGAACAAAATACCCTGCGTGTAGTTGTGTACGATACAATCTATAATAAGGGGGAGTTTACAACTTCGTTTAGTGTAGAGCCAGGCTCTTAACGAACATCGTTAATTGATGCTCGAGAAACCCTCTCTTGTAATTCGCGCACAACATCCTCTTTGTACATAAAGAGGATGTTTTTTACTGCAGGGGATGCATGAATAAACACCGTATTTCCGCGAACGAAAACGGTTTCAAGTGTAATGGGAATTCCAGCACGTCGCGAAAGTATCTCAACTGTCGCCTCACGAAGGATCCGTTCTTGCGGAACAATACCAGTAAATTTTGCAAGATAGAGTGCAATTTGTTCCATACGACAAGTACTTTTAAGTATTGTTCATTGGCATAACAAGATAGAGAAACGACGAATCGCCTACCCCCGTCACAATGACCGGCTTCCGAGCATCAATACATGCAAGAGATATACTATCAGCAGAAATTGACTGAAAACAGTCGAGGAGGTAACGGAAATTAACCATCATTTCAATACCCTCACCAGAAATTGACGCTTCTATAAATTCTGTATTTTCACCAGTCTCTGCATTCTTGGTTACTATTTCAATGTTTTTATTTTTCGGGGAAATTGTTATTTTTGACTGATTAAGCTTGTTCGAAAAAATAGTCGCTACTTTGAGTGCGTTTAAGAGATCATTTTTCAGTACAATAGCTTTTATAGCAGCTGTTTTAGGTACGATTTGCTGGTAATCAGGAAACATTCCGTCAGTCAGGCGGGATGTCACATATATTGTTTCAAAATAGATTGAGATTTGATTTTCATTAAACATAATCTCTGCCTCACCGTTCATATCCTCGAATGTACGAAAAATATCAGAGATATTCTTCATTGGTATAAGTATAGGCTTATGGTCAGGAATATTTTTAACAGGTATCTTCTTTTCTGCGAGCCGAAAAGCGTCTGTTGCGACAAAACAGAGCACGCCATCGGTCGCTGCAATATAAACACTTGAAAGCTCCGGTTTAATGGTCGAAACCGATGCGCTATACCATACTGAGCGCAGCCCGCGCACAAACTGATCAATAGGGACCATAAAAGAAGTGTCTCCTCCTATTTTAGGAATCACCGGAAAATCATCATGGGCAATGCCTTTTATTGTTGTTTTACCGCGATCTGTTGTAATAACGAGATTGTTGTCCTTACACTCAAGTTGTATTCTCTTTCCTGCCGGAAGACTCGCAATATATTGTGCAAATACTGCTCCCGGGACTGCGATTTTTCCTTCTTTTTCAACCTTAGCAGGCAGTGATATTTCAATACCGAGATCGAGATTTGTTGCGCGAATAACAACCATTGTGCCTTTTGCCTCAACCAGAATACAGGAAAGTATCGGGAACGATGCGCCTTTTCCTGTCATGCGCACCGTTTTAATAAGGGCGCTTTGTAGTTTTTCTTGTATACATTCCGTTTTCATGCAACGTTTGTTCTTAGTTTTCTTATTTTATTATATTTAAGTATATATATCTTTATATGATTATTATCTCTGTGTATAGAGTGTATAAGGTTTTGAAGGCTATACAAGAGGACAAAATAAATAGTTCCTTGTGGATATTCTGGGTCGTTAATCCACAGGACGAAGAGACTGGCGGCATGTGTCTGTGGACAACAACAGTACTATACACACGATATCCACATGTTTTTAAACAAGAGCTATTTGAGAAGAACCCTGATTTGGTCGACCTCGGAGCGTAATTCAGCACTTGCTTTTAGGTCATTTTTTACCTTATCGCAGGAATGGATGACGGTTGTATGGTCCCTACCCCCAAGCTTTGCCCCTATCGTGGGGTATGAGACATGGAGATCTTCACGCAAAATATACATAATGAGCTGGCGAGGCTTCACGACCTCTTTTCTCCGCGTTTTTTCATAAATAATATCTTCTTCAAGATGGTAAAAGGAGGCAACAGTACGTACAACATCCTTAACAGAGAGGGATTTTCTTGGTTTTTCCGTGTCTTTAATGAGTATTTTGACTTCCTGTAGATCAAGCGGGTGCTGCTTGAGTTGTTCTTGGCAGAATATGGTATTAAGAATTCCTTCAAGCTGACGGATGTTATTTTCGGGGAGATAGGCTAAATACTCGATAATTTCATCGCTGACTGTGAAATGAAGCTGTTTTGCTTTGGCGCGGAGGATTGCTGCGCGGGACTCTGCTTCTGGTGCAGTGATCTCGACGACCATACCTGCCGAAAAACGCGACCGAAGCCTACTTTCAACATCAGGTAGATAGGATGGGTGCTTGTCGGACGAAAAAATGATCTGCTTATTATTATCATAGAGGTGATTAAAAAGATGAAAGAGCTCTTCTTGAGTTTTTTCTTTTTTGGAAAGAAATTGTATATCGTCCATAATGAGGACGTCGTATTTTCTGTATGATTCTTTAAAAGAACTTACTTTATTATTTTGCAGGGCGCTTACATAGTCCATAAGAAACTTCTCCGAAGTGACATAGTAAATGCGCCTTGCGGGCCCCCCGCTTTTTAAGGCGTTACCGATTGCTTGTATGAGATGTGTTTTTCCATGCCCTGTGTCGCCGAATATGTAGAGCGGATTATAGACAATGCCCGGTTTCTTAATGATCGCTTGTGCGGCGGCATGTGCCAATTCATTAAAGGAGCCAATAACGAAAGAATCAAAGCCATATTTAGGATTGAGATTGTCGTCTTTGTTGATGTAGTACTCTTCAAGTGGAAGAATATTCTCTGCTCCCGGACGCCGTAAGACGAGAGGAGACTCTCGTCTTTTACTGATATCTCGCGCATGAGAGATAGTGTATTCGACAGCGCGTGTTGTGGGAGAGCGCTCACGGAGAAGCTTGAGGATTGTTTTGTGGTGTTTATCAAGGAGCCACGTCTTTACGAATTCATTCGGAACACTGATGTGTACAACGCCTTCTTCCTGATGGAGAATTTCGGTATCTTTAAACCACATGCTAAATGTTGCACGCGGCACACTTAATTCTATATCGACTAAAACACTTTCCCAGAGTTGTTTGTCGTCTAATATCATAAGGAGAGATTGTGTATAGAATCATTATATAGGCTGTGTTGATATAGGGAATACTTGCTAAGGGTATGTAAGTATGGTAATAATTGATGTACCTTATGAAACGAACATATCAACCAAAAAAGAAGAAGCGTGCAAAGACACACGGGTTTCATGCGCGAACAAAGACTGTCGGTGGCAGAAAAACCATTCTGCGTCGTCGCAGAAAAGGCAGAGCAAAACTAACCGTGTAGATTTTTATGTTGCCTAAAAAGGCAAAAGTGTCCCGTGAGCTTGCGAAACACATACGGGCTTCAGGAAAAAACTTTTACGGTGCGTACATGACGTTACGCACCGTAAAAATAAAGAAAGAGCAACATACTTTTTCGTTTATTGTTTCAAAAAAAGTTACAGTACTTGCAACGGAAAGAAATATACTCAAACGCCGTGGCTATGCAATTATTGCGACTCTACAGAAGGATATTCTGCCGCACACAGCAGCACTCTTTTTTGTCAAAAAAGAAGCTGCGCAGGCTTCTTTTTCCGATTTAGAAAAAGACATCAAAGAGCTTCTCGTAAAAAGTAAGATTTTGAGATAAAATGAGGCGACCTAATTTACCGGTAAAACCGCCTCGCGCACGCTGGCGGAGCAAGTCATTTTTATGATAGGAACTCTTTTTAATGCACTCATTTATAACCCATTCTACAACCTCTTTGTTGTTCTCCTTAAGGTGATTCCTGGCGGAGATGTGGGTGTTGCAGTCATTCTTCTTACGTTTTTTGTTAAACTTGTCCTCTTCCCCACCTCAATCAAGTCAATTAAGACACAGCTCAAGATGCGTACTATTGAGCCGCAAATTAGTGAGCTTAAAGAGAGATATAAAGACGACAAAGCAACACAGGCGGCGCGCATTATGGAACTCTATAAAAAGGAGAATATCAATCCGTTCTCGAGTTTCCTCATGCTTTTCATACAGATTCCCGTTATTTTTGGCCTCTATTTTATTTTTAGTCGAGGAGGATTGCCGGCAATACACACCGAAACGCTCTACTCATTTAACACGGTTCCAGAACAGGTCAGTATGCTTTTTCTTGGTTTTCTTGATATTTCCAAAAAGAGTCTTATACTTGCCCTACTTGCGGGCATAACACAGTTCGTTCAGGCGCAGATGTTGACACCGCCACAGCAGCAAAAGAGTGAGAAGGCGTCGATTCGGGAAGATCTGGCACGCAGCATGAGTCTTCAGATGAAGTATGTTTTCCCTGTGGTAATTGTGTTTATCGCGTCAAGATTTGCAGCGGCAGTGGCGCTCTATTGGGTTTCGAGCAATATATTTTCGATAGTGCAGGAGATGTATGTTCGAAGGAATTTTAGAAAGGAAACGGAAACATCCATAAACAAAAGCACGGTGGTGTAATGATATGCAAATCGATGAAACGAAAAATCATATAGCCGAATTTCTAAAAAAATTAAACACCGATGTTGATGGTATTGAAGTTGTGAGCAACCCGGCAACAAAAAAACCACGTTTTTTAATCAGAACAAAAGATTCTAAACTACTCATTGGGAACCGTGGTGCAAATCTGCAGGCACTCAACCTTCTCATTAAACAAATGGTGCGGAAAAAGACAGGAAATGAGGAGGCATCCAATTTTATTATTGACGTTAATAACTATTACGGCAAAAGGATCGATGAAGTGCTCTATCAGGCCAGGATAACGGCGGAACGTGTTCGTATGTTTAAGCGCGACATAGAAATGACGCCAATGAACGCATATGAGCGCCTTCTTGTACACTCCTTTTTTTCAGAAGATACAACCGTAGCGACAGAGTCGCAAGGAGAGGGTAAATTTAGAAAAATAGTACTCAAATATAGAGATGCAGAGGTTGCACAGGCAGGGTTTTAAGAAAAGCAATACAGCCTAGTGTACGGAAGCGCTCTTTCACAGGGTTGTGTTATTTATTCTTAGAGAAGTCTGCATCGCGTGGAGATTATTGATAAAATTTATTGTTTCTTGCAGGCCCCCGGGATTAATGCCGCACTGAAACTTGGCTAGACCGGGACAATCCACGCTCGGAGCAAGAGCATCGGGCCCTGCATTATGGAACGCTACCATAGCATCAATATTCCCCCCTGTCTGGCGAAATACCCTCGCAAGGTCTGTTGTAGCAATAGCAATATTTGTTGCGGGATTGGAAAGGGCGGCTGTTACCGCTCCGAGATCGTTTGGGTTTATACCAAGCTGTGTGGCGAGAGCTGTATTATTACGCAGTATGCCTTGAGCAGTCGTCGGCAGTAGCTGCATGACACCGACTGCTCCCAAAGGAGAGACGGCATTGACCCTTCCGCCGGACTCAATCGCGATCATTGATTGTATAACTTCTGCCGGAATTCCAGTTTGAGCAGAAGCTTGGTTGATGAGAGCCATGTGTTGCGCTGCTCCGGCAAGAGCAGTATTTATTTGGCTGATGCTCATTGTTCTTGACCCGCCTGCAAAATTAAGAGGAAAAGTATTGAGCGGTCCAACGGGCTGTGCAGTGCCCACTCTCGGCACTGTAGGGGTAAACGGCGTCCCCGTAACCCCCACATTGAGCTTATTCAACTCAAACCGGACCAAGTTTGGATTAATCTGCCAGAGGATGACATACGCAGCAAGCGCAAGTCCTAAACCGAGAAGTGCAGCAGTGATCCTATTCTTTCCATCACTCTTCCCTTGAATCGCATCAGTCGACATATATTGCAGCCCGCCCATGATAATCATGACGACCGCAAGTATTGCTGCAATACCAATAGAGAGATTGAAGACAATAGGAACGTAGTCTCCAAAGTTTGATTCAGGCCCTGTGCCAGGCAGGGGGGAGAGGAGGGTGACATCTTGGGCTGCGGCAACGGAGAAAAAATACAAAAATGTAACTGCAGCAGTAACAATAGAAAGTATTCTTTGCATAAAGAACTAGATGCCTATTTTTAGACTCCAGAGGTGTAAATTATTAAGATCAGTAAAGAAGAGGTACGTATCGTTTTCATCCACAAAAGGTTCAAATACATCGAGACCTTTTCCTGCGGCTATCTCGAGAGCCAGAATCATATTTACTGCACCTGTTGTTGCATCAATACTCCAGATGGCATCACTGAATACGGTATTCCCTTGATACCATTCATCAGGCTGCGTCCCCGTGATCGGCGATGTGGGCACGCCACAGTAGATTATATTCGTACCTGCTTTTCCCCATGCGCACTTCTCTGGAAATGTTCGCAAGGGAACATCGATGCTCGTCGCTTCTGTTTTATCATATATTGAAAGGAAAAGTCCTTCATTTGCGCGATAGTGACTATAGAGGATCTTGCTTACGTCGTGATTAGGAAGTACGTTGAGCGCTACCTTGCCCGTGAGGAGGGGCGTTCGTTTACCAGTTGAGACATCAAGTGCATAGCTGAATCCCAATGATCGTCCCGAACTATTTGAGGTGAGTACGACAGTTTTTTCTTCAGGCCATTGTGCCTGCCACTCCGAAATAGGTGATGAAAAAACTTCTTTTCGTTCAGAACCATTAAGTGCAGATATAACACCCGTGACTCCGCCACTACCATCACTATCTTGTTCAAGAGAGAAAATATGAGTATTGTCGGGAGAGGGCGTGACTATAATTTTGTTTCCTGGGAGATAGATTCCCCCAAGTGTGGTTTCTGTTTGTACCCCTGTTTGTGCTGTTGTGGACGTGGCGCCCACAACTTCGCCATAGAAGCTGACAATTCCACTGCGTCCCCCCTCCTCTGCCTCATATTGTAGAATGAGAGCGTTGCCTGTGTGGTCCCAAACGACATTTTGTACCTTTGGTATGGTGGTATTCGTGACTCGTGCGAGAGAGCTTGTCAAAGTTGTTGTTTCAAAGATATGGCCAGTCGGTCGTTCGAGATAGCGTATCAAAGTTGTTTCATTTTCAGGATTATATACAGACATGGCTCCAGAGACTGCCACGTGCGATATTTCACGAAGTACAGGAAGTTGCCCATTGTTTTGTTCTTGGGGCATTTCGCTATTCTCGGTATTGTTGTGCGTTGTGCTTCCGGTCCCGTTTTGGTCTTCTCCATGGGGGAAAAGGTCAGGGTTAGGAGATTCTGAACCATTGCCCAAAAACGGGAGGCTCAACCCGGGCCGGTAAAAAAGATACAGCAAAATTCCAGCTATAATCAGGATAAAAACAATGATGAGCAAAACCCCTTTTTTTCTTTTCATAAATTAAAAATTGTATTACAAAAAGCTACAGACTAGCACGGCTGGCCACCACCACTCGAAAGGCCAGGTG
>JAHFLU010000065.1 GCA_023264615.1 bacterium | reverse complement strand
ACGAAGGGATGGAAGTGACGGCAACTTTTGAGGAACAGCAGTTCAAGAATTTTGATAGTATCAACGCCAGCTCGCTCTTCCTTTCCCGTCTTCGCAGAGTTGTTGATCCTGAAGAAAAAAGAAAAATCATCGGACATACGTTTATTGATGTTTTTGAGAAGCATATACGAAAAACACTCCGGAATTACCCGATCAAGTTTTTCGGGCAGGGGACAATTTACCCCGATCGCATTGAGTCGGCACAGGTGGGGAAGCATGCATCAAAAATAAAAAGTCATCACAATCTTTCTATACCGGAAGCGTTTGGATTTACGATTATTGAACCACTGCGCGATCTGTACAAAGATGAAGTGCGCCGTCTCGGCGGCTCTTTAGGACTGCCAAAGGATCTCCTGTTCCGGCATCCATTTCCCGGTCCCGGACTTGGCGTTCGCATTGTGGGAGAGGTGACGCGTGATCGGATTGCACTTCTTTCTCGGGCCGATGCGATCTATCGGGAAGAGCTCAAGGCACATGGCGAGTATCAAAAAATTTGGCAGGCGTTTGCCGCACTTTTGCCCATTAAGACCGTGGGTGTGATGGGTGATGCTCGCACGTATGAATATATCGTGGCTTTGCGAGCGGTTGATTCGGTCGACGGCATGAGCGCTGACTGGCATCGTATGCCGGCTACACTTCTTGAAAAGGTGAGCAGCAGGATTACGCGGGAGGTACGCGGAGTCAATCGGATACTCTATGACATTACCCAAAAACCTCCTGCGACGATTGAGTATGAATAGTTGAAGTGAAGTTTACGCATGCTACAATAGATACCATACACACCAAGCTAAGAGAAACCTATTATTATGGCTGAAAAAAAGAAGAAAGTAGTGCTCGTCGAAGATGATCCGACGCTACTGCGTTCCCTCAAGGACATTTTTTCGATGGAAGATATCGTGCTGCTCACAGCATCGGATGGAGAAAGTGCATATACAATGATCGAAAAAGAGATGCCCGACCTTGTTTTGCTTGACGTTGTTTTGCCCAAAATGGATGGCATGACGCTATTGCGCAAGCTTCGTTCTGAAGAAAGATTTAAAAATTTGCCGGTCATGATGCTCACGAATAAAGATGACATGGAAACAGTGGGAGACTCGATAGAAGGAGGGGTGCAGGACTTTTTGGTAAAGTATGAATGGAAGCTTGAAGCTATTGTTGCACGTGCTAAAGAGCGTTTGGGGATCAAGTGACGTACGAAACGGCGTCAAAGTCGTACTTTTTACAAAACCTTATTTACGACCGTAAGACGTTTCGACTTACGGTGAATTTTGTGGTACACACATAGATATGGAATCAAACGATTATAAAGTGACCATTGGGCTTGAGATTCATGCCGAACTCAAAACAAAAACAAAGATGTTTTGCTGTTCCCGCAATGATCCGGATGAAAAGCGGCCAAATGTCAACGTCTGTCCGGTATGTATGGGGCATCCGGGAACGCTTCCCGTGATAAATAAAGAAGCAGTGAGGCATGTCCTGCGTGTCGGCGTGGCGCTTGGCGCCGAGCTTGCTGATTTTACGGAATTTGATCGGAAAAACTATTTTTATCCCGATTTGCCAAAAGGCTACCAGATTAGCCAGTTCAAATACCCTTTGGTACGTGGCGGTTCGCTCAAAGGAATTGCGCTTACGCGTATACACCTCGAAGAAGATGCGGCTCGTTCAAGCCATGACAATGCTCTCTATAGCCTCATTGACTATAATCGTGCGGGAGTATGCCTTATGGAATTAGTAACAGAGCCGGTCGTGCATAGCGGCACGGAAGCGGCAGCGTTTGCGCGTGAACTGCAAGCACTTCTACGCACGCTTGGCGCGAGTGAGGCAAATATGGAAAAGGGTGAGATGCGCGTCGAGGCAAATATTTCCGTGAGCAAGAGCGAAAAACTTGGAACAAAAGTGGAGGTAAAGAACCTCAATTCATTTCGGACTGTGGAGCGGGCGGTAGCGTATGAAATTGAACGGCAGACGCAAGTGCTTAAATCTGGTGAAAAAGTAAAACACGAAACCCGCGGATGGGATGAAGGCAAACAAAAAACATTCTCACAGCGTGCGAAAGAGGAGTCGCATGATTATCGCTACTTTCCTGATCCCGATCTTCCGAAGCTTTATTTGTCTGAAATTCCTGAATTTAGAGAAGAAGTACTGCGTGGTGGACTTCCTGAACTGCCACAGGCGAAGCGTCTTCGCTATCAAAGAGAATATGGCATGAAAGATGAAGATATTGAGGTTTTTGTCGGAAATGTTCATTTTGCGCTTTTTTTTGAAAATGTAGTTAAGCGTTTGGGTAATGACAAAAAAAAGCTATCGCTTGCAGTGAACTACTGCACGTCAGATTTGACCGGTCTTTCGAGAGGTGAGATCGAGGCGTCTCTCTTTGAAAAAGTGACGCCGGAATACTTTAGCATGCTTATCGAAATGATCGCGCGTAGCGAGCTTTCTTCCCGTGGTGCAAAAAATGTACTCGAAATGATGCATAGAGACGGAGGTAATCCAAGCGAAATCGCACAGCGGGAAAATCTTCTCCAAAAAAGCAATTCTGAAGAGCTTGAGGCTATTGTAAGGCAAATCATGACATCACATCCTGATGTCGTTGCGGATGTTAGAGCGGGAAAATCTGCAGGCTTACAATTCCTGGTTGGGCAGGGTATGAAAGCGACGAAAGGATCAGCAAATCCTACAATGCTTCAAGAATTTTTTAAAAAGCTCCTGTGATCCCTTCTAGTGTACTGGTTGAGGGGTGGATGGTTGTTGCTCTGTCGGAGCCTCAAATGCTATTGTCGCCGCCTGGAGAAGCTCATTCTTAACAGGGTCGTAGAGGAATGCTTTTTGTGTTTTTTGATAGATGAGTACGAGGTCTCCTTGCTTTGCTTTGTCGAAAAACGGCTGTGTGCGAAGCTTTTCAGGGTCCGAAACAGTAAAGAGAGCGGGTTGCTCTCCCGTCGGCAGTGTTGTGAGCCTTCCTATCTTTTCTGTAACGGAAAGGAGGAGTGTCTGATTGCCAGCTGCCGCTTTCTCTATAGTTGTTGCCGTTTCTCCTCCCGCTACATTTTCACGTTTGTCGGGATTCTTTGTATAAAGCATGCTTCCTAAAACAACAAGTGCGACGAGCACAAGGCCGATAACCATTTTTTTCTTTGCTGTTCCGTGTTCTCCTGCACTATCTGTGGCGATATTGGTTTCTTCTGTCATAAAATTCTACCTACTACTCTTATATTATGTGCGTCTGGCACTACATGATGGATATACTTTACTGCAAACTTTGCAAAGGGACAACTCTCTGAAGAGATTGCTACGGCGGGTCCGGCACGGGCCAGGCAGTATCGGGAATACTTCCTATATCTGCTGGCGAGGTACTCGCTTGTTCTGCGGGCAGTTTTGTATCTCTATCTATGGTTTGCGGTTCCTCTAGAGGTACAGATATAGGTACAGGTTCCGGTGGCATGTCTACGGTAGTGTTCTGCGGCGGAGGCTCTTCGAGTGGAGGTTGCACAGTGACAGTATTTTCCGGCTCGGGCGGCGCTACGGTGATTTGCGGATCGGGAGGTGGCGGTGGAGGTTCCACAGGAGGGGCAGGATCCGGAACAGGTGCACCACATTCACCCGGAATGTTCTCCATTTTGCCATTGCTCATGACCATGCAATAGGGCTTTTTGGTTTTTACGTCATAGATCGTGATTCCGGATGGAGCTTCAGACGTTCCGACTTGCAGTTTGTCCGTCACAAGAGACGCAAGAGCGAGGAACCCCTGTTTGATGCCGTTAAAAACACTTGAAACTGCGTCGCCGACAGCACTGATTGCAGCTGCGAAGAATCCTTTGTTAAGTTTCCTCTCAACACTCTCAACATCCTTCATCGAAAGGATTCGATGATCAATGTCTTGAACTTTTTCTATCATACGCTGAAGTTTGAGAACCTTTGATGGATCCGGTTTATCTGTATCGAGTTCCCGATCCAATAGTTCTCTATACTCCAGAACCTTATCTTTTCTGGTCACGAGTGTACGATCAGCCCAAACCCCTTTACCTTTCTGTCCTCGCCACGTATCGCGTGTCGAACGATCACTCGGCAAGTCTGTCCTCGGGTCTATATCGTCAAATGGTATCCCCTCATGGCCAGTTTTGATCGAAATGCGATTCATGCACGCTGTTTCTGTTTCCCCATCTATACATGCGTTATCCATAAAGTACTCAATTGAGACAGATCCGTCTACCGCATAGTATACCCTTGCTTTTGGGAGTATATCCGCGTATGCCAATGATGCTGAACATATAAAAGTCATCAGAAAAAACACATATACAATGAGAGACTGACGGGAGTTACCTGTAGTGTTCATAAAGTAATTATATATCATTATTGCATACCAACGGCTGTTACCGACCAGTATCCGTTGTCAGTCTCCGCTCCGCCATCGTCCATAAGAGTCACTTGCACGGCAGACCGAGTGATATCAGTTCCGAGGTCATCTTGTACAGATATAAAACTATTGTCTAATGTTCCAAAATCTCCCGATGTCATTCCTGAAAGTGCATACACATCTGTCCGGAATGGTATGTTCCAATTTACGGTAAAAAGTCCGACAGCATCATCACTGATACTTGCGACATTAAACGATTCTCCAACGACGTTTGCGCCGGGAGAGGCGGCTGGCGATTTTACTGCAACATATCCCTTAATAATATTTTGGTGTGTCAACAAATTTTTTGCTGCCGTGGTTGTTGCACCGCCACCGTTTCGACTAATAAATTCTATTGCGCGAACAGATGTTGTACCCAGCACTTCAAGATCCCCTGCAAACGTTGATGTTCCTGTGCCGCCGACACGAAGTGTTGAGGAGGCTTGGAGGAGGCCTTGTACGAGGAAATCTCCGTTTACGGTTGACGAAGCGGAAGAGATGAGGCCGCCGCCGAAAGTTGCGAGGTTGTTCCCACTTACATTAAACGTCGAGTAGAGGCGCGTTGCGCCGGTGACAAAGAGTGTCGAGGATGCGTTGAGGCTTTGTTGAACGTTGAACGCCGCATTGAGAGTTGATGACGCGGACGTGATAAAGCCGATCGTTGATGTTGGAGCGATCCAGCCATTGTTTGAGTAGACATCCCACGCGAGATCGCCTTTCGGGCCTTGCGCTCCGCCATTTGCATCTGTACCGCAGGTGATGTTGCCTGATGTATCTGATTTCAGGTCGCAGGCTGCAGCATTGAGTGTTTTGACGGCCAATCCACCGGAGTTAACATACAATCCTGCA
>JAHFLU010000010.1 GCA_023264615.1 bacterium | reverse complement strand
GGTTGTGTATAAGTTTCCTGCGAAATTTCTCGGCATTTTTAAGACTACGATACGTGCGGATGTAGTCGTTGCGGCAACGGGTGAAGACCGTGTGAAAGTGAAGTTCCCCTGGCTCGCGTTTCTTTACTCGATGCATTCTGACGTGAAAGCAGATGCACTTATTGAAGCGCTTGATACACAGCTTGCGGGACAGGCTGCAGTAGAGAGCAAGACGGATATTGCTGCGAAGGCAGATATGCTTGATCTCGTGAGCGCGACGCTCCGCGTGAAGCATGATGTTGCAATGAATTCTATCCGCAACGTGAAGTAAATATATGAAAAAATTTTCCGGTGGTATCATCGCACTTGCTCTCATTCTTCTCGGAGTCTATGTGTACAAGAATGATACTTTGGTCGCTGAAACAAAAACGGTAGAAGTGGGCGACAAGAGTAATCTGATTGTTGTTACCGTTCCGGAGGGGGGAAGAGCGATCACATCGCCGCTTACCGTCGGCGGCCAAGCACGCGGAAACTGGTATTTTGAAGGGACGTTCCCGATTGATGTTCTTGCTGCGGACGGCAGCATAATCGGAAAAGGGCTTGCGACCGCACAAGGCGAATGGATGACGAAAGAATTTGTTCCGTTCACGGGTTCGATCACCTTTAACGCACCGAGAGAAGGCATGAAGAGCGGCATTGTGCTCTTTAAAAAAGACAATCCATCGGGCCTGCCAGAAAATGAGGATTCGCTTGCTGTCCCCGTTCAATTCAAATAGCTTATCTCTGTACCATAACAAAAACACCGACATAGTCGGTGTTTTTGTTAGGACCTACGCACTCGGCGCATTTCTTTGTCAAAACGTGCGATGCTCGCGTCGCCGTATAGGAGTAGTAACCCATATATCGTCTTCGCTCGGACGAAATAAAAATAGTAACTTTCATTTCGCATCCTCGCTTGCCGATATAAGGAATACGGCTTGCTCCGCTTCTCGTTTTTCCTCGAACTGCATCCAAGTGCGTACGTCCTATTTGTTATGCACCATCTTTGTATTTTTAATGAATCAAGATACTATCGTGAGAGACAAAGCTCAATTGTAAAAGGAGATTTCACCATGGGCTATCGAGATGTTTTCAAGGATAAACATACATTTCTTGCGGTTATACATGCAGATTCGCTGGAACAAACGCTTCGGAATGTGGAAATCGCGTTCAAACATGGCGCTGATGGGATTTTTCTCATCAATCACGAAGGGTTGGTCAGCGATTTGTTCAACCTGTATGACCACGTACGTGCACAGTATCCGCATGAGTGGATAGGGCTTAACTGTTTGGGGATGCGTTCATGGTATGTTTTTGGGAGTATACCGGCATCAGTTTCTGGAGTATGGTCGGATGACGCAGGTATCCGCGAAGGTACGGTCTTTCCTGCAGGGCTTGCGAGTATTTCATGGGAGATGCGACAGGAGCGTACTCTTTGGCATGGATTGTATTTTGGCGGTGTTGCATTCAAGTATCAGCAGATGGTATCCGATCCCGGGTATGTAGCGCGCCTAGCAGCGCCGTACATGGACGTCGTCACAACAAGCGGCGAAGAAACGGGACTACCCCCGTCGGTTCAGAAGATCAAAAAAATGAGAAGCGCTCTTGGGCCCGATGTTCCTCTTGCGATCGCAAGCGGCATGACGCCCGAAAATGTTACAGAATATATGGGATGTGCAGATTGTTTTTTAGTGGCTACCGGCATTAGCTCCAGTTTTACAGAGCTTGACCCTGTGCGTACTGCTCAATTTGCGAAAGTGCTTGGGAAAAAGTCTCGGAAATAAAGAAAGTGTGTAATGGTCTATGATGTTCTTTCTTTGACGCCTCGAATTGCATTCAAGTCCGTGTGTTCTATTTGCAGATATTCTTTACCGGCCGTAGCTTTTCGCGGCCGGTTTCACTTCGCCGAGTCGCCCAAAGTATTGATGACAACATCAAGAGAACTTGTGATGCTTTCCGTATCCACGGAGTATCTCCTCAAGAAATTTCAATTCGTAGCGCACCGCGGACGTGTGCAGAGCGACTGGAGTCTTGAAGTGTCGAGTGCATCTATTGTTCCATCACCGTTGAGATCGCGAGGGTCACCTGGTCCAGTAGCCGGTGTATTCCGGGCTTTAAGGAGAATGTTGAGATCGCCTTGGTCCACATCGCCATCGCCGTCGAGGTCGCCTTTAAGATCAAAGATCTGTACGGCCACTGAGATATAAGTTTTCAATAAACCATTTTGGACACGTATCGTTGTTTTCCCAGGACCGATAGCTTTTACATATTTCCCTTGAGGGATATTTTCTACAACAGCTACTTTATCGTTCAAAGAATTTATTGACGTATTGCTTGATAGTGTGAGGTCTCTCAAGGTAGCGTCTGAGAATACCCCTTGAACTGTAATTTTCTCATCGAGTCCAGGAAAAGAAAGTGAGATTATCTTCGGATCTACTTGGAGATCATTCAATACTGCCGACGAGGGAGGTTCTACGCGGAAAGTAAATTCAGTTCCGATTCGCTCTCCACTTGGAGTGATCGCTAGAACCAAACACTTTACTTGACCTGTAAAGTCATTTGGTATCGAGAGCGGTATCTCAAAAGGTGATGAGGCGGCATCCAGTAGCGCACCGGGACAAGTAAGGAGTACTTTTGTGAAGGAAATACTAGGTCCAGGTTCAATAACAACCATCACGGTATCACCTGATGAAAACCTCTGTCCATTAATAGGTGAACGAACGATGATTCGAGCCATAGGTGGTTCTACATTTAGAGTCAAAACATCCCCACCTACAGATCCATCAGTTGCTTCAGCACGTATTTGAAACGTTAGCGGTCCAGTAAAATCACTCGGAATAGATAAGGAAAGAGTGAAAGGAGATGTGGTAGATTGCACTCCCAGAAAGGGGAGAAATTCTGTAGACACCTTTTGTAACGATTTACCGGGTGGTGCTTGAATAACAAGATTGATAATTTCCCCGGAATGAACAATCGCACCGTCAGCAGGAGAAACAACAATATTGTCATTGAATGCTTTGAGATCATTTAGACTTTTAACATTGTCTAAATTTATTATTGGATTAGATTGAGTATGAGAAAGTTTTACTGATATAAGAACAGCAATAACAAGAAATACTACAAGAGTAGTATGTTTTGGTAATGAATTACGAAATAAGGATAACATTTTTTCTTTTTCCATGATTTTTATCCTCAATAGTATGAAATATTTTTATCATACTATTGATTAAAAATACTGATTGTTTTTTTAGTGAGATATTCTCCACTTCATGGTAACAGAATAAAAGGATTTTATGTAGATGGTGGACGCGTACAATAGATTGACAAAATGCCGTTTTTCAGGTTTTCTAGATGTGGAGCCAAGAATCTTTTGTATAAAACCAACAAAACAGGTGAGGGTGTTGTCATGGTTACTACGTTCTCCCTACGATTTTTGATGTATCTTCTATGGATATTTGTAGCGCCATTTGTCCTATCACATGCACAGGCGCAGACAGTGAGTACGGATGAAGTACGGCGAATCGCGCAGGAGATTTACGCGAACGAGTCGTTCGTGCGTGTGCGCGGTTCGGCGAGTGTGCAGGCTCAAACGAGTGGTTCGAGCATGGTCGTAGAGTATCAGGAAAAGAAGTATATCCTGACAAACTTTCATGTTGTGCAAACGATGGTCGATATCTATGTCGAAGATCTCAAAACGGGAAACATGTATCCGTCACGAGTGATCGGCCGAGACCCTCTTCTTGACCTTGCACTTCTGACATTGCCGAAAGAACTGGAACATCTCTCGCACGTGCCGTTTGCCCATGCGACTGTCGGAGAAATGGTATTCGCGATCGGTTTTCCTTTTGGAGTACGCAATGTCACAAATGGCATTGTGACATCGGAGGAGCTCGTCGGCGCGATGTTTTTGCTCTCGCAGGTTCCGCTTAATCCGGGCAATTCGGGAGGGCCGCTTCTCAATATGCAGCAGCAAGTGGTTGGCGTGAATACGGCATATCGTCCGAATGCGAATCTCTATAGCTTCTCGATTCCGAGTTCCTATGTGCAAAAAATCCTTCCACAGCTTGTGGAGGGTGGTGCTATACGGCATGCGAACGCAAAATTGGCGGTGACAGACCTCCGCAATCTCTTGCCTCGTAATTTCTCTGAAATGGGTATCCCGTTTCCGATGAAGAGGCCGGGTGTTGTGGTTATCGCATTTCAGGACGATGCTGCGGCCCAGCAGGGAATCGATATTGGTGATGTTATCATCACGATCGATGGGGTAGGAACCACGACCATCGGGGAATACCTTGAGCGTCTTCTGTTTTTCTACAAATCAGGCCAAAAGGCAAAATTTACCCTTCTGCGGGGCACCGAAGAGCTTCAGGTCGAGATCAAACTTAGTTCTCACCCTGATCCGAAGTAGATGCAAAGGGTTACGATGGCCAGCAACCGCTCTCAAAGGGTTGCTGGCTTTTTATTTATCCACAACCAGACTCCAAAATCTAGCTCCAAAAATGGAGCTATTTTGTTAAGATGGAGCTAAGGGTGTAAGGAAAAAAAGCACCCATTTTTTATAATGAGAGTTCTTATGTTTGGGTGGGAATTCCCACCACATAACAGCGGAGGCCTCGGAGTTGCGTGTGAAGGACTCGCACGGGCGTTGGTAGACAAATCTGTCGATCTTCTTTTTGTGCTTCCGAAAAAAGTTTCCGTTAACAATGACCGGTTTCGGTTTCTTTTTGGTAATGTCAGTAGAAAAAATAAAATATATAGTGTTGATACGGGATTGACGCCGTATGTTACCGCAAAAGAATATCTTCTTTCGAAGCGATATCTTGAGGGAAATATATATGGTGCTGATTTATTTTCAGAAGTTATGCGTTACGCTTCATCGGTAAAAAATATTATTCAAGATGAAGTGTTTGACGTGATTCATGCACACGACTGGCTCTCATTTCTTGCGGGTGTTGAGGCAAAGCGGATCTCGGGGAAGCCGCTTATTGTGCATGTGCATGCGACAGGCTTTGATCAGGCAGGAGGGAATGCTGTTGACGAGCGAGTATTTACGATTGAGAAGATCGGATTTGATGCGGCGGATCGGATCATCACTGTTTCGCAGTATACGAAAGACATACTCATTAAAAAATACGGTGTTTCCGCGGAAAAAATTGTTGTGGTGCACAACGGCGTTGAGAGTGGCTCATACATCTGCAAAGAAGAGAATGATGCTCCTATGCCGTGGAAACGTCCCGGACAAAAGATGGTACTTTTTGTTGGCCGACTCACGATGCACAAAGGTCCCGATTATTTCCTGCGCGCGGCGCGGCGCGTGATCGATTTCATGCCGAATACGATGTTTGTTATCGCAGGCTCCGGTGATATGGAGTTTCAAATTATCCGGCAGGCTGCAGACCTTGGTATCGCACAGAATGTCTTTTTTGCGGGATTTGCCCGCGGGGAAAATCTACGCAGGCTCTATGAATCTGCAGATCTCTATGTTTTGCCGTCGGTTTCGGAGCCGTTTGGGATTACGCCGCTTGAAGCGCTCTCCGTGGGGACGCCGGTTCTGATTTCAAAACAATCAGGTGTAAGCGAAGTGCTTGCGCACGCGCTTAAGGTAGATTTCTGGGATATCGAGGAAATGGCAAATAAAATTATTGCAGTTTTGCGCTATCCGCCGCTTACACGGCAGCTTGCACTGTATGGCAATGGAGAAGCGCGCAACATCACCTGGGCAAAAGCTGCAGACAAATGTATTACGCTGTATAATGCTATACAAAAGAGATAATTTCGCATGCTCTCACTTTGTTTATATTTTCATGTTCATCAGCCCTATCGCGTCAAGCGGTATCGGGTGTTTGATGTTGGCGTTGACCATGAATATTTTAATGACGGTTCGGAGACCGATCTCAACAATAGCCGCATTCTCAATAAAGTGGCGGTGAAGTCCTATATCCCGACAAACAAACTTCTCTTACACCTCCTCAATACGCACCCGGAATTCCGCTTTGCTTTTTCATTTTCGGGCGTTTTTCTTTCGCAGATCGAACGTGAATTTCCGGAGCTTCTCCAATCGTTTCAAGATTTAGTTAAAACGGGGCGTGTTGAGCTCCTTGCCGATACGTATTATCACTCACTTGCTTTTTTCCACTCGTTGCCGGAGTTTGAGCGGCAAGTGCGGCAGCATCGATGGCTTCTGGAACGTCTGTTTGGCCAGGTTCCGACGGTATTTCGCAATACCGAGCTTTCCTATAATAATGACCTTGCACAATGGGCCGATAAAAATGGCTACATGGGCATTATGGCTGAAGGATGGGATCCGATACTGCAATGGCGTAGCCCCAATTTTGTCTATAATCCGAAGGATTGCAAAAATACGCGCCTACTCCTTAAAAATTATCGGCTTTCAGATGATGTCGCTTTCCGTTTCGGACAGCGTTCCTGGGCGGGGTGGCCGCTGACCGCGCCGAAATATGTGCAATGGGTGAACTCACATCACGGCAATGGTCAAACGGTGAATCTTTTCATGGATTATGAAACGTTTGGAGAGCATCAATGGGAAGATACGGGCATATTCCATTTTCTTGCGGCATTGCCGAACGAATTTCTCAAACATGGGGACAACACGTTTAAGACGCCGACGGAAACGATTTGTGATTATGAGCCTGTGGGGGAGATCGATGTACCCTATACGCTGACCTGGGCAGATACCGAGCGGGATTTGTCCGCGTGGACGGGAAATAATATCCAACAGGCTGCGCTCCGAGAGATATATGCACTTGAAAAAGATATTCTTGCGACGAAAGATATACGACTGATCGAAGACTGGAGGCGGCTCCAGACCTCGGACCATTTCTATTACATGTGTACAAAATATTTTTCTGACGGTGATGTGCACAAATATTTTAACCCCTATGATACGCCGTATGATGCATACATAGCCTTCATGAATGCGCTCTATGATGTGAAGCTCCGTGTGGAGAAAGCGCTTGCACACAAAGAAAGTGCAGTCTCTTCGCAACCCATTCTCTCGCCTCTTTCGTCTGTATAAAGGTATGCCAAAATCGCTCGCACTAGGAAACGGGAAAATATTCGTGGGTCTGGACTCTCGAGCCCAGGTGCGCGACTTCTACTATCCTCATATCGGTCTTGAAAATCATCTCGGCAGCAGTCATGTGCACCGTATTGGTGTGTTTGTGAATGGCAGGATGAGTTGGTTTGATGATGCTGCCTGGCAGATTGCTATCGAGTGCGAAAATAATGAATTTGCTGGCACAACAAAAGCGGTGAACAATGACATTGGCGTTGAGGTTGAATTGCATGACATCGTGTATAACGAGCAAAATATTTTTCTGCGTCAGATTATTGTTCATAATAAAGAGAAATATAAGCGTGAAATCAAAGTATTTCTCGGCCAGGAATTTCAGATTTCAGAGTCAAGACGTGGCGACACGGGCTACTATGACCCACATACGCATACAATCATCCACTACAAAAGCCGCCGGGTATTTCTCGTCAATGCAGCATCCCTTAAAGAGCGTTTCGATGACTATTCAATCGGTATTTTTCAGATTGAAGGCAAGGAAGGGAGTTTCCGCGATGCGGAAGATGGTGTTCTCACCAAAAACCCGATTGAACACGGTTCTGTCGACTCTATTTTATGTATGACATTGCATGTTGAGGGCGAAAATTCGAGCACCTTTCATTACTGGGTATGTGCTGGCAAATCGACGGATGAGGTACATACACTCAATGCACACGTTGTTTTGAAGTCCCCACAGTACCTTATGAAAACAGCAGGCGACTATTGGAACGCGTGGGTGAACAAACAAGGTTTTACCTTTCATGGACTCTCGGATGGTGCGGTGACGCTCTTTAAAAAATCACTCTTTTATATCCGCGCGCATACGGACGAAGAAGGAGGAATCCTCGCTTCGGGAGATTCTGACATGCTCTATCATGGCCGTGATACGTATGGCTATGTATGGCCGAGAGACGGTGCATTTACAGCAATTGCACTTGATCGGTCCGGGTATGCAACGGTTGCTCATAAGTTTTATGCGTTTTGTCGTGATGTGATAACGAAAGATGGCTACTTTATGCATAAGTATCTGCCGAATAAAGCGATCGGCAGTTCGTGGCATCCTTGGATTTGGAATGATAAGCCGGAACTGCCGATACAGGAGGATGAAACATCACTTGTTCTGTATGCGCTCAAAAAACATTACGATAAAACGCGCGATCTTGAATTTATTGAGGAGCTGTATAATCCGCTTATTAAATTATCCGCGAATTTTCTCGTCGCATTCAAGGATAAAAAAACAGGCCTCTCGCATCCGAGCTATGATATGTGGGAGGAGCGTTATGGAATAACGACGTTTAGTTGTTCGGTAAAATACGCGGCATTGATGGCGGCAGGAGCGCTTGCGCGCGTACTCGGCAAAAGTGACGATGAAACGTTGTATGTTAATGCGGCTGTCGAGCTTCGCGAGGCGATCCTGAAGCATCTCTATAATTACGAACGCAAGATGTTTTACCGTATGATATCGACGAAGGAAAATGACCGAGAATATGACGCAACGCTTGATATGAGCAGCATTTATGGTATCTATGCATTCGGTATTCTTCCGGCCGACGACAAGCGTGTCACTGACTCGATTGAAACGATAGAAAAACATCTGGCATTGCAACAGGGGACAATCGGCGGTGTACCTCGCTACGAGCATGATGCGTATTATGACGAAGATCATGATGGGATTCCGAATGCATGGTTCATTACGACACTCTGGCTTGTGAAATACTACATCGTTCGCGCAAAGAAAGAGAGCGATCTCGATATTGTCCGGAACTGGCTTGATTGGTGTGTCAAGCATACTCTCTCGGCGGGTATTCTCTCGGAACAGTTGCACCCATTGAGTGGGACACAAATTTCAGCCGCGCCGCTTGTATGGAGTCATGCCGAGTATGTGACGGCTGTTATTGACTATCTGGAAAAACTTGAAGAGCTTGGTGTGTGCAATGCGTGTGTTCCGAAACTTTAATAGGACGTACGCACTTGGCGCATTTCTTTGTCAAAACGTGCGATGCTCGCGTCGCCGTATATGGGTAGTAACTCATATATCGTCTTCGCTCGGACGAAATAAACATACTAATGTTCATTTCGCATCCTCGCTTGCCGATATAAGGAATACGGCTTGCTCCGCTTCTCGTTTTTCCTCGAACTACATCCAAGTGCGTACGTCCTATTTGAGTAATTCAGAGGTTTCGACGTTCAAGCACACAGGAATATTTGTTTTTAGAGACCACTCCGGGGCGTTTGCCCAAGTCTTAGTCTCCAAAAACAAATATTCCTGTGTGCTTGAACGAAACCTGCGAGCCACGGGGTTTGTTTCAGTGTTCGAGGAAAGTGTATTACGAGAATCGTGATGTTTCATGTCTATGAATATACAAGAATACATAGGGCGCAATAAAAAAATAATTGTCATGGTAATTGCGACAAATATCGTCATGTTCGCAATTTTCGCTCTTGTTATGACAATGTTTATTTTCCTCAACCGGGCACCGATCGGAGCTTTTTTGCTCGGCGGCCGTGTGGAAAAAGATATCCGTACTGGTGAACCTACGGTAACGAGAGATGTTGTGAGCGAAGAGAATCGTATCGTTGATATTGTTGAAAAGGTTGATTCAGCCGTCGTTTCAATCGTCATTACGAAAAATGTTCCGATTATTGAACAATATTATGAGAACGGAAGTCCGTTCAACGGTTTTCCTGATGATGATCCGTTTAGTATTTTTGGGATACCAATGCCTAAGCAGCGTCAAAAAGGCACTGAAAAGCGCGAAATTGGCGGGGGGTCTGGTTTCTTCGTATCGAGCGAAGGGTTGGTCATGACAAACAGGCATGTGATTGAAGATGAAGATGCCTCGTATACGGTATTTACAAGCGATGGTAAAAAATATGAAGCGGAAGTTGTTGCAAAAGACCCGTTTCTGGATATTGCATTGCTTCAGGTGAAAAAGGGCGGTAACAACTTTACCCATCTTTCATTTGGCGATTCAGGACGGCTGAAACCGGGACAGACGGTGATCGCGATTGGCAATCCGCTTGGCGAGTTTCGCAACTCTGTTTCCGTTGGTGTTATTTCGGGTCTTTCACGCTCGATCGTCGCGGGAGACGGTATGGGAAACAGTGAACAGCTTGAAGAAGTGATCCAGACTGATGCCGCTATCAACCCCGGTAACTCTGGTGGGCCACTCCTTAACATTAATGGCGAAGTGATTGGTGTGAATGTGGCTATTGCTGTTGGTTCTGAAAACATTGCTTTTGCTCTCCCGTCAAATGTTGTCAAAGGCACGGTTACTTCTGTCAAAGAGACGGGAGAAATTATCCGTCCCTATATCGGTGTGCGGTATGTTCTTGTCAACGCAGGACTCAAAGAAAAGAATAAGCTGAGCGTTGATTATGGCGCGTTGGTTGCTCGTGGTGAAACGATGCAAGATCTTGCGGTTATTCCCGGATCTCCCGCGGACAAAGCAGGAATTGTGGAAAATGACATCATTCTTGAAGTTGATGGCACAAAAATAAAAGATGGGCGATCTTTGAGCTCTCTTATTCGAACAAAAAATGTTGGAGACTCTGTGGTGCTCAAAATTCTGCATCGCGGCGATGAAAAAACGCTTCAAGTAAAGCTTGAACGTGCTCCGAAAGGAACCTAATAGAGTAAAAGCCGCCAGTGTTTACACTGGCGGCTTTTCTTTAGCGTACATTGCTGTATGTTTTAAAAACAAGAACGGAGTTGTGACCACCGAAACCGAATGCATTAGAAACTGCGGCATACGGTTGTTTTGCTTTTTCCGTTTCGCGAATATGGCGTAAATCGCAATCAGTTTCAACCTCATCGAGGTTCATGGTTCTCGGAAGAAAACCTGTTTGCAGCGCGAGTACGCAAAATGCAGCTTCAAGGGCGCCAGCTGCTCCGAGCAGATGTCCGGTCATTGATTTTGTTGAACTCACGGGAATTGTTTTAGCATGACTGCCGTATACTTCGCGTATGACGGATGTTTCGATGCGATCATTGAGGGGTGTGCTTGTGCCATGAGCGTTGATGTAGGTGATGGCAGAGGGACCAAGTCCGGCATCTGAAAGCGCCGCGCGGCTTGCACGGATTGCTCCATCGCCCTGTGGGTGCGGTGCGGTGATGTGATATCCGTCGGAGGAACTTCCATAACCGGCAACTTCCGCTAAGATATTTGCCCTGCGTGCGCGAGCGAACGTTTCATTCTCGAGTATGAGGGCGGCACTTCCTTCAGAAATCACGAAACCGCTTCGGTTACGATCGAATGGCCGAGATGCATGGATGGGGTCGCTATTCCATAGAGTGGTCAGTGCTCCCATGTTCCCGAATCCGGCGATTGCAAAGGGTATAACAACCGCATCAGCTCCGCCGACAATACAGGCATGTACTCGCCGAGAACGGATAAGATCAAAGCCAATGCCCACGGCATCTGATCCACTTGCGCATGCTGATGTAGGTGCTAAACACGGCCCGAGGCACGAAAATGTTGCCGCTATATTTGCTGCAGTCGCATTCGGCATAAGCATCGGAATGGTAAATGGGCTTACACGGCGCACTCCTTTTTCTTTGAATACATCGTATTGATCGAGTGTTGTAATGAAACCACCGATGCCGGTCCCAAAGATAACGCCGATTTTTGTACCGTTCTCTTGGTCGATATGCAATCCTGATTGTGCGAGAGCTTCCTGTACAGCCACAATGCCAAGCTGTGAAGTACGGTCGAGTCTGCGCACCTGCTTTTTTTCTATGTACGATGTCGGATTAAAGTCAGGGATTTCTCCCGCAATGGTGACATCAAGGCCGAATGCAAGGGGGTCGAAAGACTGTATCGTGCGTATACCGCTTTCTCCCAAAAGAATTTTATCCCACGTTTTTCCTATTCCCACGGCAAGCGGAGTAACGGCTCCAAGGCCTGTTACAACAACTCTTTCTTCCACGTATTCACTCCTTTATTTTGCGTTTCTCGATTCTGAATCTCTGCGGAAGTATACGCACATGTGTAATTTGTGCAATGGCAAAAAAAGAGAGACCTCGCATTCACTGGGGGTGAACGCGAGGCAGTGTCTTTGTTTTTAGGCCGGGAAAGGAATGCCACGGATTGTGAGAGACTTTTCAAGGTCGGGTTCGCCAAAAATATTGACCTTAAAAATAATATCGTCCTTGATGAGACGGTCGACGTGTTCCCAAAGACCCTCTACATTTCTGTCCCGAAATTGTTTACTCGTGGGGAGAGGTGTTTCTCCTGGACGCGTGATTTGCTTGAGTTCAAGGAAGGTACCGCTTCCTTCGACGACAGGGTAGGTAAAACACTGGAGAAACGTTGCTCCCATGTCTTGGTCAAGAAGGATATGTGGCCCGTGTTCGTCAGAGGTGATGAATTTTACTCCAAGTGCACTCCATGCGTTGACGACGGTGTGAATATTTTGAACACGAATCGCGATATGCTGTACAAAGAAGTTGCCGCGCCGGGCAAAATATTCCGATATCTGGGAGAGTATCTTTTTACCATCAGTGTCGATGCCATCGTTTCCCGACATGAATGCGATCTGCAGCTGTCCTGCGGCGGTCGACTCTGCGACAGGCGTATGCATGACAACAGTATCCATACTCGTAACGGTGTTCCCGATTGCTCTCCGACTGTATCCAGCTTGGAGGCCGAGATATTCAAAAAGCGCCTGTTCGACTTTTCTGCTGCGGACGATGATTGCGAGGTGATCAAAGCAGGCGCCGGTGAGTCCGTTTCGCAGATCAAGGTATATCGTTGTATTGTCTTTGGCACCCATGAAAAGTCCTTCTTTTAATGGAACAGTAGTATCTCTAGATTTGAGTATACCCAGACTGCTCTCGAGAGCAACCGGTTGGGTAAAGGTATATAGTAAGAATATGCCGCGTAAGAAAACGATACTCAAAGAAGAACATATTGTTCTCGACGGGAAAGAAGTTCGCTATACGCTTAAGGTGCATTCTCGGTCGCGCTCAATTAAGCTTGCCGCTTATGCCGGAGAGGGGTTTGTGGTGACGATTCCGCGGTGGGTTTCTCGTGAGATGGTCGGACGTTTTTTAATTGCACAGAAACAGTGGATATTGGCGCAGGTTAAGATGGGAAATGCATCTCGTCGGCATCTCGCGACTAAGGGCACGTATAAAGATATGCGGGAAGAGGCGCTTCGTATCATTGAAGCATGTGTAGATGCACAGAATGCGCACTACAAACTTGATCTAGCTGGCGTTTTTGTGCGAAATCAAAAGACACGATGGGGGAGCTGTTCGGAGCGGAAAAACCTGACGTTCAGTTATCAGACTGCATATCTTCCAGCGAGACTTCGCGACTATGTGATCGTACATGAACTATGTCACTTACTCGAGTTTAACCACAGTAGAGCTTTTTGGAGTTGGGTTGCGGAAACGATTCCTGACTACAAGGTGCGTAAGAAGGAACTCGGCGTCTACACGCCACGGTGACAGAATGTATCTCTGCCATTACAATACAGGTAATGAAGACTGTTTTTCGGATCGTTCTTATCATGACACTCCTCTATTCGGGGATGCGATGGTATGCACGGACAACTGAAAAGAATATTGATGAAGCATTACCGGTGGATGCGGGCAAAGCTCTTCGTGTGGGGACATTTGCTGGAACAAACAGCGCCGGCGATAGCCGTGGTAGCGTGTCAGAATACTCCGTCCACGGAAGGCGATTTCTTCATTTTGAAAACTTTTTTGTTACAAATGCCCCGGGCCTTCGCGTGTTTCTTTCGGAAGGTGGGGTGACCGCTTCCTCAAGCGTGATGATTGCGAAGCTGAAAGGAAACAGTGGCAACCAGAATTATGATATTCCTCCCGAGGCTGCTCTTCGGGTTCTTGATACGGTGGTTATTCAAAGTAAACTATTGGGAACGGTGTACGCAAAAGCGACGCTGAAGTAAACATGGGAGCAAAACAAAATGCAAAGCGGGTGGTGATTTTGGGCTCCGGTTTTGCCGGGGTATATGCGTATTTGGGACTGCATGCGCGATTCCATGCACGTGAACGGGACGTTGAAGTTGTTTTAATAAGCGAGAATGACTATTTTCTTTTTCTGACGCTCATTCAGGATGTTGCGACAGGAGATCTATTACCGTCGAATGTCGTATACCCGGTGCGTACGCTTCCGAACTGCTGTCTCGATCGTTTTATAGAAGGCAAAGTGACGCATATCAATCTCGATACGCAAAATATCACGATCGAGGAACGCAGGCATCTTTTGCCGAACGGATATGCTCCCGAAATGCAAAAAACAGAATTGCATTACGACTATGTCATTTCCGCGCTCGGTTCGGAGACCAACTATTTTGGTGTTTCCGGGGCGGAAGAATATTCATATCCTTTGAAGAATCTTGAAGATGCGAAGCGGATTAAAAACAGAGTGCTCGATAGTTTTGAGGCTGCGAATGCAGTTTCGAGCGAAGAAGAAATACGTGATGCGCTCCGTTTTCTGATTGTGGGTGGCGGGCCGACAGGGGTCGAGCTTGCTGGTGAGCTTGCGGATTACGTCAATGGAGAGCTTACGCATGCATACCCGCGTCTGCGGGGAAAACCAGAGATTATTCTTCTTGAGGGGGGAAAACGTCTCGTGCCGCAGATGAACGAGTGGTTTGATACAAAAGTACGTGAAATACTTTCAACGAAGCTCCATGTTACTGTTCGGTACAATGCACAGGTGACGAATATTACGCCGACTGGTGTGCAGGTCGGCACTGATGTGATACGGGCGCATACGGTGATATGGGCGGCAGGGGTAAAAGCGCGGGCAGTGGAGTTTGGGGGCGACAAGCCACTTGAATTTGAGAAAATGACCGGACGGGTGAAAGTGACCTCGTTTCTGTCAATTCCAGGATACAAAAATGCATTTATCGCAGGAGATCAGGCGTGGATTGTCGATAAAGAAACGGGGATGCCGTATCCGATGCGTGCGCAGTTTGCTACTCGCGAGGGTGATGTCGCGGCAGAGAATATCTATGCCGATATGTACGGCGAGCCGCCGGTTGAGTTTGAATGGAAGGATCTTGGCTTCATACTATCGCTTGGCAAGCATGGTGCTCTTGCAGAAGTGAAAGGCTTGCATTTCACAGGATTTCCGGCGTGGTGGCTGCATCGTATAGCATATCTGTCAAAGATTATCGGTATACGCGCGAAGATGCGCACGGGGCTTGAATGGTTGCTTAATCTTTTTACTCCCCGCGACGTGAACCGTTTGTAAAGGTTGGTAAAAATTGAAAACTTTTTGTCCAAGTTAAAAATATTGACTTGCCTGTTTTTATATGGTACAAAAAATGAGGCTTATGAAAATATGCATGACAGAAAAATGCTCAATTGATCTGTTCTTTAGATTTTTACAATAGATATTTCCTTTCTCAACCAGGCTTTTTACTAGGGAGATACGGCAATGATGTCAGCCGGTATTGATTTTGATGACGATGAATTTGATGGAGAACAAGAAGGTGAAGGGATTCGATATAAGGATGCTATTGAGAAAGAGGGCGGATATGTAGAGGATAGCCTGCTTGCCTACTATTTTGCGCGTGTGCGAGAGCACCCACTTCTTTCTCGGCACGAAGAAGGAGTTCTTACACGTGTGATCGCAGAGACACGCAAACGCTTGTATCGGGGCCTTATACTTTCACCTGTTTTGCTCGCCGGACTGGAGTATGTGATCAAGGCTCTCGAGTCTGGTGTCCGGAGAAGTGACTATTTTCTATACTCTGATGATGGACATGTGGACCGTGACAAAGTGATTTCCTGTGTTGTTGCAGTCCGAGATTTTGTGGTGCAAGCACACTTGGACATCGCAGAACTGAAGAAGAAAAAGCAGAGAAATAAAAAAATAGTTCGGAAACAGATTGTCGAAATACTGCACAATGAAATAGAGAAAGTCAGTTCCGTTGCGTTTAGCAAGTCATTTTATGAGTTTCTCGGAGACTTGCTCGTGCAAGGCGTATTAGAATGCAAAGATGACTATGTATTACGGGCGGCATACATCCGTATGGACATCCGCCAGCGTCTGTTTGACCGTTACACTGAAGAAATGGTTAACGCGAATCTACGTCTCGTGATCCATATTGCAGCGAAATTCCGAGGCAGGGGAGTTGATTTCCTGGATCTCATTCAGGAAGGAAACATTGGGCTTATCCGTGCCCTCGAGAAATTTGATTATGAGCGTGGCTATAAATTTGTGACATACGCTCACTGGTGGGTACGGCAGAGGATTTCTCGGTGTATTGTGCAACAAGCGCGGACGGTTGAAGTTCCGAGTCACGTGTGGGAGAGACGGAATAAGATTCGGAAAACAATTGGTGAGTTGATCGCAAAGGGTAGAGAAGTCACTGTTCTCAATATCAGTAGGTCCCTTGAATGGATGCCAGATGATGTAGAGGAGATTATCTATCACACGCGGAGAGAAGTGTACCTTGACCAACCGATTACTCCGGACGGACGGACGCTGGCTGATCTCGTACAATGTGAAGATGACGTTGAGGACGTCGTTGATCATAGCAAGCTCGTGGAGCGTATCAAAGAGTGTCTCGATGAGCTTAAATCCCGCGAAGCTCTCATCCTACGGATGCGTTATGGGATAGGGGGCAGGTCCCATACCCTTGAGGAGATAGCACAGGTTCTTGGCTTGAGCCGCGAACGTGTGCGGCAGCTTGAAACGATTGCGTTCGAAAAATGTCGTCGTCACGGAAAGAAATTGCGCGCTTTTCACGAAGAGTCTGAAAATATATGACGACGAAATATGGCGGGGGCACAAACGACTTGTGCCCCCCATACTTTTTTAATGATAGGATGTGTATATGTCAGTTGTAGAGAAAGTGCTCGGCAGTTTCAGAAATGCATTCTGCGGTCTCCGGGAAGCTTTTGGTCGTGATGTATCGTTTCGTCTCGAAGTATACGGAGGTTTTTGTGTTGCTGCTTTTGTGTTTCTCTTTTGGCCGTTGCGTGTTTATGAAATGGTTTTTGTGGTGCTTGCGTATGCACTCATCCTTATGACAGAACTTATTAATACGGCGTTTGAGCAGGTGCTCGAACGGCTCCATCCTGAACGACATGAACTTATTGGTATCGGCAAGGATATTGCCTCCGCTGCAGTGTTAATCGCTTTTTTGTTTCTTGCATTTGTAGGTATGTTGATTGCATTGCGTTATTTTGGTGTACTTCCATAGTGTATTTGTAACCGCCTGCAGGAATATTCTTTTTTAGAGACTAAGACTTGGGCAAACGCCCCGGAGTGGTCTCTAAAAAAGAATATTCCTGCAGGCGGTTACAAAAGTAATCGTTTTAATTTTTTATATCTGTCGGTATAATGATATGCACCTATGCCGCCGAATATATATACTGTTAGGCTTACATCAAAAAGAGAAATTGCCCTTGCTACGGTGGAGTTTACATTTGAGCGTCCAGAGGCTTTTACGTTTGAACCCGGGCAGCATATCGAGATCATCATTGCGAATCTTGCAACAACAGACACATCGGGAAACAAGCGCGATTTTTCGCTCTTACATGCTCCGTACGAGGATGATCTTGTCGTGGCAACACGAGTACGCGAGAGCGCCTTTAAGAAGGCACTTCACTCCCTTGTTTTGGGGGAGACGGTATCTGTGCGCGGACCTCTCGGCTCCTCGTTCCGTTTGCACGTGGATACAACACGACCCGCAGTTTTTATTGCCGGCGGCATTGGCATTACGCCGTTTATAAGCATGCTGCGTTATATTTTCCACGGCGGGTATTCATATCAGATATATTTGTTTTACTCAAACAGGCGTCCTGAAGATACCATATACCACGAAGAGTTGTCAGAATACGCAGCAAAACATGGGCAGTTCAAGTATTTCCCGACGATGACAACGATGAAACAGTCAACGGAAAAATGGGAGGGTGAAGAAGGTCGTATCTCGAAAGAGATGATTGAGAAACGGGTGGATCCGATCGAAACGTCAGTTTTTTATATTTCGGGAGCTCCGGGAATGGTGACGGCAATGGACCAGCTTCTCCATGATATGGGAGTGTCTCGCGATGCGGTGCGGACAGAAGAGTTTGATGGTTATTAGAATCTATTTATGCGTGAAGGATTTGAAAAACAGTTGCATACTTTCGGAGAGCATATCAAAGAAGAACGTGAAGATGGAGAGGAAAACGCTTTGAATGATATCAAACGGCTCGAGCTCATTGCAGACGCGGCTATCGAAATGGGAACATCGGAGCGTGCGCAGGAAGAAGTGTATTACAAGCAGCAAAAAAAGCAGGAAATCGTGGAAACACTGCACGAGCGTTTGCGTGCTTTTGACCACATTGCAAAATTCGAGTATGTTCCTCGTGAGGGAAAAACGGTTTACTATGAGAGCGCGAACAAGCGCTACTTTCTCCGTGGAAAAAAGAATGAAGGTGAAAGAGCAATTACGGAGGGGGAGATGATGACTGACGGAATGTGGGGGGTTGCCTACCGTATGGACGCTTCGGTTCCGCGGAGTACCGCAAAAAGATTTTTTATTGAAAGCGCGTTTCGTGAAATACATGACCTGCTTGGTGAACAGATATCGATTGCGGAAGCGGACAGCGATATTAATCGCGGATCCGGGAATGATACTGCATACGAAGCGATACATGAGCGCGGCAAAAGTCGCGAAGAAACTGAAGGTGAGCTTGCAGAACGCATGACGCAGAGCTATTTGCGGAAGCTAAGCTATGACGATCATGTTCCGTTTACCGTGATAGACACCGATCCTGAAATGGACGTGGAAGACAAAATCGATTTTATTTTGAGATTTGATGGACATGATCGTGGTGTCCGTGTTGATGTGGGCGTACAGTTTACGACATCCGTGCAAGAGGTAACAATACAGAAGAAAGAAAAACAGATTCAACAAGTAAAAAAACGCCTGCATGCGGAAAGGGGCGCGCCCGTACAAGATCTCGTGCTTGTCTCAATACCGATCCACGAAACGCTTGAGACGTACAGGGTATGGGAGAAGAAAAAAACGCCTGGCGGCCCCGATACGCTTTGGAGCATAGATACAAAACGGCGTGTTTTTGAAGGAGTGCTTCAGAAGCTTCACAATATTATACCGGAAAGCGAGATAGTATCTCTTTGGGTGGCTATCGAAGAGAGGATTCAAAGGCATGCAGCGTAGGCGTATTTTTCTTGGTCGAAAGAAGCGTGCGGTGTGGATAGCGACTGCTCTCGCGAATCTTTTTCCTGATGCACACATTGCGCTCAAGTATCGTTCACACTGGGAGCTTTTAGTTGCTGTGGAGCTTTCAGCACAGTGTACGGACAAAAAAGTGAATGAGGTGACAGAACGCCTTTTTCTAAAATATCCGGCATTCGAGGACTATCTACAGGCAAAGCAGAATATTTTTGAGAAGGATATTTTTGAAACCGGGTTTTATAGAAACAAGACAAAAAATATTCTTGCTGCGGCGAAATTGCTGCAGGAGAAATTTGGAGGCGTCATGCCAAAGACGATGGAGGAAATGCTCACGATCCCAGGTGTTGCGCGGAAAACGGCAAATGTTGTTCTGGGGAACGCGTATGGTATCATTGACGGCATCGCGGTTGATACGCATGTGAAGCGTTTTGCCCAGAAATTTGATTTGACCGATTCTTCTGATCCGAAAGTGATTGAGCGGGATCTTATGGCGCTTCTTCCAAAAGAAGAATGGTTTGGTTTGACGTATCGTCTTATTGAATACGGCAGAAAGGTTTGCGTTGCACGAAAACACGATTGTATGGAGCATCTGCTCACAAAAATCTTTCCAGCGGCTGCGGATATTTGGCCGAAGACGCGCTGATTCATGAATGTATGAAAAATACTACGCTTCTCTACATAGCGCTCGGAGCAGTTTTGTTTGTAGGAACGGTTTATGGCGCTGCAAAAGCATTTTCAAAGCAAGGTACTGTCACAATGACATTCCCCACAGCTGTCCCTGTGCAGCCGCTTGTTTCCGAGCCTGCGATGCCGGATGTATCCGTTGCGAGGTCATCGGGATTTTCACAGGAGGTGACTCTTCCCGCAGCGCCTATGGAAGCCCCGATATCTGCAACAAAACGAGAAGAAACAGCTTCGGCTGCCGTTGTTGTAGCAGCGCCCGTTGCCGCGCTCTCTCAAGAACCGTCATGGTGCGATGGGGGCGACATGATGGCACAATACGACTGTTATAACAAATTTTACGTTGGTCTTGTACAGAGTGGTGGTTCGACCGTGGCGATGGAACATATTAAAGCGAAATACAAGGCTGGCAATGTTTTTTATACATCGCAATGTCACCAGCTGACACACATGGTGGGGCGTGCTGCGACGGATGCATATAAAACCGTAAGCGAAGCGTATATTCATGGCGACAGTTTTTGCTGGTCGGGATATTATCACGGTGTGATGGAGGGTATTGTTTCAAAAATAGGCAGTGACGTTGCGAATAAACTCGATTCGATCTGTGCGGACCTGCCGGGAAAAGCGACGTATACGTTTGATTACTACAACTGTGTTCATGGTCTTGGACATGGTTTGATGTATATCTTGAATGATGAAGTTCCGGAATCGCTTAAGCTTTGTGACAATCTGACGGGCTGGTGGGAGCAAACTTCCTGCTATGGCGGTGTATTTATGGAAAATGTTATTGCCGATCAGGTCAATCATACATCTAAATATGTGAATGACGATCCGCAGTATCCATGCTCAATCGTCGAAGAAAAGTATAAAGGGACATGCTATCTGATGCAGACATCGCGTATGCTCGTACTCGCGAACGGTGACTTTGCGAAAGTTTTTAAACAATGTGACGATGCCCCGGGAGCATACCGAAACATTTGCTATCAGAGTTTAGGAAGGGATGCATCAGGAAGATCGATTAGTAATGCAGTACAGACAAAAATATCATGTATGTTTGCGCATACTGATGACGCACTCCAATATTGTTTTCGAGGCGCCGTTATGGACTTTATTTCGTACTATCATTCTGACGTACAAGCACGGGAACTCTGTGCTTTGCTACAAGAAGATTTGCAATCTGATTGTCTTCTGACCACAACCGATTATTATAAGCGTTTTTAGCAAGGGTGATGTACTTGACACGCCTTTTTGGTGCATTTTACTGTAAATCGTTTTTGCCGTAGACTGACAGTGGATTTGTTTTCTGAACTGAAGCGTGTACCTATAGGGAAAGGAGACGGTTGTGGCTGCGGGGAAAATCAATTTTCTTACAGATGTGAACCCTCCCCTCAAAATTGGCATGCTTTGGCCGATGAAGAGCAGCGCAGTGATGATGTTTCGAGAAATCAATCCGAACGTCGTTCCACCGATCCGCGGCAGGGTCGAGGGCGGTGTTTCCCAGGGCTACTTTTTTTCATGGAATGCCGATGGAAGTTGCAACAATGGCGATATCGCCTTTCATTTAAGGACGCCTGCTGAACGTGCCTCGGCGAGCCAGCGGTATGACGAAAATACGCCCCATAGCGATGATTACTATGGTTAGGACAAAAGAGCAGTGCTCCTGTTTTTGCG
>JAHFLU010000064.1 GCA_023264615.1 bacterium | reverse complement strand
CAAGACCGCCGTTGTAGCCGGTGGTGATACTGGTGTTCACAGCGTCGAGGGTTACGGGTGCACTATTTTTAGCCGCACACTTCCTTAAGCGTTTTAAAGTCCTCCATCAAGACTTCTTTCGTATGGATATTATATATGGCGACAGCGGGGTGAAAGAGCGGCACGACTTTCATTGAACCAAAGGATGTTTTGGTTTCAAAGATGCGTCCATGAAGCGCGCTGATTTGCCCGAGTTGAGGGGCGAGACCGTAGCGGTTCATGACATACGCCATCGAAAACCTGCCAAGTGTTGCAATGACTTTCGGCTGGATAATATCGATTTGTCGGTCGAGAAATGGTCCGTAGATTGCAATTTCTTCCGGAAACGGATCGCGATTTTGGGCTGGCCGATCTTTAACGATATTCGTGACATATACAGCGGTGCGCGGAAGATGAATAGATGCGAGAAGCTCGTCGAGGACACGTCCTGATGCACCGCAAAAAGGTCTCCCTGTCGCTGCTTCGTTTTTGCCCGGTGCTTCACCGACAAACATGATTTGCGCGTCGTGGCTTCCTTCGCCGATGACGGGAAAGACATGGTTACGCACACGCTCGGCATACAGTGGAGATTCTGTGAGATTCATGATCTCATCTTTAATCTTCCGCATGAGGTCGGAGCGCGACTGATTTGAAAGAGTTGCTGTGCTCATGTGTTGTTATTCAAGAGAATCCGGGTTGATGCGTATGATCTTATCGTCTCCATCGTGTACCGTTCCCCGACCGTCTTGGTTGCTTGTCGAGATATAGAGCATGTTGTCAGGTCCGACACGCACTGCCCGGATACGTCCATATTTTTTAACGAGATGGCGGGACAATTCTACGGTGTTACCGAGGATCTTTGCGCGGTAAAGCGTCTCTCCGCGCAGACCGCCAAAATAAAGGTAACCGTTTAAATATGCGGCGCTTGCCGGAGCCCAGGTTTCATCTGCTCCCGAGTTTAATACCGGGACGACCATATTTGGTGCGGTCTTGTCTCCTTCAATATCAGGCCAGCCGTAATTTTTCCCTTTTTCAATGAGGTTGATTTCGTCCATGCCTGTGAGCGTTGCAGTTGTTCTGCCGTGTTCGGTAGCCCAAAGCCTTCCTTCACTATCCCATGCGAGACCTTGCGGGTTTCGATGGCCGTAGGAATATACCTCGTTTCCAAATGGGTTATCTGCGGGAATAGAACCATCGTCACGTATGCGGAGTATCTTTCCCGCAAGCGACTTCGTGTCCTGGGCCGATTTTTCATTTCGTGCATCTCCCGTTGTTATATAGAGCATACCGTCGGGACCAAAATCCATTCTTCCGCCGTCATGGAATTGCGCACCGGGAATTTTTGTAAGGATGATTTGTTTATTTGTCAGAGTATTGTTCTCCAATGTGTAACGCAGAATCCGGTTGAGAAATTGCCCATTCTCGTCGATAGTCACATAGAGATACACGATTTTGTTATGCCCAAAGTCTGGATGCAGTGTTATGCCGAGGAGTCCTGCCTCGCCGACACTTCTGACATCGGGAACGTCGATTGCCGTACGTGTGCCGTCTTTCGCAAACAAAAAAAGATTGCCCGGACGCTCACTGACAAGCATAGAACCATCCGGCAGAAAAGCTATATCCCATGGTATTTTGAGATTCTCTGCAATGACTTCACGGTCGGGGAACATCGACGCTGTCGTTGTTCCATCTGACGTTGCAAGGGGTAATGGAGACGGTAGCGCCTCGGTTGCGTCCGGAGTATCTTCGGACTTCTCTTGATCCATCTTTGGGGCATGTATGATGAAAGCCGCGACTGAAATGATACCGATTCCTAAAAAGAGGACGCCTATTTTTGCTTTCATAGAGTTTAATTTCGCACTTGGTTACTGGTAATTTCGTCAATCAATTCAACTTTTTCTTTTTGAGGATCAAGATGAATAATAACACTTGCGACATTGTTGTCACTACGGAGTTCTTCGAAGACGTGTTCAGGATTGACCGTAAATGTTAAGCGATAGAGACCTTTTTCGAAGCTGGTGATGTTGATATTCTGGTCAGGATAGGTATGAAAGTACGTGTCTCCCCAGCCGACAGAGACGCCTTGGCGTTCTTTACCGCAAATGGTGTATTGCTCGATTTTCGCAGCATGCTTTATCTCAACATCTACTTTTGCGATGTCTCGGACGCAGAATGTTGATTTTTGGCGTGTCGTCGAGGGGAGTTTTTGTCCTCCTACCGGTTCGATCGCATACTCGATGAAATCTGCATAATGATAATGCAAATGCGTATCATGCCACATAAAATTTCCCGAAAGTTTATCACGATGACTTCCATCAACGCGGTAAATACGCTGGTAAATATTGCGGTCAAGATCACCGGCAATGCCTTTTGTATTGGCATCAGCGATGAGCTCAAGCGGACCAATTCCTTCATTCCAGTATGTTGTGTCGAAGGTGAGAAGAGTATTTCTGCCGTCAGTGCGGATGCCAAGCTCGCTTGCGGGGAGCGGTATAAGATCGGGGAGCATTTCAATCTGGTTGCGTACATATTCTTGTGCTGCCTTTGCTGCATCATGGTCAAATTTTTCCTGCAAGAATGTTTTTTTATTTGCGCTTTGTTCTGCTATTTTTGCAAGGAATTTTTCAACAATGCTCGAGGCGCTTTCGTTCGCGCGGACAAGATAGTCAGCCGGAACATAGACACCTTTGAAAAAGTCGAACCGTGGTGCTGAAAATACTGCCGACATGGTTGCAAATTTTTCCGTTTCGACACGATCCCAAGAAAAGAGCTGTGAAAAGAGCTCCAAGACATCTTCGTTGAAAAAGTCCCAGTACATGGCGGCAAATGTAACACGGAATAACTCCTTGTCTTTTGCACTCCAGGAAAGTGTTTTAGCAAACTCCTCAATAATTTGCTGATTAGAAAGTCCTGTACGCAGACTTACCCATTTTTCTACAGGAGATTGCAGTGCGGAAACTACCTGCCATGCATTCATGTTTTTGGCGAGAAAATAACCTCCCGGATGGAATGTCACGCCGCCACGGAGGGAGAGCAGAAGATCGAACACTTTGGCATTTCGTACGTATCCATCTTTGCGCAACAAGCCGATAGCTTTGTTCGGCGTTGTATGCGGGGGTATCACAAAAAGCTCCTGTCCTGCAGCACGTTCTGGCGAGCTTAAGAGAAAGAAAAAAACAAGAACCGCTCCTACGCTCGCACAGAAAATGCCTGCGACCACCGTCGTTATCGTTTTTATTTTTATGTGAATAAAGAACATGAATATTTATTGTTGTATCAAAAGTATCCCTCCTCCTGCAGTTTTTGCTTTTTGGCAGACGTTCCGCCTCGATTGTAGCCGCCGAGCGTCCCATCGGAACATACGACACGGTGGCATGGCACACTCGGGTCGTAGTTGTTTTTCATAATCATGCCAACGGCACGAGAAGCTTTTTCATTCCCCGCAAGCATCGCGACCTCTTTGTATGTTGCAGTTTTTCCTCTTGGAATATTTCTGACAACAGTAAGCACTTTCATTTTAAAATTTATAGACATGATCAAAAATGAATGGAACGGACGAACGGGTTTATTCGAACAACGATTTTTCCTTGTCGGAACTTTTTGATTTCTGATTCTCGAGCTCATCGATGACGGTTGCCGCAGCTTCTCGATATTCACAATAATCGCAGTCCTTTCCGGCTTTTGGAACAGTGTCTTTGCAAAGTGTTTCGTGGGCATCAATAAGTGTTTTTTCCACCCAGTCGTCAAGGCCAGTGTATGGAATGATGGTGACGTCGAACTCAAGCTTGCCGTCAAAAGCCTCGCGGTCTTTCTTGCCGTTGCAATACACAAAATAGCCCGTGGAGGAAACAGACAAATTGTTATGACGCAGGAGCCATTGGTAAACCTCCATTTGTCGTTTATAGCCGTTCTGCCATTCGGCATCCAAGTTGACTGTCCCGTCCTTGCTTGTTGATTTGTAGTCAACAACGTGAAGTTCTTTTTGCGGGTTTACCCAGATATCATCAACAGCGCCAAAAACAAGAAAATTGGTTGGTTTGTGCAAAAAGCGCACCCCGACGAAATTTTCGCGCCATTCTGCCATGAAGCCGTGGGAAAAAGGTATTGCGTCGATGCCATAGGTATCCATGAGCGGGTGTGCTCGTCCGGCAGCGCGATGGATATCGAATTCTTTTTTAAGAAGATGGTCGACGGCAATATTAAGGGAGAAAGGAAATCCTGGTGGACGGGAAACGCCGAGTCGCCGGTCGATATAGAAACAGCGTGGACACTGGAGAAAAAGATCGATCTTTGAACGGCTTAATTTGAACGGCAATTTACTTTTTGGATCATAGAGACCTTTTGTTTTTCTCGCCGTGTAATATTCTGACATAATGCATTTCATTTTAGCACACCCTGTTTGTATGAAAAAAGAAACACAGGAATAGTTCCCTATTCCTGTGTTTTTCATGCAGCTATGATGGATTATTACTGTGCAGTATTTGTTTCGAAACGGACCATGACAGGCGCTCCGCCACTTTTCGTCACAGGCATATCTTTCTGTGCGTCGAATTTTCCATCGCCGTCGTCAGCATGAAGCATGGCGTAATATGCTTGGCCAGGAACGGTTGCACGAACAAGTTTCATTTTTACGCCGGTATGTGTACCTGCTGCAAAACTCTTTGCGCCTAGGATTTTTGCTGGCCTGCCCTGCGTATCTTCGTGTATGGCAACCCAGTATTTCTGCGGAAGTGATAGCGCACCAAGCGTTACTTCGGTGCCTGCGAGTTGTTGCGCGACGACGATCACAGCATCATCTGTCGGTGTGTTGGTCGAAGGAAGAGGCATTGCTGCGGGTTCTTTTGCCATCGCGGGAGTCGGTGTCGGGGTTGTTGCTTCACTTGTCGTTTCTTTCTGGCTTTCTTTGACAAGCGAACCGAGGTCAATCGTTTCTGTTTGGCCGATTTCCTTCTCTCCCGCCGGATTTTCCTCCGTGTCTACCCAAAGCCATCCTGCGAGAAAACCGACGAGGAGCCCCGCAATGCCGGCAACGATCATATGCGTCCGCTCTTTCTTTTTGTCCATGTCCATATTTTTACAAGGAATATTTGATTAATGGCACTAGCATAGCAAAAACTGTATGAGGAGTGCAAACACCCCTTCTCTTCAGCAAGGGTCTAAATACGACGACTCGAGCAATATTCCAAGTACGCAACCTACAGTAAAAGTGTGTCCGCACTCCCGCAGGCTATTCTCCCGCCAGAGCGCTGATAAGTCTTTGCATCTCTCTAAGCGTGTCTGCAAGAGAGGTAAGGACAGATGCGTTCATACGTGAGGGATTCTCCGTATAGGAGT
>JAHFLU010000063.1 GCA_023264615.1 bacterium | reverse complement strand
GAATGTTATTTAGTTTACAGTAAAGATCGAGTCGTGCCCTCCCTCACAACAAGGAAAACTGCACATGACCACACCAATGTGTCCGTCTGTACACCTCATCGAAGAACACATGCAAAAGTTTGACCAATGGGTCAAGGCATACGGGTATCGTGTGCCTACCAGAGCTGACCTCGTCCCGGGTGCCGTCCTCTTCATGATTGACATCGAGCAGTACACGAATTTCCGAAACCAAAACATCAGCAGCGACATTATTTTCACTACAAAAATCAAGCTTGATGATGAGCCAATCGCACCGTCGAATGCAAATCCGAACAAAGAAGTAGTGTTCTATCACTGCATGATGCCACCGTGGGACGGACAGTGTTTCATTCCACTCGACGATTTCTGTGCCTCGGGCTACCGAGAGGGTTGCTACGCAAACGATACGCGCTATGTGATCAAGGCCTAACCCTCTGCTATCCCAATACATACAAGAGAGCACCCTATTCGGCACATAATTTTTTCAGACCATCCCCACCCACGCCACAGACGGGTGGGGATTTGCTTGACAGGTAGCAAAAATGTATGTCTTATAGTTACATTTCTTCATTGCAACAAGCTGTGCTAGGATAGAGCACATGCCAAAAAAGGTACTTGCGCCCGAACAATTTTCATACGTCCAAACCTCCGATGGGATCGATGAATTCCGCCTGGAAAAAAACGGTCTTCGCGTCCTTCTCTATGAAGATGACGCTGCTCCGGTCGCAAATGTCATGGTTACGTATCATGTCGGTTCCCGCAATGAGGCTGCCGGCTATACCGGCGCAACGCATCTCCTCGAACACCTCATGTTCAAGGGATCCAAGAATTTCAATAAAAAAAACAAAAAACAAATTTGGAACCTCCTTGAGGCACGCGGGGCGCGGCTCAACGCAACAACCTGGTTTGACCGAACCAACTACTATGAAACCGTCCCTTCTGAATTTCTCGAGGACGCGCTTGCGATAGAAGCCGATCGTATGCGCAATGCCTACATTCGTGAGGAAGACCGGGCCTCCGAAATGACCGTCGTGCGCAATGAATTTGAGTGGGGAGAGAACAGCCCCTTTGAAGCGCTGGATAAAAATATCTGGGCGACTGCGTATCAAGCACACCCGTACCACCATTCCACAATCGGCTGGCGCTCCGATATTGAAAATGTCTCTATCAAACGCCTCAAAGAATTTTACGATACCTTTTACTGGCCGAACAACGCTACGCTCACGCTCATTGGCAATTTCAACCGCGAGACAACTTTTCCGCTCATTGCAAAATATTTCGGCGTACATTCCAAATCACCACATGATATTCCACCCATGTATACGACGGAACCGAGACAAGAAGGGGAGCGACGCCTTTTTGTTTCCCGCAACAGTACAACACGCATCGTCGGCATTGCACACAAAACCCCTGAAGGAGCTCATGCCGATACCCACGCACTCCAAATACTCGCGTCCATTGTCGGTCGAGGGCGCACCGGCCGCCTCTATAGTGTGCTCGTCGACAGCGGCCGCGCAACAAATATTATGTCATGGGTCATGCCGCTCCACGACAACGGCCTCTTCATGATCTACGCGACGCTCACACCCAAAACCGCACACGAGGATGCCGAGAAAATCATTCTGCATCAGTATGAAGATATTAAGAAAAATGGAGTAACTGCGGCCGAGGTTGCACGCGCGCAGACACAGATCGTCTCTGATATGGCATTTGCGCGCGACGGATATTACAACATTGCGAGCGCGCTCAACGAATCTATCGCTCTCGGAGACTGGACATTCTATACAACATTCAAGGAAAAGATTTTGAAAGTAACGCCCGAAGATGTAGCACGCGTGGCGCGCACCTATCTCGACAAAAGCCAGAGTACCGTTGGTTACTTTATCCCCAAAAAGAACAAATAACATGAAGACTGCCACACACCAGGTACTCTCCAAACGGCTCACTGAAGTCCATCCAATAGAAGGTATGCGTCTCATTGTCGTTCCTACCAATCTCAAAGATGCAGTTATCATCAATGGCTCTCTGCCAGGAGGGGACATCTGGAGCCCTAAGGATAACCCCTGCCTCTCTATGCTCACGGTTGAAATGCTCGGCGAGGGCACAAAAACATACACTAAAAAAGTAATCCGTGAGAAACTTGAGTCTCTTGGCGCTTCAATCGAATTTAACAGCGACAGCCATCGTATGGGTTTTTCTGTCCGTTGCCTCAAAAAAGATACTCCCCTCGTGATTGATCTCCTTGCACGTGAGCTTTCCGAACCCTCATTTCCGGCCAAAGATTTCGAAATCGTGAAATCACGTCTCGAAAGCCAGATCGACGAAGAGCTTGAAGATACCCGCTACCGCGCAGAAACGAGGTTCCTCCAGAAACTCTACCCAAAGACGCACATGAACTACCGATATGACGGAGCCGCTCTCAAAAAATTCATCGGGAAAACAACGCGCCAAAACCTCGCTTCATTTCATAAAAAAACCTACGGCCAGGCAGATGCAATCATAACGGCAGCAGGCGATATTGACCTCTCGATGCTTTCAGATTCTTTCAAAAAAGCATTTTCTTTCGCACGCGGAAAAAAAATAAATCCTGAACAGAACAATGCCAAGGCTCTCGTGACAAACGCCAATTCCGAGGTTATTTCCGTTCGCGACAAAACAAGCGCCGACATCTATATCGGAGCCCCTATCGGCATCACAAAAAAACATCCCGATTATTATCCGCTGCTTCTTGGCTTCTCTATTCTTGGAGGTACATTCTTTGCACGGCTCATGAACAATGTGCGTGAAAAGAAGGGACTCACCTACCGCACGCGCGCGGGACTCGGTGGTGCAGACGACGGACTCGACGGCTACTGGTATGCATTCGCCATGTTTGCACCAAAGCTCTTTAAAACCGGAGAACAGGCCGTACTCTTCGAGATTGAGAATATCGTTAAACACGGCGTTACAGCAGATGAGCTGCGTATCCATAAAGAAACAGTTGACGGATCCTATAAAGTAACGCTTGCAAGTGCACAAGGCATGGCGGCGATACTCCTTGATAATGCGGAGCAAGAACGTCCGCATGAATGGATCGATAACTATGTTTCCATGATCAACGCAATCACACTCGAACAGGTAAACGCTGCCATCAAAAAATATGTTCGTCTCGATACCATCGTGACGGTCGCCGCAGGCAGCATCGACAAGGACAAAAATCCGCTCTAGTGCAAAATACGATACTCATACAATCAATACTCATTGATCAAAAACAAATTGAGGTTCTACACATAATGTACTAGTATTAACGATACTAGGGATCGGTGTAGCTATGCCCCAAGAAAAGCTCAAAGACATACTGCTTCGTGAAAAATATGTAAGCTCCGAAGACATTCGAAGGGCTGAAGATTTTGCTATCAAAAATCTCGGCTCGGTTGAAGATTATCTTTTAGCCAAAGGACTTATTACAAAGGACCTTATTGGCCAAGCGATAGCAGAATCTTTCTCAATCCCGTACGCAGACCTCAACGCAAACCCGCCAAACCACGAACTCGCACTCAAAATTCCGGAGGAAATCGCAAAGAAATATCGCGTTGTTCTTTTCCGGGAGGAACCAGAAAGAGTTGCGATTGCAACAGATACTCCAAACCAAAATGCAATGCTTCCCGAACTTGAGAAGCTCTTCGGGAAGAAAAAGCTCGCGGTCATGTACTCTTTGCCTGCAGACATTACCGCCATCTTTTCCTATTACCGCAAACCGCTTGAGACCCGTTTTTCAAAAATTATTGAAAAAAAAGCACGGGTGGCGCCGGAGCTTCTCGAAGAGATTTTTGACGATGCACTGGCACATCATGCCTCCGACATTCACTTTGAACCCCGCCCAAAGGATGTTCTTGTACGGTTTCGCGTTGATGGTGTACTGCAGGAAGCAGGCAGGATTCCAAAGGAACATTACGAGAATATTCTCAACCGTATCAAAGTACAAAGTGATTTGCGCATTGATGAACACTTTGCCACGCAAGACGGTTCTCTTCGCTATGAAAAAGAAAATGCAACCATCCATGTACGCATCTCCATAATCCCCACGATTGAAGGAGAAAAAGTTGTCCTTCGCATGCTCTCTGCCTATGTGCAGGGATACGCTCTTAATGATCTTGGCCTCTCTACTCTTCATCAAGAACTTCTCCGCAGTGCAGTAGGTAAGCCATTCGGCATGATCCTTGTAACAGGACCGACCGGAAGCGGAAAAACGACAACACTCTACACCCTCGTACGGATCATCAATAGCTCGGAGATCAACATCACGACTATCGAAGATCCTGTTGAATATAAAACGCTCGGTGTCAATCAAATCCAAGTAAATACCGCGACTGATCTTACCTTCGCAAAAGGCTTGCGTTCTATTGTGCGCCAGGACCCAGATGTCATTCTCATCGGAGAAATACGCGACAACGAAACTGCTGATATCGCTGTCAACGCAGCGCTCACCGGCCACTTGGTCTTTTCGACATTCCACGCAAATGATGCAGCAACAGCCCTCCCTCGGCTTCTTGATATGGGTATTGAACCGTTTCTTCTTGCTTCAACCCTCGAGATCGTCGTCGCGCAAAGACTTGTGCGCAAAATCTGCAATCAGTGCCGTCACAGTGTTATCAAAAACATCTCTGATTTTAGGTCACCCCAACTTCGGTCAGCAAGTCAGTTTTTTAAAGGAAATATAACGGTATACGAGGGCGGGAAATGTGAAGCCTGTAGATACACAGGCTATCGCGGCCAAACAGCAATTTTTGAATTCATCAAAATTACAGACCAGATGCGAAATCTCATTTTGCAATCGCCTTCAACAGCGGAAATTTGGAAGCTTGCACGCACTGAAGGATCGCGCACACTCTTTGAAGACGGTCTTGAGAAAGTCAAAATGGGGGTAACGACGCTCGATGAGCTCATTCGCGTCGCTCCTCCTCCGACAATTCAACATCAACAACAAACAACTTTCTAGACCTCTCCATTATGGAAAAACCAAGCACACCGACACAAACCATCTTGCCACAGGGTCCCACGAAGAAAAATGTCAAAGCCTCGAGGCCGCAACCGCTCTTTCTCGGCAAGGAACGTGAATACTTCATCGAAAATTTAAGCCTTCTTATGTCTTCGGGCATGTCTATACTTCAAGCACTCGATGCCATTCAGGAAGAGCTGCATTCTCGTCGAATGAAGAAAATAATTGCGTTGATCGAGCAAGATATCGAATCCGGTGTGCCTCTTTGGAAAGCACTCTATGCATCAGAACTTTTTCCAAACCATACTATCGCCCTCGTTCGCCTTGGAGAGCAGTCGGGAAAACTGATTCAAAATCTTTCCGTGGTCGCCGCAGAACAAGAAAAAAATCGTATGTTTCGG
>JAHFLU010000009.1 GCA_023264615.1 bacterium | reverse complement strand
ATACGGTTTCTACATTTCCTAACAGGAAATAAGGGCGTATGGTGGATGCCTTGACTCTAAGAGGCGATGAAGGACGTGGTTAAGCTGCGATAAGCTTCGGGGAGGTGCCTAGCAACCTTTGATCCGGAGATTTCCGAATGGGGAAACCCACCCGCCATTGGCGGGTATCTGATCCGCAAGGACAGAAGCATACCTGGGGAAGTAAAACATTTCATTACCCAGAGGAATAGAAACCAATAGGAATTCCCTTAGTAGCGGCGAGCGAAAAGGGAAGAGCCCAAACCAGATCGCACCTCGTTGTGGTTACTACGTTGAACACAACGAGGTGCGATAGGGGGTTGTAAGGTCGCGATGTCACCTTTACGGTGAGGAAAGTTACAAAACATTTCATTAACAGAATCTGCTGGGAAGCAGAGCGGAAGAGGGTAACAGCCCCGTATGTGAAAATGAAATGTCTTTCTTGTCGCGATTCTTGAGTACTTCAAGACACGAATAGCTTGGGGGAATCTGCCGGGACTAACCGGTAAGGCTAAATACTCTTAGAGATCGATAGTGAACTAGTACCGTGAGGGAAAGGTGAAAAGCAGCCCGAGAGGGCGGTGAAATAGACCTGAAACCATATGTCTACAAGGAGTCGGAGCGGGATTTATTCCGCGACGGCGTGCCTATTGAAGAATGAGCCAACGAGTTTAGATACTCGGCCTGGGTAAGGCCTTTCGGCTGGACCCACAGGGAAACCGAGTGTGAATAGCGCGTACGCCTGCGTACTTTTCTGTGCTGTTTTCAGCATAGAAATTGTGTGCAGGATATGTCGAGTGTCTAAGACCCGAAGCCAAGTGAGCTTGCCATGAGCAGGATGAACCCGATCGAAAGGTCGGGGAAGGTCCGAACCGGTTGGTCGTATAAAGCCATCGGATGACTTGTGGTAAGAAGTGAAAAGCTAATCGAACTTGGTAATAGCTGGTTCTCTCCGAAATAGCTTTTGGGCTAGCGTCTGGATTACCCTCTGGGGGTAGAGCACTGGATGGTTCGAATAGGGAGCAATCTCGTCAAACCAATCAAACTCCGAATACCAGAGGTCACTGCCAGGCAGTTAGACCGTGGGGGCGAAGCTCCACTGGTCGAAAGGGAAACAGCCCGCATCTCCAGTTAAGGTCCCTAAATATACACTCAGTGCACGTAAGGTGGTGAGATTTCTTAGACAGTGAGGAAGTTGGCTTAGAAGCAGCCATCCTTTAAAGAAAGCGTAACAGCTCACTCACCGAGAGATCTTGCGCCGCAGATAATCGGGGCTTAAGTGTATTACCGAAGCTGAGGATTTATATACTTTTCGAAGTATATGAGTGGTAGGAGAGCATTTTACTCGCAATGAAGCCAAAGGGGTGACCCATGGTGGAGCGTGTAGAAGAGAGAATGTTGGCACAAGTAACCGCAATGGGGGTGTGATACCCCCACGCCGAAAGATCGAGGTTTCCTTGGCAATGACAATCAGCCAAGGGTTAGTCGGGCCTAAGCCGATGCGGAAACGCGGAGGTGATGGACACACGGTTAATATTCCGTGACTTTGTATTGTTGCGATGGGATGACGGAGTGCAGTATGTTCCGCGCATTATTGGATTTGTGTTTGTGCCGTAAGAATGTCTGGTAGGCAAATCCGCCAGGCTGCTTTTAATAGCAAATTCAAGCGGAGCAAAAATCTAGAGGTTCGCCGAAGGAGATGGAACAAAGCGCGCTTCCAAGAAAAGTCTCTAAGCATAAACAATACAAAACCGTACCGCAAACCAACACAGGTGATCAGGTCGAGTAGACCAAGGCGAATGAGTGAGAGTTTCCCAAGGAACTCGGCAAAAAAGCGGCCGTAAGTTAGCGATAAGGCCTGCCTTGACGCAAGTCAAGGCCGCAGCGAAAGTAACCCTGCCGACTGTTTATCAAAAACACAGCTCCCTGCGAACTCGCAAGAGGATGTATAGGGGGTGACGCCTGACCAATGCCAGAAGGTCAAATGCGGGCGGTGATGCGACTTCGGTTGTATTGCTGGATTGCATAAGCCCTGGTGAATGTCGGCCCTAACTATAAACCGACCGTTGTAGTTATAAAATCTAGCTAAATGCGGGAAACCCTGAGTATCCCCTGCTACTCGCTCTCTGTTGAAAGAGCAGTAACAATGCAGAGGTGCAGACAATCCGCAGGAAAGATTCTGTGAGAAAACATACAGAAAATCCTCAGAGACTATACGCTAGAATCCATCCAAAAAACGCCGGATGGATATGATATAGTCCGATCTCTATGGCGACATAGAGGATCTGCAGAATGTGGACATGTGCGTGTCTACGCAAAAGTATGCAGTGATAACGTAATGAAGGGTCCTAAGGTAGGTAATGCTGCCTTAGTAAAACTTGGCTATATGCTGGAACGTCTGTGGATAAAATCCTCAAGTATCCGGTACTACTATGGTAAAATACGCCCATAGATTCATCGATTTATGGGCAGTCATAGTGAAAAAGTATCCGGTGCAGATAATCAGCAGGAAAGGCAAGAGATATGAAATCAAAAAAGAAACCTAAATATCTTGAATCCTCAGAGACTACACGCCAAGCTGCAATATTAAGACATTAATATTCAGAAGATATAGTCCGAACTCTGTGGCGACACAGAGAGTGCGGCAGAAATGACCGCACCGCTCCAAACATTGGAGTAGTAACACTTGACAATGAGCGAAATACCTTGTCTGGTAAGTTCAGACGCGCACGAATGGCGTAACGAGTGGGGTACTGTCTCGGGAAATTGCTCGGTGAAAATACAATACCGGTGAAGATGCCGGTTACCTGCAGGTAGACGGAAAGACCCCGGGAGCTTTACTGCAACTTGATATTGAACGTACGTTTTGCCTGCGTAGCATAGATGGGAGACTTTGAAGCATCGATCTTGGTTGGTGTGGAGTCGTCAGTGAAATACCATTCTGTCCAAATGTACCTTCTAACCCGATGGGCAAAAACCATCTGGGACAGTATCTGGTGGGTAGTTTTAGTGGGGCGCTATCCTCCTAAAGAGTAACGGAGGAGTTCATTAAGGTTGGCTAGGCGCGAATGGAAACCGTGCCGATAGTGTAATGGCATAAGCCAGCTTGACTGTAAGGCGTACATGCCAAACAGGGACGAAAGTCGGACATAGTGAACCGATGGTCCGCGTTAGATGCGGCCAGAGATTAACGGATAAAAGCTACCCCGGGGATAACAGGCTAGTTCCGCCCAAGCGTTCATAGCGACGGCGGAGTTCGGCACCTCGATGTCGGCTCAACACATCCTGGGGGTGGAGAAGCTCCCAAGGGTTTGGCTGTTCGCCAATTAAAGTGTTACGCGAGCTGGGTTCAGACCGTTCAGAAGTTCAAGGTGGACTTTTGAACAGTCTGAACCACTTCGAGTTTCTGTCTATGAAATAATGATATGACCAATCGCATCACGGCGGTCACTCGCAGAAATGCGAGCTGATGAAGCTGATGATATCGGTGGAACCCGCCAATGGCGGGCAATACCGAGGGAGTATATTTACTTTTGGTAGATATATTCCCGTAGAGACTACAAGTCAGCCATCCACATCCGTCAGTTGACGGATCGCGGATGAATGTATAGTCCAATGCACACAGTAATGTGTGAAAACATGCGTGAGACAGGTTGGTCCCCTATCTCCTGCAGGCGTTGATTCTTGAGGAGATTTGTTCCTAGTAGAATTACTGCTACTTCATGGAGTAATCCATGATGACAATTTGGCTAATAACGGTGAAGCCTTCAAAAATTATCTGGACTGTGGAGAAATATGCGGACAGGTCCGTTCGTATATGATAAAATTTACTTGAGGACCAGATAATTTCTAAGGTAATACCGTGGGAAGTCGATCGGAAATTGATTTAAGTTACATTGCCGGTTTTCTTGATGGCGATGGAAGTCTCATGTTACAAATAAAAAAGCGACATGATGGAGCGAGAAAATTTCGTTTCATGACGACCATTTGTTTTTATCAAGATACGCGGCATGAAGAAACGCTCTTTTGGATTCGTGATGTGCTCAGAATTGGGTATATCTCGAGAAGGAATGACCATATGACAGAATTACGCATCAATGGTTATTCACAAGTTGCACAAATTCTCGAAAAGTTGATTCCGTTTGTTAAATTCAAAAAAGTGCAAGCCGATGCCCTTCACAGAGCATCAAGAATGCTTTCGGAGAATAGAATTAAAAAACTTTCGTCCGAACAATTCGTACACATCATTGAATGTATACTGACGATTCAGCGCGAGAACTATGCGACTCAATACAAGAAGACGAAAGAAGAACTTTATCAACTTCTCGGTTTGACCCCGTAACGACTGGAGTCCGCTTTTTGAGCGGACGAAGATAGTGGTGGAAAAAATGGACGCGAAATGCCACTATAATATGCCGACACCCGATCTTTGAGATCAAAGAGGGTGAAGATATAGTCTACACACATAGAAATATGTGATTATGTGACGAGAGGACCGGAATGAACTGACCTCTGGTGTGGGGGCTGTACCGCCAGGTGCACCGCCCCGTAGCTAAGTCGGGAATGGATAACCGCTGAAAGCATCTAAGCGGGAAGCCAACTCCAAGATAAGGAATCGTTGAGACCCCTAAGAGATGATTAGGTTGATAGGCACTAGGTGGAAGCACAGTAATGTGTTAAGCCGAGGTGTACTAATTCGTCGATTCTGTTAGGAACTGTGGAAATCGAAAACCACTTCCTGTTTCCATTAGATAGTTTTTGCAATTCTTTAAACTTAAATATAGTGTCCTGGTGATTCATCGGAGAGGCCACACCTCTTCCCATTCCGAACAGAGAAGTTAAGCTCTCTTGAGGCGATGATACTCTTTTGGGGAAAGTAGCTTGTCGCCAGGACACTATATTTAAAATATGAAAAAAGATAAAGAACGTTCTTGTTTGCAAACAAGAACGTTCTTTGCGTGTTGCTTTTTATGTTGGTATCAGGGCATGAGAGATGCTTGCGACCCGGATCTGCCTACCCCGATGCTTTTTGTGCACTGTTTTTCTTAATTCTGCAACAGCTTCGATGACACGCAGTCCGATGTCCGCGCTATACAAGGCGTCAATGGTGCAACTAACAGCAACAGCCTCAACAATGGGTTGGATAGGGATTGCTCCCTGTGGTGGTTCAAGGTGAAATACTGCAATAACGGAATATTGTGCCATGCTTGCACCCCTCTTTAAAGTTTGAATTATATTTTCTGCGGAGAGCATAGCATATAGTAGCGAGGAAAGACTAAGTTGTTGTATGGTATTAAAATGTCAGCATAAGTATTATTTAATGTCAAATTTTACATACATGCACAGATGTTGTACAATCCCTGTCGGAATTCTTTGGATAAAATGTGCAGCATTCGAGGAGGTGTTTATGGCGTTTGTCTATTGCCCGATGTGTGGAAGAAGAAAATTGGCGAGGAATACTGAGGACTATATGGCGTGTCCTGACAGAAAGTGCGGATTTGTCCACTGGGATAATCCAATTCCCGTTGTTGCAGGGATTGTACTCATGAATCCCGGTATTGTGATTGTACAGCGCAAACTTGAGCCTCATAGAGGAGAGTGGTGTTTGCCCTGTGGGTATGTGGAGAAATGGGGAAATCCACGGGACGAAATCATTCGCGAAATCAAAGAAGAAGCAGGTATTGATGCCCGAGTGCTTCTTGATCTCGGCACAATCAACCCAAATCCGGGAAAGGAAAATCGAGTTATAACGTTTTTTCTGTGTGAGTACGTGAGCGGCATCTTAGAACCTGGTTCTGATGCAAAAGGCGTGATGCGCTGTATGACAGAGAACACGGTTCCAACGCTGTGTTTTTCTTCGCACAACGAGATGGTGCAAAAATGGATACATGCCATCGACTGGGCGGAAGCATCTATAGTGCGCAGAGAAGAGGGAGCGTAATGTTATGAAGGTGTTGGTTGTCGGCAGTGGCGGCAGAGAACATGCATTGCTTTGGAAATTGCGGCAAAGTCTTGACGTGACGGAGCTGTATTGTGCCCCAGGGAATGCAGGAACGCGGCTTGTTGCGGAGAATATTTTCATACCGTCGGTTGATCGTTCCGCACTGCGAAAGTTTGCGCTCCAAAAGCGTGTAGACCTTACGATTTTTGGATCGGAATTACCGCTTGCATTGGGATATGCAGACTATTTTGCCGAGTCTGGCCTTGCGGTTGTCGGTCCGTCGCAGGAAGCGGCGCAGCTTGAAGCGAGTAAAGTATTCGCCAAGCATTTCATGTTGGAGGAAAATATTCCCACAGCGGCGTTTGCGGTATTCGATGATGCTCCAAAGGCGATTGCGTATGTTGAAGGCAAACGCATGCCCGTTGTCGTGAAAGCAGACGGTCTGGCGTTTGGGAAAGGTGTGACCGTCTGCGAAATGCTTGCGGATGCGGTCGCCGCTATACGTGCGTGTCTTGTTGAAGGGAAGTTTGGCAAAGCAGGGAAGCGTATTCTGGTAGAAAAATGTTTGACAGGCGTAGAGTTGTCCTACCACTGCCTCATTGCCGGGGATACCTACCTTCCGTTTGTTCTTTCACAGGACTACAAGCGTCTTTCTGATCGGGGCATGGGGCCAAATACGGGTGGTATGGGTGCACGATCTCCCGTGCCGGGTACGACCGAAGAACTTGTGGAGAAAATAGAGAGCCGCATTGTTGAACCAACGATCGCAGGCCTGGCAAAACGAAGCATCTCGTACAACGGCGTTCTCTATATCGGTATCATGGTGGTTGGTGGAGAGCCGTACGCTCTCGAATACAATGTGCGTTTCGGCGACCCCGAAGGGCAAGTGCTTTTGATGCGACTTAAGGGGGATCTATTTCCGCTTCTTTGGTCTGTTGCATCCGGAAGCTCATCTGGATTGGAAGGCAAGACCGCGGAATTTTTGCGAGATGCAGCGGTTTGTACCGTGGCTTCGTCTGCGGGATATCCCGATGCAAAAGAGTACTCGTCCGTGCCGATTCTCGGGCTTGAAAAAGCTGCTGCATTTCCTAAAACAATGATCTTCCACTCCGGAACGCGAAGTGTGGGGGATCAGATCATGACGGCAGGCGGAAGAGTTCTTGGTGTTACATCGCTTGCGCGCAACAGTGAGACTGCAGCACGTCGCATCAGGCACGCTTTGTCTCGTATTTCATTTAGCGGCATGCACTATCGTGTTGATGTAGGAGTTGATGCATAAAAGAGGACCCGCGACGTTTTTATGTCGCGGGTCCTTCTGTTTTTGTTGGCAAGAGAAGTCTCTCCTTGGTATCATAAAAGTATCTATGATCTCCTGGCAGACGCGCAGACAGGCTCTCTATTTTGGTACTTTTTTTGTGTTTCTCGTACTTGTGATTGGGATTCCGGTCTTTATATCCGTCTATCGGGCACCGACATGCTTTGATGGCAAGAAAAATCAAGGCGAGGAAGGAGTTGATTGCGACGGCTCTTGTCAGCGTCTTTGCAAGGAAAAGATTTCCCTTCCGGTGGTCGACTGGGTGCGGCCATTTCATGTAAGTGGAAATGTGTATAGCGTGGCGGCACTCGTCGAAAACTTCAACCCGAATGCTGGAACATTGAAGATACCGTATACGTTCGAATTGTATGATACGTCAAATCAGCTCATCACGAAAGTAAAAGGAAGTACGTTTGTTTTACCGAAACAGGCATTTCTTGTGTTTGAAGGAGGTATCGAGCTTACGGCGGTGCCAACAAAAGCATTTCTTAAATTTGAAGAGAATGCGGAATGGCTCCGTGCGAGCGTCAAAGATCGTACGCTCTCAATCAGCGACCAGGTACTGCGAAACACAGATACGCTGCCGAAACTTTCCGCTCTTATTGAAAATACGGCGATAACGCCAGCACGAGACGTGGAAGTGGTCGCAGTTGTTTCAGATACAAAAAACAATGCGATCGCCGCTTCGCGCACGATCGTCAAGGAGCTTGCGCCGAATGAAAAAAAGAATATCGTGTTTACATGGCCGACACCATTCGCGAAACAGCTTGAAGCATGTGTCGTGCCAGTCGACGTGGTGCTCGCTCTCGATATGTCAGGAAGCATGAATGACGACGGAGGGGAGCCGCCGCAGCCGGTGACAGACGCAAAAGCTGCTGCCAGTGCCTTTGTCGAGCGACTTATGGAGGATGATCGGGTAGGTGTGGTGACGTTTGCTGATAGCGGCACAACGAATCGTTCGCTTGGTTCGCGTCATAGGGAGGCGTTTGATACGATCAATAATCTCATGATTGTATCAGAGGTTGGAGGAACAAATCTTGGCGAGGGATTGCGGCTTGCTGTGGAAGAACTCAATTCAAATCGCCATCAGGATGAAGCAAAGAAGATCATTATTGCCCTCTCTGACGGTCTTGCAAATTTACCGAAAGAGCCGGGCGGTGAACCCTTTGCTTTGGAGCAGGCGCAAATTGCAAAAGACAGCGATATGAGTATCTATACGATTGGGCTTGGCAACAGTGTGAACCGAGCATTTCTTGAATCTGTTGCAACAAGCCGTGAGCACTATTTTGCTGCACTGCGCCGAAGTGATCTCGACAGCGTGTATAAGGAAATCAGTGCTGCGATATGCGAACATGGCCCGGCTATCATCGATGTTATTCCTCGCTCGGCAGCGGATATTACACGATAATAACTGCTGCTACGTGGAAATGGAAAATCGCGCAACATTGATGAGCGGTTGGTGCTTTCTCGGAACTGCGATTTGATTGCTATTTTTAATATTGCAATGTGTTAAAACAGGTTCTCAAACGTGTGGACTGGCTACTGTTTTGTGCGGCATTGCTTCTTGTTGCAGCCGGAACAGCGACCATGCACTCTTTTGTGGGCGAAAGCCCTTTTTTCGAACGTCAGATTATTTGGGCGGTTGCCAGTATCGTCTGTTTTTTTCTGTTGATCTTTGTAGATTTTCGGTTTTTGAAACGAAGCGGCATTTTAGTCGTGCTGTTTCTGGGATCGTGCGCAGTTCTCGTATTCCTTTTGTTTTTTGGTCAGTTTGTCAATGGTGCACGTAGCTGGATCGACTTTGGTTTTTTTTCATTTCAGCCGACCGATCCAGTAAAAATTGTCCTTATTCTTATTTTGGCAAAGTATTTTTCACGCCGGCATGTCGAAATTGCAAATGTGCGCCATATTTTTTTGTCAGGATTCTATGCGTTTACGATTTTTGTTTTAGTATTTCTGCAACCAGACTTTGGCTCTTCGCTTATTATCTTTTCGATATGGCTCGGAATGGTACTTGTGTCGGGCATTTCAAAAAAACATCTTGCTACCGTTTTTTTTGTGGGACTCATGGCCTTTGCGATTTTATGGACGTCAGTATTTCAGGAATATCAAAAGAAACGGATCCTCAGTTTTATTCACCCGCTTACTGACATTCAAGGGGCTGGATACAATGCATATCAGTCGACGATCGCCGTCGGTTCGGGGAGGGTCTTTGGCAAAGGCCTGGGCTTCGGGACACAGTCAAAGTTGCAGTTTTTGCCGGAACACGAAACAGATTTTATTTTTGCAGCGTTTGCAGAAGAGTGGGGATTCATTGGTGTTGGCTTTCTTCTTATACTGTTCGGTATCGTTTTCTGGAGAATATTTTCGATTGCGCTTCATGGAATGACAAATTTCGAGGTGCTTTTTGGTGTGGGGTGTGCTGTACTTCTGATGAGCCATGTTGTGATTCATATTGGTATGAATACCGGACTTCTGCCTGTAACAGGGACGCCGCTCCCGTTTTTGAGCTACGGAGGATCGCATCTCATGACAGAATTTGTCTGCCTCGGGATGCTTATGGGTATGCGTAACTATTCCCGTGCGTCATTTCGTGATGAGGGGAATACGGCACTTCTCGAATTCGGCGATATGTAGTACGTACACATTTGACCTACTTTTTTGTCGGGAGCGGCAAGGCGACATCATGCAAATACTCGTCGTATAAAGGGATCCGTCTCACATTTTCAGAAGTGCACGATAGAGATTCCACGTTTTTTCGAGCATATTTTCGAGAGTGAAGTTTTTTTGGGCATGCGTGCAAAGATACGCCCCCATCTTTTCTCTGCGGGACTCTTCGATAAGCATATATTTGAGACCGTATTCAATGTCTTTGCTGTGTTTTGGGCGAGCGAGCATGCCGCCTTGTTCATGCTCTATGATCTCTCTAATACCGCCGACGGCTGTTGCTACGACCGGTACTGCGGCGTGTGCGCTTTCAAGGAGGACATAGGGAAGCCCTTCTTTTATGGAAGGGAGGAGAAAAATATCGAAAGCGTGGACGTATTTTCCCGCATCTGGTATATGGCCGGTGAGAAATACGTGACCATGCAGATTTGTGTCATTGATATATCGTTCAATATCTCTACGCAGTTCTCCTTCTCCAATAATGATGTATACGATGTTCGGAAGTGTGACGGTGAGCGTATTGATCGCGCGAAGAGCATACGGGAGTCCTTTGTTTGTGTGGAGTTCGGCTATAGTACCGATCCACCGGGTTTTTGGATGGAAGAGAAATTCCCTTGTTTTTTGCGAGAGATTGGGGAGGAAAGAGAGTAGTTTTCTTCGCGCGTCGGTTTGTAAAGATTTTTGCGGAACGGCAATACCGTTATATATCGTAAAGATTTTTTTTGAAATGAAGGGCATCCGGAGAGCATGTTCATCATGTAGTGAAACGGTGATTACTGCATGTGAGCATAGAGCAGTGATGAAAGAAATGAAAAAAATTATTTTTTTTACCAACACATTTCGATCTTCGTTAAATGCCCATCCATGTGCCGTAAAGATAATCTTTGTTTTGCGATGTGAAAATATATTGTATATTCTGCCGGCAAGAGAACCGATCCCGCCGATCTTCGAGCTGTTGAGGTGAATGATGTCAGGCTGCTCGGCGTAGTAGAGTCTATAGAGCGTGAAAAAGAGGAATATTTCCTTGAAGATGTTAATGTCACGCTCAAGATTGGGAATGGAAATAGTACGCACATGGTTTACCGCGAGCCGCTTTTGAAGCTCTCCCGAACCACCGAGAGCAACGGCAGTGTCTACTGTTTTTAGGTTTACATTTGTTGCCAAGTCGAAAACATAACGTTGCGCACCTCCCCAGTTAGATTTGGTAATGACGTAGAGTATTTTTATTTTATTTTTGCGTAGCGTCATGTGGCAGGGAAGTATTAGTATGGCTTTGTTAAGCCATTTTTAGACAATAGGGATAGTACCACACTATTGACTTCAAGTCCATAATATTCTATATGTAACTCATGATGCCACAAGCCGTGGTTATAATTATGAACAACCGACAATGACTATCCGTAACAAAAAAGAACCGCTCCTGCTGTTCTTGGGCGATGTTATACTCCTTTTTGCTGCACTTTGGATAACGCTCTTGTTTCGGTATTTTGCGATTCCCAAGGAAGAAATCCTGCGTGCACATCTCTTTCCTTTTTCAATTCTCATCGGCACATGGCTCTGTGCATTCTATATCGGGGGCTTGTACAGAAAACATACACTCCTGTTGCGGAATTCCCTGCCGACGTCTATCTTTCACATCCAGATATCAAACAGTATTATTGCTATCAGTTTTTTCTACTTTATTCCGTATCTGCGCATTACGCCAAAGATCAATCTGTTTATATATTTGTGTGTTTCATCGATTCTTATTTTAATCTGGCGTATCTATGGACACAGGCTGCTTGGTTTTCGCAAAAAAGAGGATGCGCTGCTTGTTGCGAGCGGGGAAGAAGCGGAAGAATTGTTTCGCGAAGTAAACACGAATCTGCGGTATAGTTTGACGTTTGCACCGGCGATAGATCCAGAGAGGCTCGCACAAGAATCCTTTCAGAAAGAACTTATGCAGCGTATACGGCGTGAAAAGATTGGCACGGTAGTACTCGATATGAAAAATGAGAAAGTTGCTGCGGTACTTCCCCATTTTTATAATCTTATATTCAGAGGTGTCCGGTTTGTTGATATGCATAGCATCTACGAAGATATATTCGATCGCGTGCCACTCTCGCTTGTGGGGTACAGCTGGTTTCTTGAAAATGTTTCTACGTCGTCAAGCGGGATACTCTATGATGCGCTGAAGCGATCAATGGACACACTTCTTGCTTTTGTGTTGGGAACGTTGGCGTTTCCGCTTGTGCCGTTTGTTTTTGCGCTCATTAAACTTGATGACCACGGACCAGTTTTTATTGTTCAAGAACGTCTGGGCAAGAATAATGTTGTTATCAAGATACGAAAATTCAGAACGATGACCGTGGACCGCGGAGGAATGTTTTCCGCGCTTGAAGGAAATTATGAAAGGATTACACGTGTGGGCAGCTTTCTGCGGAAAACGCGTATCGACGAGCTGCCGCAACTCTGGAGCGTATTCATAGGTGATATTTCACTCATTGGTCCCCGTCCTGAATTGCCCGACCTTGCGGCGCTTTACGAAAAAGAGATTCCTTTTTACAGCGTACGGCACTTGATCAAACCGGGCCTTTCCGGGTGGGCGCAAATTTTACAGCCGGCTCCCCCTAAGTTTGGTGTGGGATTGGACATGACAAAAATAAAACTATCCTATGATCTCTACTATATTAAGAATCGATCTCTTGTGCTTGATGTTAAAATAGCGCTGCGTACTGTCCGAACGATTCTTTCAAGGAGTGGTTTGTAACAAATTTTCGTGAATAGTGTTGTAAGGGATATATGAAAGTGGTTGTAACAGGCGGAGCAGGTTTTATCGGGTCGCACCTTGTCGATGCGCTTGTTGAAAACAAGTTTGATGTACATGTGTTTGATGATCTTTCGGGGGGAAAGAAAGAAAATGTCAACCCAAAGGCAACGCTGCATGTCGCAAGTATTTGCGATTTTGAAGCACTCAAAGACGTTATGAAAGGCGCTGACTATGTCTTTCATCTTGCAGCACTGCCGCGTGTTCAGTACTCAATCGAGCACCCTCGCGAGACAAGTGAAATAAATGTGATCGGTACGGTCAATGTTCTGCTTGCTGCGAAAGAGGCTCATGCAAAGCGTGTCGTATATTCGGCTTCTAGTTCGGCATACGGTGAAACAAACAGAATGCCCCTTCGGGAGGATATGCCTGCGAATCCGATCAGTCCTTATGCGCTCCAAAAATATATCGGAGAGCTTCATTGCAAGCTTTTTAATACGATCTATGGTCTCCAAACGGTATCACTGCGATATTTCAATGTCTACGGCTCTCGGCAGGATCCTACTGGCCCCTATGCTCTTGTCATAGGCCGTTTCCTGCTTCTTAAAAAAGAAGGAAAGCCGCTCACGATTACCGGGGATGGTACACAGACGCGTGATTTCACGCATGTGAAGGACGTGGTACGGGCGAATCTTCTTGCGATGGAATCAAAGAATGTTGGAAAGGGAGAAGTGATGAATATTGGTGCAGGCAAGAACCGTTCGATTAATGAGATTGCGGGATACGTCGGTGGGCCTCTTGAATATATTGAGAGGAGGATAGAACCGCACGATACTCTTGCGGATATCTCGCGCGCAAAACAACTTCTCGACTGGGAACCGCAGGTGCCCTTTGATCGGGGGATTAAAGAATTATTGAGCTTGTATAGATTATAAAACGGTTGCCCCCGAGTTTGTTCAAAGCCTGCATCTTTAAAATATGGCCCAAACACTTGTTTAAGGCCTGTTTTTGTGGTTAGATTGTGGAGAGGCTTTATGATTAATTACGTTATTTCAATACTTCCGACTATTCAGCATGTGGGCTATTTTAGCTACTGGTTCGTTTTTCTTGCAGCATTTTTGGAATCCTTTGTGATTGTTGGGGCTGTTGTGCCTGGGGCGACTGTGGTCGTATTGGCAGGGTTCCTGTCGTCTCAAGGGTACCTTGATATTGGAGACTTGATTTGGTTTGCCGCTTTTGGGGCTATTCTTGGAGACAACGTAAGCTACTACTTGGGAACGCGAGGAATAAAGATTTTTCGTCATGAAAATAAGTGGCTCAAAGAAGTTTTAAGCAAAGCAAAAAGATTTTTTGAAAAACAGGGAAGTAAAAGTATTTTTCTCGGACGATTCATAGGACCGATACGTTCAGTAGTTCCGTTTATAGCCGGCCTGTCGGGAATGAGGCTGCGCACATTTTTGTTTTGGAATATCGTCAGCGGTTTATTGTGGGCAAGCGCAAATGTTCTCCTCGGTTATTTTTTTGGGGACGCACTCGGTATTATTGGGAAATGGTCGACAAGAGCCGGAATTTTCATGGTTGTGGTCACCATAAGCGTGATTCTCGTGAGAGGCATCATTAAATATTTACGCTCATTTTTCCCACTTTTGAAATCAATTATATACTCAATAAAAGATGCTTTGCTCGCGAATACCGATGTTCAAAAATTTGTTACAAAACATCCAAAGCTTCTCACTTTTATAAAACGACGTCTTGATAGGGGAACGTTTTCTGGTTTACCCCTGACCCTTCTTTGCATTGCCTTTATCTACATCTTGTCACTCTTTTTGGGTACCGTGCAGGATGTTGTCACAGCAGAGTCTTTGGTGGCGATTGATACGAAAGTAACAAATTTTCTCTATGCTTTTCGAGATGCCGAGTTGATCAAGGTTTTTCTGTGGATTACCTTACTTGGGGAGTCGCAGATACTCGTCAGTTTTGCAAGTATTGCGTCTATTCTTTTGTGGATATGGAAAAAGAAGTTGTACCTTGTGCCCTTGTGGGTGACGCTCGTCGGTTCCTATTTATTTTGTGCATTCAGTAAAATGATTATTCATCGGCCGCGACCGGAAATCGCTTATTATATTGAAAAGGGCTTCTCATTCCCAAGCGGACATGCGACATTGGCAGTTGCTTTTTATGGGTTTCTGATATACGTATTATTTCGTCAGCAAAAACACTGGAAAATAAAAGTAAACATTTTATTTGCAGGCCTGATTATCATCTTGGGAATTGGGTTGAGTCGTCTCTATCTTGGCGTCCATTATTTTAGCGATGTCTGGGGCGGCTATCTCTTGGGAGCTTTGTGGCTCATCATAGGGGTGAGCATTACTGAATGGCTCAAATGGTACCGACCGAAAGAGGTGATGGTGCCATCGCAAAAAATAAAAGTAGCATCAGTACTTCTTCTTCTCGTCGGGCTCATTTTTTATATACATTTTGCATTGCATTATGACCCTCCGCGTACTATAGAAAGAGAAACTCCGGGGGTTATTGTTGCGAGCGATATTCAAGATTATGATTATTGACGGAAAAAAACTTGCTGCAAAACTTGAAAAAGAGCTCGTGCCTGAGATGCATGGAAGAAAGCTCACGCTTGCTGTCATCTCTGTTGGCAGTGACCCTGTTTCGTTGCGTTACATTAACAAAAAGAAACAGATTGGTGAGCGGTTGGGGATTACGGTTATCGTACACGTTTTTGATGCGGCTATAAGCGAAGAAAATCTAGCAACAGAAGTAATGCGTATTTCGGAAGATAGAACTGTGAATGGCATGATCGTGCAATTGCCGCTTCCGAAGCATATTGCTACGGAAAGGATTACTGCACGTATTCCTTCCGAAAAGGATGCAGATGCTCTTGGTTTATATCCACGCGTTCTCCCCCCGGTTGTTCTTGCGGTGCGGGAAATTTGTCGCGAGGAAAATATTTCACTGCATGGTAAACACATTGTTATCGTGGGTAAAGGCAAGCTCGTCGGCAAGCCCGTAGCGGAATGGGTACGCAAGGAAGGAGCGTTTGTTGAAATTGTGGATCGTTCAACAAAAGAGCCTGATGAGATTTTTAAGAAAGCCGATATTATTGTTTCCGGTGCGGGTGTGCCATCCCTTATTACACCCGATAAGATTAAAGAGGGCGTGATACTCTTTGATGCGGCGACCAGTGAGATGTCGGGAAAACTTGTCGGTGATATTGATCCGGCATGTGCCGACAAGGCTGCTTTCTACACTCCTGTTCCCGGGGGAATCGGGCCCCTTACTGTTGTTTTACTTTTTAAAAATCTTATTGAACTTACTCATGGGGATTAAACTCATGGCTTTTTGCATAAATTGAGCAGTAGAGTATACTAGCGGCAATGTCAAAGACACGCGCGATTGCCCTGTGGATACTCGTCGGCAGTCTCTTGCTCGGGTACGGTATGAATCTGTATGCTCCGATAGCGGGGCGATTTCCTTTTGCGTTGGGCCTTGATTTGGCGGGGGGAACACAGCTTATTTATCGGGCGGATATTGCAAATATCCCGGATAGCGATGTGAATAATTCGATGATGGCGCTTCGGGATGTTATTGAGCGGCGCGTCAATATGTTTGGTGTTTCAGAACCCGTCGTGCAGGTGGAAAAAAGCAGCTTCCTTGCGCAAAACCGCGACCAACGGCTTATCGTCGAATTGCCGGGAGTGACCGATATCAAAAAAGCGACAGAAATGATTGGATCAACGCCGCTTCTTGAGTTTAAGCTCTTGCGTGCGGATCTTTCGAAAATGAGCGAAGAGGAACGAAAGAAGATTCCGGAGAAGGAGCTGTTTACGAACACCGGTTTGACGGGTGCATACCTCAAACGCGCGACACTTCAATTCCAAAAGCAGGGCATCTCTGCGCCTGTCGTTGCGCTTGAGTTTAATAAGGAAGGAACAGATCTGTTTGCTTCAATCACACGCGAACACAACGGAGAAGTGCTTGCCATTTTCCTCGATGGACAGCCGATTTCAACTCCTGTTATTCGGGATGAAATTGTGACGGGAACAGCGATCATTTCAGGAAGCTTTACGGCCGTTGAAGCACGCGAGCTTGCGCGGAATTTAAACTTTGGGGCACTACCTGTGCCAATCTCTCTTGATTCGACAGAAAGCGTGGGTGCTTCTCTTGGAGTAAAAGCGCTCAACGCCGGTTTGTATTCCGGTATTGTGGGGATGATTCTTGTCGTTGCGTTTCTTGTGCTCTGGTATCGTCTTCCTGGTTTTGTGGCATCTGTTTCTCTTGGGTTGTATGTTATTTTTATGCTCGTACTTTTTAAACTCATTCCGGTAACACTTACCGCTGCAGGAATCGCAGGATTCATTCTTTCTATCGGTATGGCGGTGGATGCAAATATTCTCATATTCGAACGCATACGCGAAGAACGAAAAGCCGGGAAAGAGCTTGAGGATGCGGTGACCGAGGGTTTTAGCAGAGCATGGCTCTCGATTCGTGATTCGAATATTTCAAGCATGATTACGGCAGTTATTCTTTTTTGGCTCGGTACGTCCATTGTAAAAGGGTTTGCACTTACGTTTGGCATTGGCGTTCTCGTGAGCATGCTCACAGCAGTGAGTGTTTCGAGGACATTTTTGTTCGCGATTTCTCCAAAGAAAGATACACGAATAACACGATTTTTGTTTGGAATCGGTATGAACCGGACATAAAGGATATGTTTATCATACGATATAGAAAAATATTCACTATTACCTCTTCGCTTTTGGCCGCGGCATGTCTTTTTACAGTTATTGTATACGGACTTCCGCTTGGCATTGACTTTACGGGCGGGAGTATCATTGAAGTGAGTTATAGCGCAGAGCGCCCCACAAATTCTGAAGTAGACGCAAGGCTGAGTAAGCTTGACATCGGGACGTATCAGCTACAGCCGACAGGAGAGAACCGGTTTATCGTCCGTACGAAAACTCTGACTGAAGCCGAGCGTCTCAGTATACTCGATGCCTTTTCTTTGGGCGGTACGAAGGATGTTGTAGAAGAAAGATTTAATACGGTGGGTCCCCTCATCGGCGACGAGCTTCGGAAAAAGGCAATTTTTGCAATTTTTGCCGTGGTGCTCGGCATTGTTTTGTTCATTGCTTTTGCATTTAGAAAAGTGTCGAGACCGGTAGCTTCGTGGAAATATGGTCTTGCAGCACTCCTCTCTCTTGCACACGATGTTCTCATTCCAACGGGCGTGTTTGTTGTATTGGGATATCTAGGGATTGTGAAAATTGACATACTTTTTGTCACGGGTATTCTTGCGGTGCTTGCGTACTCTGTGCACGATACGATCGTGGTATTTGATCGGGTTCGCGAGAATTTGCGGGTGAACGAAGACCATAGAAAAAAAGAACCGTTTGATGAAACGGTTGGAAGAAGCCTTGCTCAAACATTTGGACGCTCGATAAATACCTCGCTCACCATTTTTATTGTACTCGTAGCCCTCTTCTTTTTTGGAAGTGAATCAACGAAGTTTTTTAATCTTCTGTTGCTCATTGGAATTGTGGCAGGTACCTACTCATCGATTTTTCTTGCAGCCCCGTTTCTTGTTTTGATTTACGAAATGCAAGAAAAGAAAAAATAAATAGAAACTACCTGCTTTTATAGTACGCCCGTGGCTATTTAAAAAATTAATCGCCCACATTCATGCACGAATGTGGGCGAAGTGCTTATATGGAAACGACAGCTGGTCCGTCTATACTTTCTGGCGATGTCTCTATGGTTTTTGGATATTGGATATTGAATAGTGCGCCGCGCAGATGTTCGAGGATGCTGACGAGCTGCAAACTTGCTGTAAAGTCAGGGTTGCTTATGAGAAATTGTTTTGCGTGGACTGAATCTTTCCCGTGGTTGCGAACGATGAGACCAAACTCTTGGATAAGCGGCCCGTACGACTTTATTTGGTCAAACGGGAGAATGGGGACTGAATTGTTAATTTGGTGTCGAGCCTTTTCCTCTGCCGCAAACTTCTTATCCACGACCCCCCCTATTTTTTAGCCAGCGTGCCTGCAAATTGTTTTCTACCTGTCATAGTGCCGACTAGATGTATACCACAATACTCGAGATTCGTATAGAAGAAGGAGGTTGCAATAAGTATCGTTACATCCCTCAAAGCCTGAAACTAATTTGCTGCAGCCTTCGTTATGGAATACTGTAGAGGTAATCAACGATGTGGATATGAAAACTCAAAAAATAGCCTTTGAAAAAGTGATTGAACAGTTTTCTCAAAAAAAGATACTTGTGGTCGGCGACGTGATGCTTGACCGCTATACACTTGGTACTATTTCGAGAATTTCCCCTGAAGCGCCTGTTCCTGTTTTGGAAAAGGTGAGCGAAAAATGTGTCCTTGGAGGTGCGGCAAATGTGGCGAACAATATCGCGGCTCTTGGCGCGAAGCCGTTTCTTTTTGGCGTTGTTGGAGAAGATAATGCAGGCGAAACGCTTTTGCAATTACTGAAAAGATCAAATATAGCGTGGGGAGGAGTTATTGCTGATAAAAATCGCCCTACAACGGTCAAGCATCGGTTTGTTGTGGGAGAAGACCATCAGCTTTTGCGTGTTGATGAAGAAGTGCATTATCATCTGACGGCGAATGCAGAAACAAAACTTCTCGAAGGGATCCGGCGTGCAATGAAAGTATGTGACGGCGTTGTGCTTTCTGACTACGCGAAAGGCGTATTTTCACCAACACTGACGGAAAAAATTCTGCTTCTTGCGCGTGCAGCGCACAAACTTGTCATTGCAGATATAAAATCAGTGAACAAACAAAAGTTTGCAGGCGTCGATATTGTGACGCCGAATGTGGCAGAGGGCGAGGAGATGACCGGACTCCATGCAATTTCTGAAATCGGTATGAAGCTTGTCGAAATGCTTGCGGCAAACATACTTCTGACACGCGGAAGTGAAGGAATGACCGTATTCAATAAGACTGGCGGGAGTATTGAAATTCCGGCAAAGAAAGTGAAAGCATTTGATGTAAGCGGAGCGGGAGATACCGTGATTGCAACGCTTATCCTTGGTATGACGAGCGGCCTTTCTCTGGAAGACGCATCGCGTGTCGCAAATAATGCAGGGGGACTTGTCGTGCAAAAACCGGGTGTTGCAACGGTAACGCTCGAAGAACTCAAAACGACGCTTGAAGAAGATCACCATGTAGAATCTGTGGACATGGTTCCAAAACTCTGGGGGTATGAAAAGTGGCTCGAAAATAACGATAAATACTGCTGCAAGCTGCTTTCTCTCAAGAAAGGGTACCAGTGCAGTTTACATAAGCATAAAATAAAGGACGAAATGTTTTTTATCACACAAGGGCATGTCCGCCTCGAAGTCGGTAAAAAAGTGATGCATATGCTTCCTGGAAGTTTCGTGCGTATTACTTGTGGCGTTCTGCATCGATTTCGCGGCATCGAAGACTCGATTATGATTGAAGTAAGCACGCATCATGAAGACAGTGATTCCTATCGCGTAGAAGAGAGTAAAAAAGTGGAAGAAATGACTGTGTAATCTTCTGTATTGGCAATCGAGGCCCAAGTAGAGGGCTCTCATTTCCCTTTTTTGCGTCCTTGACCTTTCCGTATATATCCCTATAATGCCTAGTACCTTCTTTATATACGGGAAGGGTGGTTTGGTTCTTTGACAATTGAATCGAAAGTTTATGAAAGGCAGCGCAAGCGGCTTTTTGTGGATTTTCAAAATGCAAAACACAACAAACAATGCAAGTGCAAATGATTTAGTTAGGAAGCAATTGGGAAATTACTATCTTTCCTTTTGTTTCGTTCAGAATTTTTTTAGAGTTTGATCCTAGCTCAGGATGAACGCTGGCGACGTGGATAAGGCATGCAAGTCGAATGGGTTTAGGCCCATGGCGAACGAGGCAGTAATACATAGGAACTCACCCCAAAGTCGGGCATAATCCATCGAAAGGTGGAACAATTCCCGATGGTCCCGAAAGGGTAAAGATTTATCGCTTTGGGAGAGGCCTGTGAAGTATCAGCTAGTTGGTAGGGTAACGGCCTACCAAGGCTATGACGCTTAGGGGAGCTGAGAGGCTGACCCCCGCCGATGGTACTGCGACACGGACCATACACCTACGGGTGGCTGCAGTCGAGAATCTTCCGCAATGGACGAAAGTCTGACGGAGCGACGTCGCGTGATTGATGAAGTCCTTCGGGATGTAAAGATCTTTTGTGAGGGATGAAGTTTATTGACATTACCTCAAGAATAAGGGGCTCCTAAACTCGTGCCAGCAGGAGCGGTAATACGAGTGCCCCGAGCGTTATCCGGAATCATTGGGCGTAAAGGGTGTGTAGGTGGTCTTATTAGTCTTTTGTTAAAGCCCCGGGCTCAACCCGGGATCTGCAAAGGAAACGGTAAGACTAGAGGATGTGAGAGGTGTACAGAACTCATGGTGTAGGGGTGAAATCCGTTGATATCATGGGGAATACCAAAAGCGAAGGCAGTACACTGGTGCATTCCTGACACTGAAACACGAAAGCGTGGGTAGCGAATGGGATTAGATACCCCAGTAGTCCACGCTGTAAACTATGTTCTCTAGCTTTTTGGAGTATCGACCCTCCGAGAGGCGTAGCTAACGCGTTAAGAGAACCGCCTGGGTAGTACGGCCGCAAGGCTAAAACTCAAAGGAATAGACGGGGACTTGCACAAGCGGTGGATCATGTGGTTTAATTCGATGATAAACGAAGAACCTTACCAGGGTTTGAAACCTAGCTGAAATCTCCAGGAAACCGGAGACCTCTCACAAGGACAGTTAGGCAGGTGATGCATGGCCGTCGTCAGCTCGTGGCTTGAGTTGTTCCCTTAAGTGGGGAAACGAGCGCAACCCTCGTTGCCTGTTATATGTGTCAGGCGAGACTGCCCAGCCGAAAGGTTTTGATCAGGAATGATCGAAAGTTTCCGGCTGGGAGGAAGGTGAGGATGACGCCAGGTCAGCATGTCCCTCTGATATCCTGGGCTACACACGTGATACAATGGCTGCTACAACAGGTTGCGACGGGGTAACCCTGAGCCAATCCTTATAAAAGCAGCCCTAGTTCAGATTGAGGTCTGCAATTCGACCTCATGAAGCTGGAATCGCTAGTAATCGTGGGTCAGCATACCACGGTGAATACGTTCTCAAGTCTTGTACTCACAATTAATGTGCCTAGCAGTTCTGTATTCCAGTCCGTTAAAATCGGACCTCGGTTAAAAAAATAATCGATGTAGTGAACGGGTAGTCCATATTCCGTAAGGAAATGGGCGGAGGACCCTAGTAGCAAAGAGCAGCCCTCCTGCGGTAACGCAGACAACAAGCATATGCGACCCATGCGGTGGGTTATGGGGAAGCATATGATATAAACTTGGAGAGGATGCAAGGAACGGAAAACATAATAACCTAGGGAGACCCGATATTTGTAAGAGGAAATTGACCACACATTGTTGTGGTCACGAATATCGGGAGTCAGCTGAGTCGTAGTACTATGCGTCAAGTCATACGTTTGATATGATTGATACATGGGAAGGACAAAGCCAGTAGTATCGGCAGAATATGTTGTCGGTCTCACAGATGGTGAAGGGTGTTTCTATGTAAATGTTTCGAAAATGTCATCGTACGTTTCAGGGTGGCGGGTTCAGATGCATTTTCACATTAAACTACAGGAGGCAGATAAGCCTCTTTTGGAGAAAGTGAAAAATACGCTCAACTGCGGTGGTGTATATTTTCAAAACGAAAAAAGAAATAATCACAGTCTGTGTTATCGATATACTGTTGGATCAACGGGAGATATTCTTGAAAAAATTATTCCGTTTTTTCAGCGGCATACTCTGCAAACGGTCTCGAAAAGCAAAAGCTTTAAACTTTTTTGTCAAATTGCCGAACTGGTTCGGGAGAACAGGCATTTGGACTCGAAAGGAATCGAGAAAATTCGTATGTTGAAGTCAAAAATGAATCAACGTACTGCTGGACTCGCGTAGTACGAGAAAGTCGTACGCTACGTGGGAACGCAAAGTATACCTCTACTATTGCAATCCGCCCGTCAAGTCAAGGGAGCCGGGAATACCCGAAGTATGCACTCGTGCATCCTAAGGTAAGTTCGGTGACAGGGACTAAGTCGTAACAAGGCACGGGTAGCGGAAGCTGTTCGTGGAATGTTTCAAGGATACAATTTCTCAGACGGTGTCTGGGGACAAGAA
>JAHFLU010000062.1 GCA_023264615.1 bacterium | reverse complement strand
TTGCAGGCGGTGACCGACAAAGGGATGGCTCAAGCGCAGCTGCCGGAGAATGTACGAGCGGCCGTTTTGGGGAAGGGGGGACAATCCGAAAAGTATGTAACCCAAGTTTCCCAAAAGCCGGCAGGATATGCTTGCCGAAATGCTCGTGGGATCGATGGTACCAAACAGATACCTGTTGAGGGTATCGGACTAGTCACCGCGTACTCGGTAAGCATCGATCGAACAGTCGATGCCTACTGGCAGGAGTATCGCAGGGCGGCAGGGGCAAAAATAACGGCATGGGCGAAATATGTTACTGCAGTTTCTTCGCTCAATCCGCATATCGCTGATGTCGCGAAAATCTGCAAAGGATACACGATTCGTCTCCCCTATGCTGGTTCAGTTGTGAGTACAGCAGTAGTTGATCAGCGCAACGGCGAGATTCTCTCCCTGCGCGAGCGTTTGGCGCAATTGGAAAGCCAACTTGCCAATCAAGCGCGTTTGCTCGAGCAAAGCAATGCGAAGGTCGCGTATAATGCAGCTCTTGCGGTTGAGCGGACGAAGCTCCAAGAGAGTATCCAACAGAAGGACAAGGAGCTTGCAAAAAAAGACCGTTCCATGGAAGAGTTTGGGGTCGTGTTGGCACAGGCAGACCACCGTTTTGCGGAATTGAAAAGCAAGATGGCAGCACAGACGCTTGTGTTGGAGCAAAGCGAAGAGAAAGTTGCAGAACTTGAAGTCGTTGCGAATGAAGTTCCAGAGCTGAAGGAACAGATTCGCAAGCAGAACGATCAGATTTTGGATCGGAACGATCGGATTTCGGATCAGGACGATCAGATTTCGCAGGGGAGCGAAACCATCCAAAAACTGGAAGACGCACTTGCGTTGGCCAATGGGAAACTGCAGCTTCTTTCTTACGGAATTGTTGCACTGCTTGTTGTCCTTATGCTGGTTGTGATTGTTATGTTCGTGATTATGATGAAGCACGTTCGCAAAACACGCACTAGTATCGCGGCCGCGAAATCAAGAGTTACGCCATAAAAAGTTCCTGAAACAAAAACGAAGTTACGATATATGTTCAACGCCCCAGTAAAGGTATAAAAGCCGCACGGAAGAGAAATTCCGATGCGGTTGTTATTTTTTCAGGGTTGTCATATCCGTAAAAATATGCTAAGACATGCACACTGCTTTTGTACTATGCAGGGGCTTTTATGCGTACAAGGTCAATACAAATAAAGGGAATATTTTTACGAATGAGTGTTTTTGCAAACATAGTTCGCCCTTTTTCGTATGCGTTTATGGGTTTGGTCGTCGTATCGTTGATTGTGTACATCAAACCAGCAATAAACCACGAAGGAGTATTTTACCCCGTTCTAGTCTTGTATACTCTTTTTGTGAGTTTTTTTACGCTTTCAAGGCTGTTGAGTGCCTTTTTTTATAAACGTGCGTTAAGGAGCTCGGTACCGACCGATATTTCATTTGAACCGATCGTAACGTTCTGTATCCCCTGCAAGAACGAAGAAGACGGGATTTTTGCTACGATTGATCGGTGTTTTGCAGTCGAATATCCGAAAGAAAAAGTTGAAGTTATTGTTATCAATGATGGAAGTACGGATGGGACGATGAACGAAATTCGTCGCGCAGAAAAGAAGTACGATGGGCTTCGTGTTATCGACTGGAGTGTAAACCGCGGGAAAAAGCATGCTATGGCAGCTGCCGTTTTGCTTGCGCGGGGAAGCGTGCTTGTGCAGATCGACAGCGATAGTTTCGTGACGCCGGGTACGTTCCGGCATCTGGTTATGCCATTTGCAAACGAAAGGATTGGAGCAGTATGTGCGCACGCTGATCCTGAAAATGCTGGAAAAAATTTGTTAACAAAGATGCAAGCTGCCTATTATTTTATGTCATTTCGAATACTCAAGGCGGGCGAGTCATCTTTTTCGTCCGTATTTTGTTGCAGCGGTTGCTGTTCAGCGTATCGAATGAGCGTTCTTAAAGAGGTTATCAACGGATGGCTCGAAGAACGATTTTTAGGAGTACCGACGATGCTTGGTGAAGACCGTGCGCTTACTTCGGCAGTGCTTAAAGCCGGTTACGAGACGATCTATTCAGATGATGTGCAGTCATACACGATTTGTCCGGAGACATTCCAGAAGTTTTTCAAGCAGCAGCTCCGATGGAAAAAATCCTGGATTACAAATTCACTCATTATGGGCCGATACATATACCGTACCCATCCGTTTGTGGCATATACCTATTTTTATCCTCTTGTCATTACGTCCTTTCTTACCCCCTTTTTTACGGTTGCCGCGATTTTGTATATACCGATTGTGCGTGGAACACTGCCCTTCAATTTTATTGCTGGAATTCTTCTCATGACATCGCTTTTTGTTCTCATGTATCGGTATGTACGGCGTGAAAATAAATATTGGCCATACCTATTTCTGTGGACATTGTTTAATGTTTTCGCGGTTAATTTTCTTTTCTTTGTTGCACTTGTTCGATTTCGCGACCAGGGGTGGGGAACACGATAAAAATTCTATGCACAAGGAACAGATAAAAATTCGAATATGGTTTAGCGTATGTGCTGTGTTTGCAGCATGTTTTTTGGGGTGGAGCGTTCTCATAACACAAGATAATCTTTATTTCCGGAAAGAATATGTCATAAAGTCGTTGATGTATGCATGGTATCGAACCGAATATCTTTTTTCGGCGACTGTTTTCGCGCGTACGGAGCAGTCAATTTCGGAACATGCTCGTGAAATTCCCGTACTTCTTTACCATGGAGCATTGTCTGCAACGGATGGCGCAAATGTGAGTCGCCGAATCTTTGCTGAACAGATGTTTGCTCTCAAGCGAGCAGGGTATGAGACTGTGACGCTTGCCGAGTTCGATGCATTTCTCGACGGTAGGATAGAATTGCCGGACCGTTCGATTCTATTGACGTTTGACGATGGAAGGAAGGATAGTTTTTACCCGGTTGATCCGGTTCTACACGCACTTGATTATAAAGGAGTAGAGTTTGTTATTACCGGTCATTCGCTCGGAAAGGGCAATGAAAAGATTCCCTATTATTTATCGAAAGATGAACTTTCCATGATGGTAAAGACGGGTAGGTGGGAGCTTGCGTCGCATAGCCGCAATGCGCACGGTGTTCACCAGGTTGGTTCGAATGGTGAGGAAGGCCATAATCTCTCGAACGCGCGATGGATCGAAAACGAACATCGCTTGGAGACTGTAAAAGAATATATGGCAAGGATAGACGATGACCTCCGGGGGGCACAGGCAGATCTGAAAGAATCACTCGGTGTTGAAACAACTGCTTTTGCATTTCCTTTTGGAGATTTTGGAGAAGAGTCGAAGAATATGCCGAATGCAGAAAAAATACTCCGGGATATTACGGGGAAAATATATAAAAGAGGATTTTATCAAACGTGGGGAGGGGATGGGGAATCACACAATCGCCCGGAGAAAGATATACTCATGGTTCGGCGTATCAATGTTTCCCCGGACTGGACGGGCGAAGATCTTGTCTCTGTTGTTGAAGCGGGACATACAAAGAATCTTCCGTATGAAGGTACATTTACGAATGTCTACGATTGGCGGCGTCTTTGGGGCGACACGGTGGTAGATAATGGTCTTGCTTTTGAAGGATCAAGCGATTCGGGGAACGCCGCTGTTTTTCTCAACGGGTCTTCACTTTGGAAGGATTATCGAATCGATGCTTCTGTGAATGTGTTGAAAGGGGTAACTTTTTCAGTATTCGCCCGGTTGAAAGATAACAATAATTTTGTCACATGCAATTTTAAGGATGGCCGCATACAGATTGAAGAACGAGTTTCGGGAGACGGGCGTGTGCTGGGGACAAAAACAGCAATTTCAGTAAAGCAGGGAATGCATAATTTTGGTCTGCGTGTTCGGCATACTGCTATTGTATGTACCCTCGATGGCCACGATGTTTTTGATACAGATAACGTCTCTAAACATCTTTCGCTTGGTGGCGTTGGCTTTGGTGCAGGGGGACTACAGAAAGGAAAAGATTCTGTGTTGGTGAAGAGTGTGCATATCACTGCGCTCTCAAAATAGAGTTCAAGACGTACGGTTTGTTTTGTGGCACAATGGAACGTAAAGAAATACTATGGTAGAAATTGTAAAAACCACAGGACAGAAAGAATCGTTTGAGCGTGCCAAGTTTTGTGATTCGCTCCGTAAGGCGGGGGCGCCGAATGACCTTACCGAAGAGATATGCACAAAGGTTGAAAAGGAAGTATTGCCGGGTATGTCGACGACGCAAATATTCCGTAAGGCATCAAAGTATCTTATGCGGAAAAATCTTCCCGTTGGGATTCGTTATAACGTGAAGCGCGGTGTTGAACTGCTGGGACCGGCAGGTTTTCTGTTTGAACAGTTTGTTGAGGCACTCATGCGGGCGGAAGGGTACGAAAATACGGCGCATGATCAGATGATACGCGGCGAATGTGTTGAGCATGAGATTGACGTAGTCGCGGAGAAAGGAGGCCAGCGCTATATTGTCGAGATAAAGTATCACAATCAATCGGCGATCAAGACGCCGATTGAAGTGGTCATGTATGCAGATGCACGGCGTGAAGATATCGCTCGCGCAGAAGCGAAACAGGGAAGAAATGTGAAGCACAATTTGCTTCTCGTGACGAATACAAAGTTTAGCGGAAACGCTGTTGCGTACGCTCGTTGTCGCGGTATTGCGCTTATTGGCTGGCAGTATCCCAAAGAACGTTGTCTCGAAGACATTATCCGGGAACATGTATTGTATCCGACCACAGTGCTGCCCTCCGTTGACCGTGGGGCTCGTGAGGCACTATCGCGGCATGGGATGATGCTTGTCCGTGACCTTGCGCCGTATTCAATAGAGGATGTGGTGAAAAAAATCGGTATCGATGAAAAGCGTGCACGTGGCATAATCAAAGAGGCTCATGCGCTCGTGTATGGTAGCGGCCATACAGATTGAGATGTTCGATAGCGTCATTGTAGGACAAAACGATACACAGCTCTTGCCTCTCAAAAATAGTTTGTTACAATGCAACCCATGAAAACTATCACCATATTTATTATTCTATTCATTATTATTGGCGGTTTGTGGTTTTTCTTTGATCGGCGTAGCGACGTTTCTGTGGGGGTTCCCGATACTGAACAAAAGCAGGAAGGGGTTGCCGTTTCCGATGAGAAAAAATCTGATGAGCCGAAAACAGCAAATGTGACAGATACAACAAAAAAGAATCCCATCGTTGTTCTCAAGACAAACATGGGAGATATCTCGATTGAGATGTTTATGGATACGATGCCGATCACCGTAGGCAATTTTATTAAGCTTGCAGAGAAGGATTTTTACGATGGGGTGAAATTCCACCGTGTTATCAAAGATTTCATGCTGCAAGGAGGCGATCCGAACTCGAAAGGCAGTGATACGTCCTCTTGGGGAACAGGAGACCCTGGATATAAAATTCCGGATGAATTTACAGCGGAAAACAAGAATAGCCGGGGCACGATTGCAATGGCAAATGCGGGGCCGAATACCGGCGGCAGCCAGTTTTTCATCAATCTCGTGAATAACGACTATTTAAACAGCAAACACCCGGTGTTTGGCAAAGTAGTAGGAGGTATGGAGGTTGTGGATAAGATTGGTGCTGTTAAGACAG
>JAHFLU010000061.1 GCA_023264615.1 bacterium | reverse complement strand
TCTTCGCTCGGACGAAATAAAAATAGTAACTTTCATTTCGCATCCTCGCTTGCCGATATAAGGAATACGGCTTGCTCCGCTTCTCGTTTTTCCTCGAACTGCATCCAAGTGCGTAGATCCTATGTAAAATAAAAAACAAGGGGGTTCCATCATAGAACCCCCCATTTTCTGCGTATGCCCGTGCTCCTATGAGCGTGAATTTTTCGCATCAAAAAATGTCCCCCGTACCCATTGACTGATCCAGATACGGCGCTTTCTTTCAGCAGAAACATCTACCTGTACGCCAAATCCCATACTCTCTTCACACCCGGGTATTTGTTTTCCTTCGAGAACAATACTATAAATCGATTCACACGTATGACAGATATTTCCTTTCCCTACGATAGACTTAACGAGCCCTCGAGAGTCGGTTCTGTAGCATTCATCACAGAGACCATACCGCATACTATAGTGTCTTTTCACATAGATAAGCACCAGCACCAACAACGATACAAGAGGCAATGAATACGATGGTGGCAACGACATACAGTCCTCCTTCAAAGTATCTGAAGAATAGCTCTTTTATATTGTAGATTTCGGAACCCGTTCTATGCAAGAATGCGCTCCGCTGTTTTGCGGAGCGCATGTGTATAGTCATACTTCCAATTTTTGTCCTGAAAACACACTTTTTTCGACTTGAGCGCAATTAATACACAATTGCATATAGGGGTCAATGAGACTCAACTGCACTTTTTCTACAGGACATCCGCAATCACTAAGTAGCTGTACCGTAGCTTCAGACGGTAATGGTTGCATCACACCATGCTCTGTTTTCAAACCAACGACAGTCATACCTCGATAAAAAAACATGCTGGCAAGGCCATCAAAATTATCAAAACAAATCGATGCCACCAACAACACCATGAGTCCAAGGATAGGCAAAAGCAGCAAAATACGGTACATGTATCTTCTCCTCTAACAACATCGTGGGAACTAGTTTTGTGAAATTAAAACATATTTCTGATAACTTTGCAATATTTTTCGTGATGCGCTATACTGCGAGCATATTCTTAAAACAAGTTTATATGGAACACACATCATCTAAAACACATACAACGCCGAAAGATTTTTTCCTCCACCTGGGAGTTATGGCCTTTCTCTACGCGGCTGCAATCAGCCTCCTGACGATCCTCTATGGCATCATCAACTTTTATTTCCCCGACAAAGTAGCATATGACTATTACTTTGCCGGAGCGGCAAGTACCATTAATGGCGGTGCAGCAGCATTCATTGTCACGTTCCCAGTCTTTTTAATCCTTGCACGCTTGACGGAAGCGGATATGTCGAAATATCCGCAAAAGCGCGAACTCTGGATCCGCAAGTGGCTCGTATTTTTGACCATCTTTGTAGCCGGTATCACTATGGTAGTCGATCTCATCGCCCTGATTAGATATTTCTTTGAAGGTGAGCTCACTATGCGTTTTCTCGTGAAAGTCCTCGTCGTTTTTCTTACGTCGGGTGCCGTATTCTCATACTTCATGTATGAACTTAAAAGTGCTGCACATAAACGAACACGGATTCTTTGGACGCTCGCACTAGTTTCTTCGGGAGTTGCTCTTGGGGTGCTTTGTTTAAGCTTCACAGTTATCGGTTCACCCTTTAACCAACGCAGCTACAAGCTCGACGAGACGCGCGTGCAACATCTTTCCGATATTACGCAAAATATCATTTACCATCGTCAAAATTTCGGTGATATTCCCGAGGCACTGAATGCACTCGAACAAAATGGGTTCGTCGTACCACGCGACCCTGAAACAGGTGCTGATTACGAGTTTCGACGCATCTCTGATATGAAGTTTGAACTTTGTGCAACATTTAATCTGCCAACCCGCCCCATAGATGTCGACGCACGCAATCGGATCCAAAAACCAATCCCTCCTGGCTATTCCCCTGGCTATGAATCCGGACATGGGATCGGCAGAACATGTTTTGAGCGACAAATTTTCCCAGACCAGGTACGAATCCAGGTACCAGCAGAAATGGCAGTCCCTATCCCACGTAAAACCGTTCCCGTTCTCTAGTATGAACACATGCATCGCACGTATGATCACAAATCAATAGAAGACAAGTGGCAGAAACGTTGGCAACAAGAAAAACTGTACGAGGTACACGAGGATACCAGCAAAAAAAAATTCTACTGCCTCATTGAATTCCCTTATCCTTCAGGAGAAGGACTCCATGTGGGCCATGTGCGCAGCTATACAGCACTCGATATTATCGCACGAAAACGCCGTGCCAATGGCTACAATGTTCTCTATCCTATAGGGTGGGACGCGTTTGGCCTGCCTGCTGAAAATTACGCAATCAAAACCAACATTCATCCCGCAGTTACCACCAAGAAAAATACTGATACGTACCGCCGACAGCTGCAGTCACTCGGTTTTTCATTCGACTGGTCGCGAGAAATTAATACCACTGACCCTGCCTACTATAAATGGACGCAATGGATTTTCCTACAACTTTTTAAAAAGGGACTTGCGTATAAAGCAAAAACTCTCGTCAACTGGTGTCCTTCCTGCAAAACCGGCCTTGCGAATGAAGAGGTGGTTGATGGGGCGTGCGAACGCTGCGGAACGGGAACAGAAAAACGCGAGCGGGAACAGTGGATGCTCGCAATCACCAAATATGCCGATCGGCTCTATGACGACCTCGATCCACTCGACTTTTGGGAGCAAATTAAAACACAGCAACGCAATTGGATTGGGAGAAACAAGGGCGTCGAGATTGACTTTCCCATTGACACAAATGACACAAAGAGCAATGAAAAGATAACAGTATTCACCACGAGGCCAGATACACTTTTCGGGGCAACCTATCTTGTACTCGCCCCGGAACACCCGATCCTTACACAATTACAGAACAGTATTTCAAACTGGAAAGAAGTGGAGGGCTACTGCAAACAAGCGCGAGCTCAAAAAGACATCGAGCGCACAGCGCAGGGAAGAAAGAAAACTGGAATAGAGCTTTTTGGTATATCTGCCGAGAACCCCGCAAACGGAGAGAGAATCCCTGTGTGGGTGGCAGACTACGTCCTTTCCCAGTATGGAACAGGCGCCATTATGGCAGTTCCTGCGCACGATGTACGCGATTTCGAATTCGCAGACATATTCAACCTAAAAAAAATAATGGTTGTTTGCCCGCATTACCCTAAAAAAACATGTCCTGTCCTTGATAGTGCATATACAGGAGACGGACACATGGTTGCCTCCGGAGACTTCAATGGACAGACAAATGCGGAAGCAGCAAAAAATATCACTGCATTCGTGCACGGGAGAGAGCGTGTTACCTACAAGTTGCGCGACTGGGTTTTCTCTCGGCAAAGATACTGGGGGGAGCCAATACCGATCATCAACTGTCCGACATGCGGTTTTGTCCCTGTGCCGGAAGAACAACTGCCCGTTCGACTTCCCATGATTGAGAATTTCAAAACAAACGATGCAGGCGAATCACCGCTCGCAGGAGCAACGGACTGGGTCAACACAACGTGCCCTTCATGTGAAGGTCTGGCAAAACGTGAAACAGATACGATGCCAAACTGGGCAGGATCAAGCTGGTACTATTTGCGTTATACTGACCCGCACAACAGCAACACTTTTTCGAGCACAGAAGCGCTCGCGTACTGGACGCCTGTGGATTGGTACAATGGCGGTATGGAACACACGACGCTCCATCTTTTGTATTCCCGTTTTTGGCATAAATTTCTCTTCGACGAAAAACAGGTGCCCACAAGCGAGCCGTATGCAAAGAGAACATCACAGGGTCTTGTTCTTGCAGAAGGGGGAGCAAAAATGTCCAAATCAAAAGGCAACGTGATCAACCCTGACGATATGGTCGAGCGTTTCGGCGCCGATACATTGCGACTGTATGAAATGTTTATGGGACCATTCGATCAAGCGATCGCCTGGAGTATTGACAATATGGTCGGTTGCAGACGGTTCATAGAACGCGTCTGGCGTTTGCAAGAAAAAGTCAAACAAGATGCGATACTCGATGAGGACACGAGCACTCTCTTTCATAGCACTATTGAAAAAGTAGGAACAGACATTGAACAGATGCACTTCAATACCGCGATCAGTTCCCTTATGATACTGACAAATCATTTAGAAAAAGTGTCTTCGATTCCCGAAAAGGCGTACAAAGACTTACTCCTTCTTTTGGCCCCTTTTGCTCCACACATAACAGAAGAACTCTGGTCATTTTTAAACGAGAAAAAATCTATTCATACACACCCATGGCCTCTCTCTGATGTACATACGGCTCTACCAAAAACAGTTACAATCGTTGTGCAAATTAATGGCAAAATTCGGGGAACACTCCTTCTACCATCACAAAGTGCTGAAACAGCTGTCCGGGAAGCGGCCGAGAAAAACGAAAATATTGCGAAAAATCTGAACGGAAAAACAATCAAAAAAATCATCTTCGTCAAAGAGAAGCTTATAAATTTTGTTCTTTTGTAGTGGGCTTGTTTTCATAAACAACATGTGGTATTCTACTAGAATCTAAGGTTTGTAGCGCTCTCTTGACACACTGTTGACTTATTATTGATATGTGTTAATGTATTGCTGCTCTCCTTTCGCACGTGAAAGACCTAAGAACAATCGACTATGCCTACTACATCAATAACTATAAAACCAAAACAGGTCACCAAGCGGCTGCTTGTTGTGCTTCCTGAACGTGCCCGAAATGTCGTCGTAAACCGTTACGGCCTGGGAACATCGCCCAGCCGCATGACCCTTGAGTCTATCGGGGCTCTTTATGGCATCACGCGTGAACGTGTCCGTCAGATTGAAAACCACGCGCTTCAGACCGTGCGCAAGTCCGATATGTTCAGCAAGGAAGCTGTTGCATTCCGAGAGCTCCGCGACTACATCGAAACACTTGGTGGAATCGTCAACGAAGACGATCTCTTGAAAGAGATAAGTACGGATGCTTCAACGCAAAACCACGTCTATCTTCTTCTCACGCTCGGCGATGAATTTACAAAGCGCAAAGAAGATCCTGAATTTAAACATCGCTGGTACGTCGATGAAAAAAAGGCGGAGATCGTCCACCAAGTCCTCCGAAAGATCTATAAAGGCCTCTCCGAGGATGATCTTGTCCAAGAGTCTGAAATGATCCTCTCGTTCCTCAACCAGCTCAAGGGTATCGAAGACACAAAGAAGTCCGCAGAAATTGCAAAACGCTGGTTGGCACTTTCAAAAAAAATCGGGCGTAATTCTCTCGGAGAGTGGGGGATCGTCACGTCACCAAACATTCGTGTCAAAGGTATGCGCGACCTCGCGTATCTTTCGATTCGCCGACATGGTTCACCGATGCACTTTACCGAAGTCGCCCGCGCAATCACACAGCTCTTCGGCAAAAAAGCGCATGTCGCGACCTGCCACAATGAACTCATTAAAGATGATCGCTTCGTCCTCGTCGGCCGTGGTCTCTATGCGCTTGCCGAGTGGGGATATGCAGGGGGTGTCGTTCGTGACGTCATTCGTGAAATTCTCAAAAAACACGGACAGCTCACCCGAAAAGAAATCGTCGACAAAGTGCTTAAAGAGCGCTACGTCAAAGAAAATACCGTTGTCGTCAATCTTGAAAACGAGTCATACTTTAAGAAAGACCGCTCGGGTAAATATTCTATTGCATAAATATTTTTTATTAAAACAAGTCCCACTCATATGAGTGGGACTTGTTTTAATTGGTTGAACTTTTGGTACCGTCCTCAAGCTCGTTCCTC
>JAHFLU010000060.1 GCA_023264615.1 bacterium | reverse complement strand
TGAAAGGAGTACCTCTCATTTGTCATCCTCGCTCGACGTTATAAAAAATGGGCAATTTGATGAGGTGAATCGAGATTCATCGAAGAGAATTGCACATTTTTTAGCCAAAATTTGGAAAATTATAGTCGAAATGGAGAGCGTAGACAGGCTCTAAGCTAGTACCTAGAACGTTTTATAAAGCACATCTGTCTTGTGTATACAGTACAGGACAGATGTAGGAAGGAGTCAAAGTATGGATTTTGATCCGATTATACCGCTGCGCCTTGGAACATTTCCGTTCTGGCATCTGCCAGTTCCGTCACAGCGTATTATGACGGGCGATCACCCGAGCTCTATTCATGGATTTGGGGAAGAAATTTCTGAAATACGAGAGATGGAGCCGGGAGAAAGCCCTGAATGGTATTCGCCCGTACTGTCGGCCCGTATGAAAAAAAGAATGGCCGTGTACCATGTTCGAGATGAAGAAGTTTCCGTTCAGTTTTTTCTGGATGCCTCTCCTGCTATAGATTTTGGTACGCCTTCGAAACGTTTTGCTGCGACCAAGATTATCTCGAGTCTCGCGCAAAGCATTTTTTGTGAACCGAATCAAGGCACAGCGTCGTTTATTGGTGTTGGTGCGCGAACGATCTCTATGAATGAAGTCGGCGACCAAGCTGTTGCATCAACAGCATTACGTAGGTTCATGAACAACCTTGAACCATACAGCAGTATGGAGAGATCACCGTTTCCGAAAGTACTTAAACAGCAAACAAGTATCATGCCGGAACAACTTGTTTGTATTGTTTCTGATTTTCTGATTCATCCGGAGAACGAAACTGAATGGGGACGTTTTGAGAGTGCATATAAGAGATTTGAACGAGAAGGAAGCGAGGGACTGTTCATACGCGTTCTTTCTCCGCTTGAATGTTCTATGCCAAACGGTTCTGTTACAGTACGTTCAGGGGCAGGCGCGCAGTGGTCCGGATGGGGAACACAAAAAGGGATGGAGCGTATACAGCGAGAAATTCGTTTGCGCCTTGCGCGCATTTGTTCAAAACCACAGACTCGTTTTATTGAAATTATCTGGGATGGCGATGAGGCGCGCATTACTGCAGAGCTTCAGGAATTTCTGCATGGTCGTACCCGACATCTGCGCCTGCATCTCGATACGAGTTCTCTATGATAAACACCTGCAGCAAATTTTGCTGCAGGTGTTTTTTTGTTTTGAACAGGCTCTTACCCGAGCTTCAATACAATAACAGTAATGTAATCAGGAACGCGATTGTTGCACAGATCGGAAAGGTCAAGATCCACGCTAGTATCATTTCTTGTGCGACAGACCATCGAACGGCGCTATAGCGTCGTGCAGCACCAACTCCCATAATCGTCGTGTTTATTGTTTGTGTGGTACTTAACGGTATGCCGTAGTGGGATGCTACGATGATAGCGAGTGCAGACCCCATTTCAGCAGCAAAACCAGTATGGGGCTCATGCAATCCGCCCATAGCACTCATCCGCTGTATAATCCGATATCCTCCAAGCATCGTTCCGATGCCCATGACTCCCGCGCATAGAATGATCACACCGTAAGGAATGGTGAATGTCTGGTACACGCCGCCAAGTAAGAGCACCAGTCCGAAGACACCAATGAACTTCTGTCCATCATTTGATCCATGACTAAGGGCCATAAACCCTGCAGAACAGAGCTGCATCCAGCAAAAATGTTTCCGTACGCGGTAGGGGGACCAGTTTTTGCAGATAAAGATGATGATTCGAAGGATGATCCACCCAATCACGAAACCGAGAAGAGAGGAGATTGCTAGTCCGATAAATACCTTTTGCCACCCGCTCCATAAAAGAGCGTGCGGACCGGACGAGGCAAGCGCAGCTCCTGCGAGTCCGGCGATCAATGCGTGGCTCTCGCTCGTGGGTATGCCGCGTGTCCATGCAACATAGCTCCAGATGACAATTCCTGTCATTGCTCCCGCAACGGTATAGAGGTTGATGACGGCAGGATCGACAATTCCTTTCCCGATTGATAATGCAACGGCTGTGCCGGAGAATGCTCCGACGGTATTTAATATCGCTGCCATGATAACCGCATATTGCGGTCGCATGACCCGTGTTGCAACCACAGTGGCAATAGCGTTTGGCGCATCGGTCCATCCATTCACAAACTCTGCGGTAAGCACAAGAAACAACACGGCATAGAGTAGTCCAAAGGATCCCCAGATACCGCAAAATCCTATTAAAACGGGTAGTAAAAACCGCACGCAATACTCCTTTTATTAGGCGAGTGCATATTTGCGGATGATCCGTTCAATAGTGTCCGCAACATCTTCGATCTGGTCGGTTACCTCCTCCAAAAGTTCGATGATCTTTTCCCATTCGAACACCATAAGCAGATGGCCATAGACATCAGCGATATGTTGGAACAGGAGTGGTGTATCCGAATTTTTCTGATGCAGTGCTTCAATGCCGTCCTCAAGGATACGATCGGCACGTTTTTCATGCTGCCTGATCTTTTTGATGAGTTCTGATGCGGCGGGACGGTCAAGGTGGCGTAGGTTCGGCAAGAGCGCTTTGGTCATGCCTAACATCTCTACGATGATGAGGCTCAATTGCTCTGCGTGCGATTCATTCCCGACGCTGTGGTAGAGTTTCATACGGCACGCCGCTGCATCAATACCATCAAGTACTTCATCAAGATGCATGAGCAGAATCCCGTTATCTTCGTGATCAAATTGCATCATAAAGGTCCGATCGACGACCATGCGCGCAGCTTCGATCAATTGATCTCCCTTGTGTTCAAAATCTTTGATCTCGCTCGCTGCATGGACAGGCGAGGTATCACCTGTAAATACCTGAGAAAGTGTGGCGGAGGCGCTAATGCTGCAAAGGACATGTTGTTCAAGGTACTCGAAAAACTGCTTATTTGTGCGATCTCCCAACATACGAGCTCCTTTGTTTTGATTTCCATACGGTACACCGTTGTTACCATACAACGATATATAAAAAAATCAAAAGATGTTGGGTGAAGAGTTCTCTAGTTTGATAAAAGCATATATAATAAAGAATATGGAAAAAGCTATAGAACAATTTCATACACAGTTTGGGTTTATGCCCGTTATCGAAAATAAGGAGAAGCTTCCGAGCGTGTCCTCATACATCGTGTGTGGGATGGGAGGTTCAAACCTGGCACCCGGTCTTATCAAAATGCGGCTGCCGGAGAAAAACATTCTCTCGCACAGAGACTACGGGCTGCCGCCATTACCTAAGGAATATTTTGCACAGAGTCTCATTATTGCAAGCTCCTATTCAGGCAACACGGAAGAAACAATTGATTCTTTTAAAACGGCGATCCGTGAAAGACTGCCTGTTGCCGTGATTGCAACCGGAGGAACGCTGCTTTCTCTTGCGCGTGAAAATGCGATACCCTTTGTAGAAATGCCTGATACGGGCATACAGCCGCGCTCGGCACTTGGCTATTCACTACGGGCACTCCTTGTGCTTATGGGAGAGTATCATGTGCTTAACGAAACCGCGCAGCTTACGGAGAGTCTCGATACTGTAGAGCTTCGTCGACAGGGGGAAGCGCTTGCAGAGCGTCTGACAGGAAAAGTGCCCATTATATATTCGTCTACGGTAAATCTACCTATCGCATACAATTGGAAGATAAAATATAACGAGACGGGCAAAATACCCTCTTTTTATAATGTTCTGCCTGAACTGAACCACAATGAAATGACTGGGTTTGATGTTACAACGACGACAAGGGAACTTTCCGAACGTTTCTACTTTCATTTTCTGATGGATCCGGATGACCACCCGCATATTGGAAAAAGGATGAATGCTCTCTTTGATTTGTTTGAGGTACGGCAGGTACACGGAGAAAAGATATTTCTAACCGGAAAAAATATCTTTGAGAAAATCTTCAATTCGCTCGTCTGTGCTGACTGGGCTGCTTTTACGACAGCGACAAAGTACGGTCTCGATCCAGAACAGGTACCCATGATAGAAGAGTTTAAAAAGAGAATATCAGCGTGATGTAAAACTGGATAAAAATATCTATGGGATTTTTTGAGATAGTACTCGCGTTATTAAGCATCGTCCTCTTTGTTTTTGGGATACTCATTCTTTTTTTTAGGAATAACAGGACGATGTTGCGTGCAATGTTTGTCCCGCAGATATTTCTTGATGACATTGCCGATATTAATTCATTTCGTATGTCAGACCCCGCAAACAAAGCGATCGGTATAAGCGAGAGCGGTGAATCCAAACACCAGGTAGGAATGAAGAAGAACTTTTCCGTTCGCTTTGGCATTATGCTTGTGCTTACATCCGCCGCACTTATGTATTTCGCTATTTACTAAGAACCCGTTGAAACAAAACATGTATATACTTTTTGATATTGGAGGAACAAATATTCGCGTCGCTGCTTCAAAGGATGGTGCGACATTCGGAGAGCCGACTACTTTTGATACTCCGCAGAATTTTGAAGAAGGCATAGGGCGTATTTATTCTGCTGCCGAGGAGTTACGGGGCGGTATTGCAATCACCGCGGCAGCGGGCGGAGCAAAGGGTCCGGTGCGTGCACGGGACGGTGTGTTGTTGCACCCACCCAATCTCCCGGAGTGGCAAAACAAATCTCTCAAGAAAACACTTGAGGAAAAATTTTCTGCTCCGGTTTTTGTCGATAACGATACCGCGGTTGTTGGCCTTGGCGAAGCAGTCGCCGGAGGAGGCAAATCGCACGCTATTGTGGCATATATCACGATTAGCACCGGGGCAAACGGAGTCCGGACAGTGAATGGCATTCTTGATAAAAATTCCTATGGCTTCGAGATTGGCCATCACATTGTGGACATGAACGAAAAAGCACTTTGTACGTGTTCAGGAGAGCCAACGTTGCTCCACCCGGAGGCCCTTATTACCGGTGGGGCATTCGAGCGGAGATTTCATAAGAAAGCATACGAAATAACCGACGAAACAACCTGGAATGAGGCTGCGCGTATCCTTGCTGTTATGCTACATAATGTTATTACATTCTGGTCGCCTGATTGTATCGTTGTGGGAGGCTCGATGGTCACGGGTACACAAGGCGCGGTCATACCGCTTGATAGGGTGCGTGAGTATGTACGTGAGATGCTTACCATTTTCCCGAATGTTCCCGAAATCGTTCCTGCCGAGCTCGGTTCTTTTGGCGGTCTGCACGGTGCCCTTGCTCTTTTGCGCGCGAATCTTGAGTAGTCCACAGGTACGAAGTGCAGAGCACTGTTTTTTCCTGTAGCATTACCTGATACGTATGATTGTGCCGAGAAAAAAAACAGGGGAGCGAAGTAAAGAAGAATGGGTTGTTATTATGATTGCTGTTTGTACGGTCGGTGCCTTTGTGTTTGGTAGTTTGCTCTTCTAGCGCCGATACGATACTGTAACTGCGCTCCTCTTGCATACGCAATGGAGTATTTCAACGTGGCACAACCGCCAATCTCATTTTCAATAGAGAAACGTATTCCAAAGGCGCTCGGGCGAGCAGGAAAGATGACGACACCGCATGGCGTTCTTGAAACGCCAGCTTTTGTTATTGTGGGGACGAAAGCGACAGTAAAATCGATTACGACGGAACAGATCAAAAAACTCGGCGGGACGGTCATCCTTGCGAACACCTACCACCTCTATCTGCAGCCCGGGGAGGATATTATCCGCGATGCGGGGGGTATTCATTCGTTCATGAATTGGCAAGGCCCAACAATGACGGATTCAGGAGGTTTCCAGGTTTTTTCTCTGGGAAGCGCCTATGCCCGCGACCTGAATAAGTTTATCAGCCGCACAGAACTAGAGGCATTTATCAAGGGCAAAATTCTGGAACAAACACGCGACCCGCTTGCGACGATTACAGAGGATGGAGTGACGTTTCGCTCACACATTAATGGGAGTGAACACAGACTGACAGCGGAAAGATCAATCGGTATTCAAAATAATATCGGTGCGGATG
>JAHFLU010000059.1 GCA_023264615.1 bacterium | reverse complement strand
CGTGCTCTTGTTATACTACCTTACACAGAGTAGTATAACTTTGTATGGATGATTCAACGAAAAAGTTTGTTGAAGATCAGATTGAAAAGCTGGCTCATATGGTTGCGAAAGGATTTGGGCAGACAGCAACAAAAAACGATATCACACGTCTGGAGGAGAATATCACACGTCTGGAAGAGAGTATCACACGTGTTGAGGAGAACGTTGTACGCTTGGAAGGAAAAGTGGATGATGGGTTTACAAAGCTACAGCAGGAGCATGATGAATTTCGAGACCGTGCGCGAGTCCTCACAACGCGGGTGGATCGTTTGGAGGTTCAGCGCTAGACACTGTCGTTGTGCAGGCTTGGGGCGTACAACCAAGGCTTAAAACTTTTTTACTTTGCGGAAAGAGAAGCGAGTATAGCTCTGTAGCGAGTACCGTTTTTCTATGGTAGGTTTGCTTCAGTGTAAATATTGTTGTCTGTTTACTCTAAACGGGAGATACGCTGTTGGTAAGAGATATGGATTGGTTTGTGGACAGATTGTTGTCCGATCCTGCAACCGTTGATCGGCTCTACGCAATAGCGACGGGTAGGCGGCCTTCTGACAGAGAGATTCCTTTCTGGTTTATGGAAGCCTGTATGGGCGATGCAGAGTTTATAGCGCGTGTTACAAATACGATCAGAAAACAGCGTGCGGAGTACTTTCGGCTGTATCGAGAACTCGTGACTTTAGAAGAAAAGGAGGCCTACCCTGCAACAAAATGGTGTTGCGAAGTGCTTGATGAGATCGCCGAGCATATATCTCTTGAGAGACGTACCCTTGGGCATGTGCCAGTTTCCGGGCTTGATTTCTACTGGGCGAGAATTTTTGATACTACTTGTTTTGAAGACATCGCTTTCGACGCGAAAGAATGTGTGAATGCGTGGTGGGAGATCGAGCGATACTCGAGAGAAGGGCGAACGGAGGTGATCCAGTCGATGATGTATGCGGGCGCCCTAACAGGTAGAGAAGGTCTTTTATTTGTCTCGAGAGATTCTCATGTACCGCATACAGAGGATGTGGAGCTTAATCGTCCGGATGCGACGCTCGTCGTTGCCGGCGGTCACGATGTACTCGGCTTTTTGGATGACCGATTTGGTGCCGCAGTGCTTCTGTATGGGGCGGTTGTGACAGTAAACCCCTACCTCGATTCTGGTCTTGATCTCGTGGTTGAAATGGAAAAGAGAGGGTACAAAAAAGTACACTTTGCTCAAGCTGGAGACTACCTTTTGCCTTTCGCGATAGGTTTTGAAAACATTACCGTGTTCTTAAAACAATAATGCAAACCTGCCGTTCGCACCGAGCGGCAGGTCGCTTTTTATACTTGTATATGTTTATGATTTTTTCTCTAGTGGCAGCACAAAGAAAAAAACACTTCCAACTCCTGTTTCGGAAACGACTCCTACCGAGCCGCCATGTTCCTCCACGATTCCTTTTGCTATGACGAGTCCGAGACCGGTACCCTTAACACCAGATTCAGATCTGTTGCCAAGCTGTTTAAATTTACTGAACAACTCCTTGGCATTATTCGTGTTAATGCCAGAGCCCGTATCAGAGATAGCAACCACAACGGAATGAGGAGCATCCTTAAATTTATCGTCAGATATTGGTATGCTGGTTTTTGAAGAAAATCGAGCTAACTCTTCAGAAATATTCACCCCGGCTTTATGATGAATGGCAAAAATTCCTACCGAGCCATTTGCTTTTGTAAATTTAATAGCGTTTGAAATAAAGTTGTTCAGCACTTGTTTTATGGCCACCTGGTCTATGGGAATAAGTGGAGGTAAATCTTTGTCAAATTCAACAGACAAATTAATTTTCATATCAGCAGCACTCGGTTTGAAGAATTCCAGCCGGTCTTGTATTACCCCTTTTATATCAACAGGCTCTTTTTTAACAGAAAATTTTCCCGCTTCAAGCTTGGCAACGTCTAAGATGTCATTCACAAGGTCAAGCATGCTTGCACTGCTTGTGCCTATCATTTTTACATATTCGTCAAATTCTTTCTTGGAAAGAGCGACTTGATCGTTGTACAAAATCTCAATAATTTTGTTGATACCGGAGAGCGGTGTGCGCAGCTCGTGTACAATCATAGAAGTAAACTGCTCGCGCATCTGTTCTACCGAGCGTTCAGCTGTCACATCGTGAAATATGACTACGCCCCCGACAACGTTTTTCTCACCTGGCTGCCCGGTAATATTTGCGTTAACCGGAAAAACAAATATTCGATAAAACTTGTCCCTGATAAGTACCTCTTCAGACTTGAATGGTTTATTGAGCTTCACACTTTCCTCGAGTTTTCCTCGTATATCAAACTTCCCTTCAAGGTTATCGATAAAATCGAAAATAGTGATGTTTTCTTTCTCTGGTAAACCAATGAGGTTGCGAACACTCGGGTTTACCACCATTATTCGATAATCAATATCGGTCATAACCACACCGTCAGCCATACTCTCGACCATGGCATTGACTTTAGCCTGTTCTGTTTTAACGACGCCTTGAAGGCTCGTCACTGCTTTTGAGGCCTGCCGGATAATCTTGTAGAGAATGGTCATCTCCTCTTCTTTGTAGAGGCCGCTTTTTGTGTCTGCAACGGTTAAAACACCGACCACTTTTTCATCGATAACGAGTGGAATGTTAAAGAATGATCGCACAGGATCATCGAGTTCGTCGATGATAATAGCTCCCGACATAATTTCTTTGACATCTTTTTTGTCAAACTGTCTATCGAGAAGTGCAGAAAGGGAACCGAGCATTCTGTCCCTAATTTCATTCACAAATCCTTGATGTACAGAACGCTCAAGGTGCATTTTAAAAATGAGCTTTTCGGGCTCTAAGAGCATATAGGAAACAGCGGCGTATTCAAGAAACTGGTGCAATGAATTGGTGATGATGTCTATAATCTGCTGGACATCGAGAGAATAGCCTATGCGGTCACCAAGCTCTTTAAGAATAGCAAGCTCATACATTCGCCTGCTTATATCCTGCTCTCGTTTCTCAAGCACTACCTTTGCCTTACGATCTTTGATCACAAGCAAGATACTGGCACCGAGGCCAGCGAGTGCGAGCACAATTGAAACGGCCGTGAGCATCATAAGGTCGGTGGGGAAATTAGTATGACCGGGAAACTATTTTGCAGCAGTAAGAGATTTCAAGCGAATGATCGCATAGGTGATAGAAAACGCGGCGATTGTAAGAAATATTTTTTCACCGCCCTCTATTTTCTCGCTTGGAAGGTCTATTACTTTCCAGCTTTCTGCGAGCAATTCCCAAAAATGCTGCAAACTAAGCGCAGAGAGAGCTACGATGACTGGATTCGCAATAGCATGTCCAATCTGGCCGATATTTTTCTTAATAAAAAGAACATAAAACCCGACGAGCCCCGCGAGGGCGAAAGCGATAAAGTGGTGGAGTCCAAACGCAGAAAGAGAAGAGGCATTGTACATCATAATGGTCGGTTCAGAGTAGCTCGGAATGATGAATATAATGGCAAGAAGAACAAATGAGAATATTCCCCACCATTTTTCTTTGCCAAGAGCACCACTTTGTCCAGTTTGTGATGTTAAACTGACAAGTGCCTTGAATCCAAGGAAGTAGGAAGTTAAAGCAAGGTAAAACATTATATGCCACCAAATATCCATGGATTCATCCGATATATTGAAAAAATGAGCCCCGAGATACTGAAATATGGTGATAACGAAGAATGTAGCCGTACCCATAAACAAGTACGTTACCACCGAGCCAAGAGCCGACTTGCCCAGTTTGCTTACCGTAAGACTCGTCACGATAGCAGCTACAAGAAAACCAAGGGAAGAAACGCAGTAGCCGATAAAAATAAGTGTTTCTAGGTTCATAGAAGCTATTTATTAATGTTTATGTTCGGATACTTCGCGAAAATTGAACTAAGAGCATTTTTGACAATTTGCCCGGAAAGCTCAACGTATTGGTCAATGAGGTTTTGGAGCGTGTCTTTTGGATCGGCACCAACATTTGTAACCCTGCCGTCATCTTCCACGATAAGACCGGCTACGCTACGAGCTTTCAATATTGCAATTTCAGGACCGAGAATTACAGACTGTTTCTTTATAATCTCGGTGATGAGTCCAGTGTACTGTTGTTTTTCATCCATATACAAAAAAATTAAGGACTAAACCTTTACGTATCAATTTATGTATTGTACCACGAGCCGAAGAGTAAACGTACTTTGTTTTTTTATCTACTCCGCTCTTTTCGGATAAAAAGGAATGTGCCAGCGATGAGAAAAACAGCAAAGAGAAGTATGATGACCGAAAGATTAAGGAGCGGACTGCTCGCGATGATGAGCGAGTATTCAGGTGTTCCTGCATAGTAGATCGCACGCATAAGATCGACAATATATCGAATAGGTGTGAAGTAGGAAAGAATATGAAGAATCGGTGGAAAGTCGTTTACTGGATTGAATACGCCGGAAAGAAAAAGTTGCGGGAAAATTAAAAAAGGGAAGAACTGGCTTGCGGTGCGCTGCTCACTTGCACTTGCAATGATAAGAATCCCAAAAGAACCGCCGATAATGGCGGAGAGAAGCGCGAGCGGAATCATGATGATAAGTTTGGAGAGCGGCAGTGGCACGCCAAAGAGAAGCCCGAGCGTTATGATGCCGATGCCCTGTGTCATGGCGACGAGCGATTCACCGAGAATTTTTCCAGAGATGATGCTATAGCGAGAAATGGGTGCCACAAATAATTCTTTACTGAAGTCATTTTCCCGATCCTGAATGAGCGAGATGACTCCTGCGGCTGCGGACTGAAACATTGTCTGTGCAAATACTCCGATAAAAACGAAAGGCAGATATGCAAAGGGCAATCGTCCTGCAAGAGAGGAGTTGAGACCGCCGCCGAGGACGCCGATAAAGATGAGCGGAAAGATGAGCGATGCGACAAGCCGAAACCGGTCCCGCAGAAGCTTCGTAAAATCACGATATGCAATAGTCATGATTGCTTGGAGTTCTTTCATGTTTCAAATGTGATGTTGTTTACACACTTTCTTTTTGAGAAGATTGTTCGGTTGAATCTCCATGATCGATAATGGTGAGATATGCATCCTCAAGTGTCGGCCGTTTCATATCGAGAAGGGTAAGTGGTGTCTGAAGTGACCTGATAATTTGCTGTGCATGGTGTGGTGTGCCCAGTGCAACGCGGAAAGGCCCATCTCCTTTAATATCTTCCGTAACGTTGCGGAGTTCGCGGCGGAGATGGTCACGATTTTCCGCATCAATAATGAGCTCGTTGTGGACAAGCTGTTGCTTGATTTCTTTAGGAGAACCATACATGACAATCTTGCCGTTGTTCACAATACCGACATGATCTGCAACCTCTGCTTCTTCGAGATAGTGTGTTGTCAAAAAAACCGTCGTTTTTTCTTCTTTTCTGACGCGCTCCAGATATTTCCAGAGCGTGCGGCGGGACAGGGGATCAAGGCCGGTCGTCGGTTCGTCGAGAAAAAGCACTTTTGGTTTATGGATGAGGGAGCGGACAATTTCAAGCTTGCGCTTCATGCCGCCCGAAAATGTACGGATCGGCTTAAAGACAGCGTCCTCTATGTCAAGGAGACGAGAAAGGTCCATAACGCGTTGCCGGTATTCTTTCGGCATAAGGGAGTAGAAAGGACGAAAAGGGTAAATTCCGTAGAGCATTGCGTGAAAGCGTATGTTTTCTTCTGCAGTCAGGTTGAGATCGATGCTCGGTCCCTGGAAGATGACGCCGACTCTTTGGCGAATCTCGCGTTCGTTTGTGTCAAGGTCAAATCCGGCAATCCGCACACTGCCGCTTGTTTTGGCAAGCGTTGTTGTAAGTATAGAAACTGTTGTGGTTTTGCCGGCACCATTTGGGCCGAGAAGTGCAAAAAACTCGCCCTCTGCAACGGAGAGCGAAATATCGTCGACGGCGTTTTTATCTGCCTTGCGATAGCGTTTTATTAAATTTTTAATCTGGATTGCAGGCAGCATACATCA
>JAHFLU010000058.1 GCA_023264615.1 bacterium | reverse complement strand
GATCTGAAGGAGATTGAAGAATGAGTGATGCAGGGAAAAAGTATCTGTGGTTTATAGCAATTGGTTGCGCGCTTGTGATCCTCATGCGGATCACGGATTTCATTGGAAGCTTGAAGTTCGGTTTCACCGTCTTGACATTCCTTGGGATCCTGTTCTTTATAAGAACATTGCTCCCTGAATCGATGAAACAGGCACGCACTGCGCTTGTGGTAGCCATGACCCTTACAATATTTGGATGCTTCGTTGTTTTCCCCCTTACCCAGACGTTCCTCCCGCAGGTACCCTATGACGTAAAGCGCTCATCCTGGACCACTTTTTTGGCCCAGCGACTCAATTTCACGAAGTGGTTCTATGACCCGGCCACATTCGCAAGACAAGAACACGAAGAGTTCTGCATGCGAGAGAATGTCCGCCTCACCGATGGAGCAAACAGCGAAATACGAAAAACCGTTTTGGACATTGAGAAACTCATAGCTGACAACAAGGGAAAGCTCGATGTCTTGGCGGTAGAAAGAAAACCGCTCTCTGAAATGACGCCTGCGGAAGTGCTCGCACAGCAGGACAGCAAAAACCCACTCGACCAATACTATACCCTGCAACTCAAACTGCAGAGACAGCGTACAAACGCTGTAAAAGTGTACGAACTCTGCCTCAGTAACGGGCCCAAACCTGTTGAAAAGAAAAAGGTGGAAAAAGGTGCTTCTCACGATTTAGATCCACATCAGCATAGTTTGAGAGATCTAAACATTCAAAACGATATGAATGATCTGCGGGAAACCATCAGGAACACAACTGTCGGCGATATGACCCAGCATGTTGTTTTGATCGGCTACGGTATGGCAGCAGTGTTCCTTATCCTGTCTTTTCTCCTCGCAGCAGGACGACAACACAGAGGAGGGGAAAAAATGTTGTATACGGCAGTCATTCTCGCCGCAGCAACCACGATCCTGTACTTCATTCAAAACGCAAAATAGCAAATCAACCTTCATTCGAGGCGAAACAGAAAAAGCGCACACTCGTGCACTTTCCATCTGTTTCGCCTCTTTGTTTTTTCCTTACCCTACAGTACTGCGAATAATCGAAATGATACCGCCTACTGCAACAATGAGAAACATCCCGATAATGCCCCAAAGCATGTGCCGGCTCCCAGTCGTACGAGCATCTTCGCTATCGGAGCCAAGAATATACCGTACAGCTCCCCATACAAACATAACCGCACTTGCCGCAAATATGAGCACAAGAAGGGGATTGATGATCGCAAATTTTACATTGTCTACAAAAGCCTCAATACCACCATTCATAGAAAAAATAATACTTTAAAACTGCGGAATAGTAACCATGCCATTGTCGAGATTAACCGTCGAAGACAAAAGACCCACCAGACCAAAAATGGAAATCATAACAAAAATCGCGACAATGCTGTATATCATATACTGGCGGCCTTCCGCTATTTTGTTCGCATCGTCCCCTGCCTGCATGAATTTGAGAACACCGAATAAAAAAACTACTACCGCAACCCCGACAAAAATCGGTATTATCGTATTAAGAAGATTCCCGCCGATCTGCATAAGCCCGCTTATATCATTCGCCTGCGCATACAGCACACTTGGCACTGCAAACAGTGCCAAGTGTGCTATTGCTTTATAGATATTCGCAAGCCGCATGCCTCTTATGTACTAGAGAATACACTACAGACAGACCAGGAAAGCTATGGCACTGAAGGAAGTGTCGGAGCTGTGCCCGTCCCACCTTGACCAATACCGGTCGTAGTATTGAGCACCATCACCAAGCCCCACACAGAAACCATGACGAATAGACCGACAATCCCCCACAACATCAGCTGTCGGCCATTCTTTCGTCCTTCTTCATTATCGCCAGCAGTTACATACTTGATAACACCGAAAAGGAAGAGGACAACTGCAAGGCCAATGGCCAATGGAACGAGTGCACTGAGAGTCGTACCGACCAATGTAAGGAGAGATCCTACGGTAGCCTGCGCATTCGCGAGAAACGGAAGCGCAAGGAGGGCTAGTCCGACAAGCGTATATTTTTTCATGTGTACTGTACTTAAAAAATGGATAAACGAATCCGACCTTTTATATTACTTTGGAATCCCACCCGCCATGTATACGTTTCATCATACTATGGCATCAAAAACCCCACAATCGAAGAACATGTGGATAAAAAAACAGACGCAAGTCTTTTATGGTACCGGTGGCAGTGTTGGAACCGTTCCCGTTCCGCCTGGAGTAACACCAACTGTCGTGCCAAGAAGCTCCACCAATCCCCATACAGAAACCATGACGAACAAGGCAACAATCCCCCATATCATGAGCTGGCGAGCATCTGCTCGACCGCCCTCATCATCTCCTGCAGCAACATATTTAACAACACCAAAGAGAAACAAGACTACTGCAAGACCAATCGCAATCGGAACAAGCGAAGTGAGAATCGTACCGACCAATGTAAGTAGACCCCCTACGGTACCCTGTGCGTTGGCAAGAAACGGAAGTACGAGAAGACCCACTCCGACAAGCGTATACTTTTTCATGTGTACTATATTTAAAAAATACATAAACCAATCCGACCTTTTATAGTGCTTTGGCGTCCTGTTCGCCGTGTACAAGTTCTACTACCTTTAACCTCTCTATGGTACAGGCGGTAAGGTCGGGACTGGTAGAAACCCACCCGAGTCAATTTGGGTCGTACTGCTCAACAACTGCACCAAGCCCGTTACAGAAACCATGACAAACAGGGCTACAATTCCCCATATCATGAGCTGGCGAGCGTCTGCTCGACTACCTTCATCATCTCCCGAGTTAACGTATTTAAGAACTCCGAACAGAAACAAGACTACTGCAAGACCAATCGCAACCGAAACAAGTGAGGAAAGAATCGAACCGACTGCTTGTAACATCGACTGTATTGAAGGTTGCGCATTCGCGAGAAACGGAAGCGCAAGGAGGGCTAGTCCGACAAGCGTATATTTTTTCATGAATATTCTACTCAAAAAATGCACAAACTAATCCGACCTCTTCTTATAGTACTCTGAAATTTCGTCTAACCACACACATGTTCCATCATACTACGGTATCAAATACTCTACAAATACTACACACCCGAAAAACATGTGGATAAAAGCAGATACGGACATCGGATCGGCGATGTCCGTATCTGCTTTATTTTAAAATCTGTACATATCCACAAGTACCTTCAACTTCTCTATGGTACAGCAGGTAGCGTTGGAACCGTTCCCGTTCCGCCTTGAGTAACACCAACCGTCGTACCAAGCAATGACACCAAGCCCCATACAGAAACCATCACAAACAGGGCTACAATTCCCCACAACATAAGCTGACGGCCGCTCGATCGGCCAGCCTCATCGTCTCCCGCAGCGACATATTTAACAACACCAAAGAGAAACAAGACTACTGCAAGGCCAATCGCAATCGGAACAAGCGAAGTGAGAATCGTACCGACCAACGTCAAAAGCGACTGCACGGATGCTTGCGCATTCGCGAGAAACGGAAGCGCAAGGAGCCCGAGCGCTGCCAATGTATATTTTTTCATACTGAAACTTTTTTAATACCTAATAATACCGACCATTGTTACTGTGCTGTATAAGAACACACAGAAATATCCGTCTATACCGATGCTTCTGTGTATCCTGATTGCGACAAACCCGGGACAGAACCGCCAAAGAATGTACCGACAAGAACATTGACTAATCCCCACATCGACACAATCACGAACAGAGCTATCACACCATAGAGCATCACCTGTCGTCCATCGCTCCGTATTTTTTCATTATCGCTGTGAAGTATAGTTTTCATAATACCATAGAGTACATATACAACACCAAGCCCTATAAGCAATGCTACTGCCTCGTTAAAAAGCGAAACGAGAAAGTCCACCACGCCACGAAAATCACTGAAACGCTGCGCTCCTGCAACAAATGGCACTCCCAAAAGCGAGATGGTAATCAAAAAACGTTGTATGTTTTTTCGTCTATACATATATTTTTAGAGTCCGCTGATCGTACCTTCAATAACATATTGAAGTGTCTGCGCTCCGGCAACAATCGCCGTGCCGATGACAGCACCGGCAAGTGCACGCCGAGCTTCTTCCAGTACTTTTTCATTCCCTTGCGCAGAAACAAACTTAAACCCGACAAAACACCAGAAGACAACAACCGCCGGCCAGAGAATTGTGACGATAAGACTGATAAGCCAGGCGACAAACGTAGACAAATCAGTAACGCCGGAAAGGGGCCGAGCTATCTGTGCCTCCGCTATATGGACACACGATAAAAAAAATAGTGTTCCGAGGTACAGTAGGCGGGAGCGTATAGGTAAAGTTTGCATATATTATCGGAGAGAATCAATAGTTCCCTCAATGGCTATCGCGAACGCTTTCGCACCAAGAATGACGGCTGCCCCAACACACGTCCAGAGCAACACCATTTTTGCTTTCGTAATTTGGGTCTCGTTCCCTTTTGCAGAAACAAAGAGAAAACCTGCATACATGAGAAAAACAGCAATCAGCGGCGTCACAATGTATACGATGAGATCAAAAAGCGTCACGATAAAGTCTGAAATAAACCATATATCCGGGGTTGGATTGTCAAGGACTGCTATAGGCCCCGCTGCTCCTGCGAAGAGCGGCATATACAAAAAAAGTCCTACTAGAAACGATAGTGTCTCTTTGTGCATACGTAGAGAGGTCATAGTACTTATGGAAGAAATTCGGACGATATAGATGGAGCAAATGTATTCAAAATCAATTTGACAATAAGCCACGCAGAAAGAACCAAAATAAAACCAATCAATACGCTTTTGAAAATACCATGCGCTTTTTTAATCTGGCCCTCGTTCCCTGCTGCTGTCAGGTAGAGAACACCCGCCCATACAAACGCAATCGCCGCGAGAGGCGCCGCAATAAGCATACCAAAATCGATAAGCCTATCGATGGCAGCTATCAGCTCATCCCAGCCGCAATCAAAGGGAGTTGGACAATCAACAATGATCTGTGCATACGCTACACTCTGACATCCAACCCAAAACAGCAGTGACAAAAAAACGACATGGAAGCAGCTGCGCACAGAAGGTTTTTTAAAATTTTTCATAGTAAAATAATGTACATATGATTCTTATTTTACATCATATTGCGCAAGAAGCTGCGCAAGAGAGAGGTTTGCGCGCGACACTGCTTCTGAAATACGCGAACGACCCGTTGTCACAGAGCTAATCATCTCTCGAAATGTTTCGTCCGTTTCTTTCGAATCGGGATCAAGCCAACCATGCGCAATGAGCGCGCCGTCAAAAAAAATAGAACGGAATGCATCGTTTGACGGTGTGATGAGCATATCTCTGCGCACGGGCGGCAACATACTCGTCCCGTGCCAGATATCAAGCACTTCCTTACTCGTCATTTTTGTTGCTGCATTAAAAGCATCGGCCACAAACCGCGAGGCTTTCGCAACAACGAGCGCTTTCATCTTGCCAAAGGTGCGCTCACGATCTTGGTCCCGTACTTGTGGAAGAGATGCCACATCAAAATTAAGATTCGGATTTTTTTTCCGAAGTTCAGACAACTCGCTCGCATAACCAACATACATCGCTACATCTCCCGCAATAAACGCATCAATCGACGGAGACAGAGCACGATTCCATGTATACGTCGACTTGATGGGGTTCGCAAATTCCGTATAGAAACGAACGGCCGATTCCGTCGCAGTGGAATCAGTGCCCCCCTGCGCGCTTAGTGCAGCATGGTACCCTGCCCCGATATCAGCTTCTTTTACAATCGGAGAACCTGACTGCATAATAATCGCTGAGATGATATCTTTTGCGTGCGTTATATTATCAAACTCTCCGAGAGCAATGGCGCTGCGAACAATGTCCCCGTCGGATTCCTTGCGTGTGATCCTCTGTGATAATTCAAACAATTCATCCCAAAATTTTGGCGGAACTGCAACTCCTGCTGAAGAAAATATGTCCCGATTCCAATAGAGTACGAGGGGA
>JAHFLU010000008.1 GCA_023264615.1 bacterium | reverse complement strand
GAGTGTCCCAATATTGGAACCTTCTACCTGCGTCAGATAATACTGCGAGAGATTTTCTATTGCAGTACGAAAAGTGGTTGTGCCAAAGTATCGTGGTGCATTGTGCCGGAATTGGTCAAGCTTTCTGAAATACTCATGTTGCCACGACGGCAGCTCTGTTTGAGGATCGGGCTCTGGCAAAAAGCCGAGCGTGGGGGAAATCTGATACGACGAAAGCTGCATTTCGTCGAGAAATTTTTGGGCAACTCTCTTTTTCACGAGTACCTCCTTCGTAATTCAAAAAGTGTACAAACGTCCGCTCCTAGCATACAAGCTTGGGATAATCCATGCAACGTAAAAGGCCCGCAAGAGCCTTTTACGTTGCATGCTGGATACAGGTTTTTGCGGTGGGGAGTGCCTCAAGGCGGTCAAGTGGAATCAGTTCTCCGTCAACAGCACACTTTCCAAAGGTTCCCTGCTCTATACGGGAGAGAGCCTCTTTAACGTCGTTGTATTGGATTTCAAGCTGTTTAAGAATCGCTGTCCGCTCCTCGAATTCATCCATACTGTTCGCTACCTCATTTTGGTCGGATGGAAGCGTGTTGAGGTCTGTGGCAGTTGCTTCCCAGTCGGCAGGGTTGTGTGGGTTCTTGTGGCCAACAGAGGCAAGCTCACCCTCGAGTTTACGGAGTTCTTCCTCCAGCTTTTTCTTAAAATGCGCCGTATCCATAATTAAAGCATCATAACAAAGAATTTGTTGCCATACCAGTTTGCGGTATTCCCCAAGCTTGGGTGCTAACGTTTTGCCAGACGAGCAAGTATCTCGGTGAGAGCACGCTCGTTTGTTGTGATAACAAGATGGTCTCTATCGGGGAATGAGTAGAGGAAGAGAACATTACCGATTTCGTCCCGCAGCATACGCGTATCTTTGTTGCGGACAACACTATCTTCAAAGCTGTTTATAGTTAGTTGTGAAAGGTTTGCCGTAAAAAGAGGCCCGAGATCAGATTCAAACTCGCCTTCCCATTCGAGCATACTTGCGAAAGCGCTCTCGAAAAAAGTTGTTGTAAAGAGCAAGAAAGGTGTTTTGTTATAAGCACCAATCATGAACGAGTTGTTCAATGAGCGGACAAGGCTTGAAGGAGCGCGTGTTTCAAGTAGTTGAAAAAAACGTGATGTTGAGAGCGCTGATGTGCCGAGGATGCCGGTTTCAACAAAGTTGAGGTGCGTGACGGTTGATGCGCTGGCAGAGGTGCCTTCCGCAGCTTTTAGAATCATTGCGATGAAATCCTTTCGAGAAATAGGATCGGGCAACGTGATTTTTGTTTCTTTGTCTGCGAATATTGGTCGGATTGGGTCAGTCGCAACGGGAGTATTCGTTTCCGGCCGGAAGAGGATATAGTAGAGGGAACCGCCACCTGCAAGGAGTAGCGCGATCGCAATACCGATCGTGAGCATGTTTCTGAAAGAATCGCTGCGCACCCGAGCCTGAACGGCCTCAATTTTTTTTTCGTAAGCGTCAGTGTGGCGTTTTTTCTGCTCGGCGATCACAATATCTTCTTCAGAAGCTTTCGTTTCTTTGACGAGAGCAGCGATATCTCCCTGGTATGTGCGCAGACGCCGTCCGCTCGGATATTTTATTTCCTCTGTGCTCGCAGTTGTGGCAGGAGCAGAAATCTTTGGTTTGATACCGAGATGTTCTGCAACCGACTTCTCCTTGGCTACAACACTACTCCAGATAGCAGAAGGTTGGAGTTTGTAGTATTTTTCTTTCTTGTTCTTATCGTCTTCAGGCATATACAGGATAAGTATACCAAAAACAATCCATATTCTTATGTGGATTGTTTTTGGTAGTTAAGAGAGGATTATACTCTGGCGCTCACGAAGTGTGGGTCAGCTTCTTTAATAGAGAGTGAAATTTTACCCTCGCGTACTTCTTTGACAAGGACAGGAACGACCTGTCCTTCTTTGAGAACATCACGGATATTTGCGATGCGGGCAGGAGATACTTCTGAAATATGCACAAGTCCCTCGGCGTTACTGCTCAGCCGAACAAATGCGCCAAAATCAACGATTTTAACAACGACACCTTCTACTCTGTCCCCCCGCTTGTACTCCTTTGTTATTTCCTCAATTATCTTTTTTGCTTCTTGTGGACCAGAGCCGAGGCCGGTGATATACACTGTTCCATCGTCCTCGATTTCGATTTCGGTTTGAGTCTTTTCCCGAATTTCATTGATGACCTTACCCCCCGAGCCGATGACCATGCCGATCTTGTCAGGCTTAATGGAAATAGTGACAATTTTTGGTGCATACGGAGAGATATCTCCTCGTGGTGTCGCAATTTCTTTTTCCATGACATCAAGGATGTGCAGGCGTGCATTACGTGCTTTTTGAAGCGCTTCACCAAGTATCTGCACAGGGATACCATTTACTTTTACATCCATTTGAATTGCGGTAATGCCCGTTCTTGTCCCTGCAACTTTAAAATCCATATCCCCATGGTCATCTTCTGGTCCTTGTATGTCGGTAAGGAGAACGTATTTTTCCCTACCGCGCATCATTATTCCAGATGCAATACCAGCCACAGGTGCGGAAATAGGGACGCCAGCATCCATGAGTGCAAGTGTCGATGCACACGCAGAACCCATAGAAGACGATCCGTTTGAAGCCATGGTTTCAGAAACGATGCGAATAGTGTATGGAAATTTGTCCTGTGGCGGGAGCACCGGCATGAGGGCTTTTTCAGCAAGCGCTCCGTGGCCAATCATGCGACGGTTGAATCCGCCGACACGACCAGTTTCACCGACAGAGAAAGGTGGAAAATTATAGTGATGCATGAACCGGCGCTTGCTCTCCCCCTCCATATTCTCAACAAGCTGTGAATCCTGCGGCCCCCCGAGCGTGAGCACAGAAAGGATGTGTGTTCCACCGCGGAAAAAGATTCCTGTACCATGGAGAACAGGAGAAAAGTTTCCTGCTTGTGCATAGAGCTCGCGTAATTCGTCAAATGCTCGTCCATCAGGACGTTTGTTGTGGTCAATGATGAGGAGATGGAGCCGCTCGTCAATTTTTTCTTCGTAAAGGTGACTTGCGATATTTTTATCGCCCCCTTCTATATTTTTGGTATAAAGTTCCATCCAGACGTCTTTAAGGGCGTAGATTCCTGCTTTTCCTGCGCCAGAGAGGATTGCATCGTCTATTTTTGTTTCGATGTGTTCGGTAAAAAGTGCCATAATATCTGCGGGTATTTCTGGTTTTAGAATACTGTGCTTTGTTTTGCCTATTTCAGCAATGATTTTTTTCTGAAACGTCTGCATTTTTTCGATTTCTTGGCTTGCTTTTGCGAGTGCCTCGGCAACAAGCGATTCCGGAACCTGCTTCGCTGCTACCTCGACCATATTAATATCGCCGTCCTTACCACAAGCAACAAGGTCAAGCTCTATATCTTCGTTTGCGCGGATTTGATATGTCGGATTTACGAGAAAATCATCACGTCCTTTGATTTTCGCGATGCGCACAGCGCTTACTGGTCCTGCCCACGGAATTTGAGATGTTGCAAGAGCAAGTGAAGCGGCATTAACCGCAAGAATGTCAGGAGCATCATCATGAAGAGAGAGGACGGTGATAACGACCTGCACTTCGTTGCGTATATGCTGTTCAAAGAGTGGGCGTATCGTTCGGTCAACGATTCGTCCAGAGAGTACAGCTTCATCGGTTGGCCGGCCTTCACGGCGTACGAAACGGCTGCCAAGTATTTTTCCTGCAGCGTAAAATCTTTCTTCAAACTCGACGGTGAGCGGAAAATACGGAAGACCGTCTTGTGTCTTTTCAGACATGACGGCAGTTGCAAGCACAATAGTATTACCGAGGCGCAGAAGAAGCGATCCATCGGTCTGGTCAGTAAGGTTCGTAAACTGGGCAGTCATGGTTTTACCGCCTAGCTCACAGGAATATTCTTTTTTTTGCATATACGACGAGTGGCCGCCAGATTTTAGACTTGAATGATGAAAACCCACAATCGGGCTATTCAAATCTATCTATCTGGTGTCCACCGGACATGAAATTTACAATGATAATTGTGGGAATCCTATCAAAAAAGTGCCCTTTTTGCAATCTTTTTGATTAACAATAAAGGGTCACTTTGTTGAGTGACCCTTAGTCAGAGTTTTGTGCTATGTTGCGTGTATTCCCTTGCCCCATACCATATACATGACTGCGGAGGTTAGACCCGCCCCCGCGGCAAACAGCATGATTTTTTCGCCTCTTTTAAAGTTTTTTGCATTGTGTGCGATAAGCATGCCGAGTGATGAGCCAGCCGTATTGCCGAAGATATCGATGGTCGAAGGACACTGATTCTCCTTGGCACCAATTCCCTGCTCCCCAAGTATGGCGTCATTAATCCTTTTATTTGCCTGATGGAGCAGGAACCACGCTACGCTGTGTACCGTGAGTCCCTGTCGCATCATTGCTTCGCGAAGAAGCCTGCGTCCTTCGGTAACGGCAAATTTAAAAACCTTGCCCCCATGCATGTGGACCTTACCCCTTCTTCCTGCCAAATCTTCCGTATTTCCCCTACCGGAGAGGATAAAATCCTTTATACCGAAAGAATATTTACTGTCGGCATATCCGCGGACCACAAGAGCACATGCGCCATCCCCGAACAATTGAGCTGTTGCAGGTCCCATGGTTGGATGCTTCCAGTCAATGTGTTTTGAGAATACGCGATCGCAGCCGACAATGAGTATTGTTTTATACATGCCTGCTTTGATATATGCACATGCTTCAACAAGAGCATATATTGTTCCGCTGCATGCGGCGTTTTTGTCAGAAGCAGGAATATCGCCACCTTTTTGGACAGAAAGAAGTTGTTCATGAACCGTACTCGCAAAGGATGGGGTAAAGTCATCGGGTGTTGACGTACTACCAATAATGTAATCGATCTCCTCGAGAGACATATTGGCATCTTGGAGTGCAGAGAGAGCTGCAGAAGCACCAAGAGACGCGTTTGTTTCAGACCGAGAAGCCTTATGGCGAACCCGAATACCAATATTACTGAAGATCCAATCTGGATCCAGTTTTTCGCGAGCAGCCTCGGTGGTGCTGTTTCTCTGCAAACGACGAACCACCTGTTCATTGGTAACACGTTGTTTCGGTAGCGCGAGGCCAGTCCCCTCAATGATGGCAGATATTGCCACAAAACTCTCCTTAGAAAAGTGCGCTAGGTACTTCCCTTATATAAAAAACAACAAAGCCGGCGGTATTGTAGCACTGCTGGCCGCTCTACACCACCTTTTTAGGCACTATTGCTGTCTGCAGATGGAGGGCGGCGATGTCGTTTCATACCGTAACCGATAAGAAATTTTTGCGGGTTTTCGCAGAGATCGACGAAATCGTCGGCGGTTTCTTTGAGTTTTTGTGACGCGGACTTGCCAAAGGTGATGACCTCCACCTGGCATCCTTGATTTGTCCGAAGGTATTCGACAAGTGGAATAAAGTCGCCGTCGCCTGATGCGATAATAACCGCATCAAGTTTCGGTGCGAGCTTAATCGCATCGACCGCAAGCCCGACATCCCAGTCTGCTTTTTTTGCACCTCCGTAAAATATCTGAAGATCTTTCGTCTTTGTTTCTATACCGAGTTTTTCGAGCGCGTCAAAAAAACCGCGTTCTTCTCCCGACTCTGTTGTGATAACGTAGGCGACCGCGCGAATAAGAGCGCGTCCGGCGACAGCCTCCTTCATAATCTCGCCAAAGTTTACTTTTGATTTATAGAGATTTTTTGCACTGTGATAAAGGTTTTGCGTGTCTATGAAAACACCAACACGCTGTTGCTTGTGTTTGATAACTGACATAAAAATGAGTCAAGGGACGCTCATGCGTCCTGCAAGACCAAAACGTATTAAAAATAAAATACTCTACGAATACGAAAGGAGAAACGCTCCCACGTACTACTTGGACTTTTTTTTCTTGTCCAGCTTCTTCATGAGCGCTTCGTACCGAGAAGGAAACTTTTTCTGCAGATATGAAAGCTGTGTACGGCGGGTTGCAACCATCTGGAGCAGGCCCCGTCGCGAGTGGTTGTCTTTCAGATGCTTTTTCAAATGATCAGCCAGCTCGTCGATTCTTTTCGACAATATAGAAATCTGGACCTCCGGCGACCCGGAATCCTTTTCGTGAATCTGGCTCTCTTTTATAGCGTTAAGCTTCTTTCGTTTCGAAAGCATTACTCGCCACTATAGCACCAAAGGGCTTAGTTTGCAACAACTGTGTTGTATGGGTGCTAAGAAGCCTAACACGATCTTTCATTTTAAGCATTCATGGTACTATAGGGCATTATGAGGGGAGTGAGGAGAAAGGTGTTGATTTGGCTTTCTTTTTTTACTGCAATCGCTGTATTTGTTGTTGCTGAAAGCTTTTTTTATCCGCTTTTGCTTACGATTGAAAATCTGCTCGCGATGCTTGTTGAGCACCCGAACAGTGTTTCTCGGGAGATCGTGAATACACTCGATTCGTATGCGTTCGCAGGCGGCCTTGCGATCAGCGGTCTTCTGGGACTTGTCATATATTTAATTCTTGTAACCCGCGCGCGTGCGTCGCTTGCGCACCATATGCTCACTGCGCAGGAATGGCTCGAGGAGCTTTATGACGAAGCGCCAGTTCCCTACTTTCTTATGGAGCCAAGAGGAGCACTTCTTTCGCCGAATAAAGCGGCATTGCGTCTCTTTGGCTGTACAGCGGATGTTTTGGCACTTCTTACGCTGAAAGATGTTGTGGTAGCGTCTGATCGCGAGCGTCTCGATTACCTCCTTGACCGATTTAGGCACAGTATTGTCATTAACGGCGAATTATTGCGTATTGAAAGTAAAAACAAGACCGAACGATTCATTCTTCTTTCTGTGTTTCCGGGTGGTAAGGCGGGCCAATCGTCTGGAAAAGCACTGGTCAACATGGTAGATATTTCAGAACAGAAACGGCTTGAAAACGAGTTGCGCGCACAATTCAATGAGACACAAAAATTCTTTCACGCTGCGGAATCTTCTGCTGACGGTGTGGTGATTACCGATGTGGCAGGAAATACAACCTATGTGAACCGTGCATGGACTAACCTCACTGGATTTTCAAAGGAAGATGCAGTTGGAGAAAATATTCGCAGGTTGTGGGGGGCAAGTACGGACGCAGCGGTACTTGCGAAGGTAGATGAAGCACTGGATGCGAAGACAACGTTTACGTCGGAGGAACTGATTCATCAGCGGAAGGATGGACGGGAATATAATGCAGAAATCGAGATTGTCCCCATCGCTGACCAGGAAAGCGGTGATGTGCAATTCTATGTCTACACAGAGCGGGATATTAGTCAGCGCAAAGCGATTGATCGCGCAAAAAGCGAGTTTGTTTCTCTGGCAGCACACCAGCTTCGGACCCCGATGCTCTCGATGCAGTGGTATGCGGAAATGATGCTCTCGGGAGATGCCGGTGCACTCTCCGCCAAGCAACGGGAATATGTAGAGAGAATGCACAATGGAAGCCGTAATCTTGTTGAATTGGTACACCTGTTTCTTGATGTATCGAAGATTGAAATGGGCTCTCTAGCAGTAAAACTCTCCCCTACGGTGCCAAACCCCATTATTGAGAGTGTTCTTGAAGAACTACAGCCTAATATCAGTAAAAAAAATCTCCACATCGAGACGAAAATTGGCCCACTCAAGGAAATTACTACCGATCCTCGCCTTCTGCGCGTGGTGATGCAGAACGTTGTCTCAAATGCCGTCAAATATACTCCTGCGGAAGGCACGATAATGATTGCTCTGGAGGAAGATAAAGACAACTTAATTTTTTCGGTTCGCGATACGGGCTGTGGAATTCCAACAGAACAACAGCATCTTATTTTTTCTAAGATGTTTCGTGCACATAATGCTGCAAAGATTGCTACGCACGGTTTTGGTCTCGGTCTATATATGACAAAGTCAATAGTAGAATCTCTTGGCGGTAGTATTTGGTTTACATCAGTGCTGGATCAAGGGACTACCTTTAATGTGATGCTGCCACGTACGCCTCTTGCAAAAAGCCAAGTTTAATATGCTATAATGGAGCGTGCGGTAGTGGGACGGATGTAATATCATAAAAATATGGAAACAAAAGGTAAAACGATTCTTGTCGTCGATGACGAAAAAGATATCCGCGAGGCGCTCCAGGATAAGTTTAAAAGTGAAGGCTTCAGTGTTTTGACGGCGGATGATGGTGATGTCGCCATTCAAATTGCGCTTGAAAAGCATCCAGATATTATCATTCTTGACGTTATTATGCCGAACATGTCGGGTTGGGATGTTCTTGAGGCGCTTCGCAAGGATGCATGGGGTATTGACGTTCCCGTGATCATGCTCACGGTTCTCGACGATGTCGAGAGTGCATCAAAGGCGATGAAGTATAAGAGTTATGATATTTTGGTGAAAAATGACTGGAAATTGGTAGATGTCGTGAGTCGTGTCAAGGAACGTCTTGCCCGACCGTGACGGGGGCTAGACGCAATATGCTCATTGTATGTCAGAGGAATTACCAAAGCTCAAAAGGGCTTTTTTAGAGTACTTAGAAATTGAAAAAGGGCGAAGTCTCAAAACAGTCGAGAACTATGAGCGGTACCTTACACGCTTTTTTTTGTTTGCACATATAGACAGTCCTGCTGAAATTACGGATGAATTAGTGCGAACCTATAGGCTCTATCTGAACCGGTCTCGTGTTGGTTTCAGCTCACGCCATGAAGAAACGCTTCAAAAAAACACACAAAACTACTACCTAATTGCATTGCGCGTATTTCTTAAATATCTTCTAAAACGGGGTATTTCTTCCTTGTCTCCCGAGCATATCGAACTTGCAAAAGTGGGTGAACGCAGTCTTGACCTCATTTCAAGCGAAGAGCTCGACCGTCTTTTGGGGGCTCCCGATAGTACAAATGTGAAAGGTATGCGGGACAAAGCACTTCTCGAACTCCTCTTTTCGACAGGGTTACGCGTTTCGGAAATCACCATGCTCGATCGGGATATCGATCTTTCAAAGGATGAAATATCAGTACGTGGTAAAGGAAGCAAGGTTCGTGTCGTGTTTCTTTCAGAAAGTGCTAAAGAGAGTCTCCTTTCTTACCTTGCTTCGCGCAAGGAGATAGACCAAGCACTTTTTACACAAATGAGTCGTTTTGAAGGATCTGCCAAAAATACTCCCTCGCGGCGTCTTACGTCTCGCTCTGTGCAACGCATCGTTCGCCACTATGCTATTAAAGCGGGTATTTCACGGAAAGTGACGCCGCATACGATACGCCACAGTTTTGCTACCGACCTTCTGCATAACGGCGCAGATCTGCGTTCTGTCCAAGCGCTTTTAGGACACGCACATATTGGAACGACCCAGATCTATACACACGTAACAGACCCGCATCTACAGCAAATACACAAGGCCTTTCACCATACACACAAGAGTATAAAAAAGTCGAAGGAATAGAGCAAGCTTCCTGTGTGTTTTTTCACGTAATGCGATAAGATACCATGATGAAAATACTCTCGTGGAACGTCAATGGGATTCGTGCGTTTGAACGCAACGGCAACTGGAAGCGACTCCTTGATTTTTCAGCGGATATTATTTGTGTTCAGGAAACAAAGGCAGAGAGCGAACAACTTAGTAATACGCTCCGTGTCCCCGAGGGGTACTTCTCGTACTTCTCTTCTTCGCAGAAACGAAAAGGGTGGAGCGGTGTAGCACTTTTTTCAAAGAAAGAGCCACGCTCTGTGGCGCTTGGTATGGGGATCCCTCGCTTTGACGAGGAAGGACGGATTATTATGGCAAAATACGAGGAGTTCACCCTTTTTAATGTTTATTTTCCTAACGGTGGACAGGGCCCCGAGCGCATTGAGTACAAACTTGAATTTTACGATGCATTCTTAGCACATATCGAGAAACTAAGAAAAAAAGGTGAACCAATTATTTTTTGTGGGGATGTTAATACAGCACACGAGGAGATTGATCTTGCACGTCCGCATGAAAACGAGCACCGGACAGGCTTTTTGCCCGAAGAACGTGCCTGGATCGACGAAGTAATAAACCACGGGTACGCTGATGTTTGGAGGACACTCTATCCACGGAAAAAAAGTGTCTATACCTATTGGGATATGAAAACACATGCCAGAGAACGCAATGTAGGCTGGAGACTAGACTATTTTTTTGCAAGTCCCGATATTTTTAAAAAAATCCACACGTCCCTGACACTTACGGAAGTTACGGGCTCTGACCACTGTCCTATAGTACTGGTACTAAAATGAAAAGATGTCCATAAAAGACAACTTATCCACAGGAATCTATGTAATGTCCTTTACGTTGTTTCTATAGGACGTATACTTGTTTCAGGTGGTCGCACTATTTCAAAAGTTTTTTCGCGACCTGTTCTTTGTAAAAAAATCAGGCCTGTTTTATCTCCTACGGAAGATGGCTTTGCCAGATATAGATATCTTGCTATACGAGTACCCCCAAGCACCAAATTTATTTTTGGTACCATGTTAGCTTTCTACATTTAGTAAAGCAATTATCTTCCTCCAACCCCAATGTGACCCCACCGCACATTGGGGTTTTTTTATAGGGAAACATTAATCCACCCAGTATTTGCGGCGGATATTTTGGATACTTTTCTGCTCCTCTTCTTCCTTCTTTCGTTTTCCTTCGTCACCAAGTTCCTTGAGGGCTTTTATATCAAGAATGTCGAGCTCCATCGAGCGCTTTTCCAGGTATTCTTTGGTATTTTTTGATGGATGTTCAAGTACTTCCTCAAGGAGGGCGTGGAGAATATGGCCTAATTTGGGCCCCGGCTCGGTCTGAAGGAGTTTTATGAGATCATTTCCATTGATCTTGAGCATGGAGACATTGATCGGGTCTGCAAGGACCTCTTCAATCATCGCTTTGTATTTCCTGAAACGGTAAGGGTTTTCTTTCGGCCGTCCTGTTCCAATGCGGTCACATGCTCGTAGGTCCATGAGTTTCCAAACATTTTCCTCTCCAACATTACGCAAAAGTCTGCGTACAGCAGAAAGCGTTATTTTTTCGGTATCGGAGAAAAACATGTGCCACCGGACCAATTTAGTGATATCCTCAATTGTTTTCTTGGGGAATTTGAGATCGGTAAGTATCGATTCTGTCATTCTTGCTCCAACGACCTCATGTCCATGGAATGTCCAATCCTTTTTTTCTTCTGACCACCGCCTTGCTTTTGGTTTTCCGATATCGTGAAAAAGAGCTGCAAGGCGGATATTTACATCCCATTTTTTTTCGACAGCATGTTGAAGTGAACGAAGATTATGTTCCCACACGTCATATTTGTGAGCCTGATTTTGATCAATACCAATCCCCTCTTCAAATGCAGGCAAAATGTGTTGAAGGATACCGAGTTCATGTGCGGCAATAAGAGCATGCATAGGATTATCAGATTGGAGGATACAGATGAACTCATCTCGTATCCTCTCTTTTGCAATATTCTTGAGTGAACCTGCTGCTTTGGAGATGGCAATTTTGGTACTTGCTTCAATAGTGAAGTGTAATTCTGCCATGAATCGGATGGCACGTAGAATACGGAGCGCATCTTCTTTAAAGCGGTCGAGAGGATCGCCAACTGCCCGTAAAATCTTCTCTAGGATGTCTGCTTGCCCATTAAACGGGTCTACAATCTTTTTTTGAGAAATGTTAAGAGCGATAGCGTTTACGGTAAAATCTCGCCGTTTTAAGTCATCTTCAAGAATGTGACTGAATGTGACAGCACTGGGATGTCTACTGTTTAAGTACTCTGCTTCAAGTCTGTACGTCGTGACCTCTACAACCTCAAGTGTTTTATCTTCTACTCCCCCATTAACAATACCAACGGTGCCAAAGTCGTTTTCGTAAAACGCATGCTCAAAAAGTGGAAGGATTTGTTCCGGTGTTGCATTTGTCGTTACATCCCAGTCTTTTGGTTTTTTTTTGTGCAGGAGGTCTCGTACGCAGCCGCCTACGAGATACGCCTCAAACCCTGCATTTTCGAGAGTTTCTGTTACATGTGAAACTTCTTTTGGAATGGAAAAATCTTGTTTCGTCGCCATTCCTTGTATAGTAGTATAGACTTTCGCATTTTGCCATTGTTAAATATATCGATAGGATTTGGGTATTCGGTAAATGAAAATGTATGTAGATTTGTATGTGTCATGGTAAACGAATAGTTTGCGCCTGTGGTGAAATGGATATCATTTCTGCCTTCGAAGCAGACGTTCCGGGTTCGAATCCTGGCGGGCGCACAAAGTGGAAAAAAGTGAAAAATAGGATATTATGGGCTGATTAAAACAAGCGGGTATGGTTTAGTGGTAGAACACGACCTTGCCAAGGTTGAGACGGGAGTTCGATTCTCCCTACCCGCACAGCAAAGAGAACCCCTTTAGTGGGGATTTTCTCGTATAGATTTCTGTTTAGTGTAGAAATTGGATCTGATTTTCAAGATGTTACACATGTAACAAAGTCCGAGATAGCCTTAGGCTGCTTGTACATACACAAATGCACAAGACACACGAGCTTAAAAACCGGAAAGTGTGAACAACCAACAAGAAGCCCCTTCCATGTTCTATAGAAAGATTATTTTCAGTATGAGTCATGACTCTGAATATCCCCTAAGAAATGCCGAAGACTGTGGATAAGTCTGGGGATTGTGTGCATAAAAAGACATATTTGCCTGTCCGTAAACGTTATGGTACAGATTTTTTGGGGACGATACTCTCAAAATAAGACCAGCAATAAGGACAGGCTGCTTCTTGAAAGAAACGAGAACGTATCCTAGTGTTTCACGTGAAACACTAGGATACAAAGTTTATTGTACAATGAGGTAATGTATATTCGCCATCATATCGGAATGTTGGGAGAAAAGGCTTCATTGTTGTTTCTCGTGAAACACGGCTTTAAAATTGTTGCCCGAAATTACAGGAAAAAATATGGCGAAATAGATATTGTTGCGCAAAAAGGAGAGAAGATGTACTTCATTGAGGTCAAAGCTGTTTCATGTGAAATCCTAATTTCTGGAGGAAAGTCTTCTGTAAATAAAAATCTTTTGCCTTTTAGGGTTGAGGAAAACGTGCATGCAAAGAAGCTACGATCTCTTTTTAAAACAATTCAGGTATATCTTTCGGAAAAACAAATACCCGAAAACATGGAGTGGCAGCTTGATTTGCATGTTGTGTATCTCGATGTCCTAAAGAAACGTGCAAAGGTTGATGTGTTAGAAAACATCACGCATTAAGTGTCCTTTATGTCTTAAACGTGTGTGCAAGAAGCTTCGAACGCGCATTTCTTGACCGTATAGATAAAGGGGGAGAGTTGTGGTACTTTATTGTAATTACGGAGCGTGGTGTAACGGCTAACATTCCTGGTTTGGGACCAGGCGACTCCGGGTTCGAATCCCGGCGCTCCGAAAGTTGGGAAAACAGGACATAACAGAACAGCGTTTTGAGGAAATCGTGGCAGAGGCAACAAACAAGCTGCCGCGGCGATTTGCTGTGTTGCTTGAAAATGTGGCGATTGTTATCGAAGACACTCCGTCGAAAGAACAACGAAAGAAACTGACCCTGCATCGTAGCGATCTTCTGTATGGTCTCTATGAGGGAGTACCAAAAACGAAGCGGGAAGTGGGGTACTCGTTTCCTCCCGACAAGATCACAATTTTTAGACGTGCGATTGTTTCAGAATGCAAAAATGAAGCGGATGTACGTCGTGTAGTGCTCGAAACGGTCATGCACGAGATTGGGCATCACTTGGGGATGAATGAGTTTGACGCAAGAAAAGCAGGCAAACGTCGGGTTCGTCTGATCGAGAGTGCTGTTCTCGGGTTATAACTATGTCTGGCTTTGAACATAGAAGCTCGGAGAAATGTGTATTTTAGAGACTAAGACTTGGGCAAACGCCTCGGAGGGGTCTCTAAAATACACATTTCTCCGAGCTTCTACGACATCTTGTAATAGGCAGTACTCTGACGTTAGTATCGTGGGGCCGTATAGTATAATGGACGAGCAGAGGAATTTGCTTCGCCTGCTCGAGTGTCATGAGAATACTTAGAGGAATTACAAAAAAGGAAATTATTGGAGGCACTGCTGTTGCAGTACTATTTCTTCTCGGATCCTATGGATCTGCACGCTTTTCCGATATCTTGCAAAAATATATTGGCGAAGGGGGAGTGTATGGCATGACTGCGTATGTTGTTTCGATTGCTGTGATTGCGCTTGTCCCGCTTGCGACAACACTTCCTCTTGTCCCTATTGCTGTGACAGTGTGGGGCAATATTGTTGCGTCGTTGCTTACTATTCTTGCGTGGATTGTGAGCGCATCTGTAGCATTTTATCTGGCACGACGGTTTGGGCGCCGAATCGTTACGCGCTATATTCCAATGGAACACATACAAAATTTTCATAATCTCGTACCACGGGGAAATTTGTTGACCGCCGTATTTCTTTTTGGACTTTTTGGTGCACCGATCGATCTTTTGAGCTATGTTATCGGCATGTTTACAAAGTTGGAATACCGTTCTTTTATTACGATGTTTGTGCTTGGACTTATTCCTTTCATCGTTTTTCTAACGTATACAGTAACCCTTTCGTTTGTATATCAGACATACATTGTGGGGTGCATGGTTCTTGTGTGGCTCTTTTTCTATGCGAAACTAAAAAACGACGGCAAAAATTAGCCGTTTACTACTACTTGTATGTCGCGTGCTTTTATTGTTCCACAACGGCAATCAGAGTTTCCGTAAGGCCTTTTGCGATAATTGTCTGAAAATCATGGGCAACTGTCACAAGGTCGGTTGCGAGAAAATTTTGCAAATCAAACCCCATCTCTTTTTTGAGCGAGCGATTGATGTGTGCTAGGGTAATTGCATTGAGCTCACGGGCACCAGTCGACTCTCCTTCCGAGCTTGTAACAATGAGAGCGGTGAGTTTTCCGCTCTGTTGTCGAACAACAGCACCGCCGGAGGAGCCTTTTTGTGCGACGATATTTGTGCCTACAGAAATAAGATCGAGCAAACCGTCTTGGTCAAAGGTGTACAGTTTGGAAATGTTTGAAACAGTAGACGTTATATGCAAATCTTTTTGAATGGTAATACCACCGAGAAAGCTTGCAGGATAAGCCGCAATGAGTACCGATTGACCTTCCGCAATACTGTTTTCGTCAATCTCATATTGAATGAAAGGAAAGGTGTCAGGGAGTGGTTCACTTTCTGCAATTGATTCGGTAATACGGAGCAAGGCGAAGTCGTTTTCTCCTGTGCCGGTCGGATTTTCTTCAATAATGTTATTTTTATTTTGCCTGACCCAGATAGAAGAAATATAGAGCAATTCGGCACGGTACATATTCCGTGCAGGGGAGCCTGTGCGGATAATACACTCAACAAAATTCGGCGTTGGATAGTCTTTAAGAAGTAATACGTTGGCCAAGTGTGCATTCGTGAGAATAACACCGCGAGGGTCAATGATGACACCACTGCCGCTTACTGGATGGAAAACACCACTATTTTTAGCTGTACAAATGATATTGACGAGTGCGGCCCGAGTTGCTTTGTTAACTGTTTCGGTAGGAATAAGTGTAGAGAGAGGCGGGGGGGCGGAAATAGGTGGGATAACAGCTTTTGCTACAGGCGCTGTTGGAGCAGCTTTCTTTTTTGCGCGCGGAAGAATGGGAGCTGTCACGGGGGTTGATGTTCTAGAGGGTTCGGTTTCGGTGAGTGTTCTAGGCAGTGTAGAAACAACTCCCTCGGACGTTGCTTTCTGCGGAGGGGGCAGTGTTTGCTGTGCAACCTGTTTGTTTGGTGCGGTAAATTCAAGTACGACAATGAGAATAAGGGAAAGAAAGAAGAGAATATACAGAAATGTTGACTCAGTCGTTGTTCGTGTAGGTTTTTGCATTTTAATAATATTATTGGCTTGAAAGAAAGGCATATTCCAAGACAAAGTCCTATTAGTATATGTCAGGCGGAAAGCTAAAGCTCCTTGACGGCTGGTATAAAATTCTGGCGGAAGTTGGTGGTGGCAAGGAGATGCTTTTTTTGCTATTCTCTACGGTACATATGCGAGGAGACAAGGCGGGATTAGTTTAATGGTAAAACGTCAGTTTTCCAAACTGAGGTTGGGAGTTCGATTCTCCCATCCCGCACAAAAAGAAAGGGGAGTTTTGTCATTCAAAATAAGTCTATAAACACTATGGTTGACATTGAAAAAGCAGCGGGGGCAATTATTTATCGCCAGTCTCTTTCCGATCGGGAATTTCTGATTATTCAGTCTTCTCGGGAACGATGCCAGATTGCACCCGATATTTTTGTTGAAGAGTTTTGGGAGTTTCCAAAAGGGAGGGTTGAATTTGGCGAAACAGGTGAAGAAAGTGCCAAGAGGGAAGTTGCAGAAGAAACCGGTATTTTAGAACTTGAATTTGTACGCGATTTTCTGTACAAAGTTACCTATGCAACATATCGAGAGGGAAAGTCTGTTGCAAAAGAAGTGGACATGTATCTTGCAGAAGTGTCTTTTCCACGAGTTGAACTTTCAGACGAGCACAAGAATTTTGAATGGCTTGCTTATGATGAGGCTATGCAGCGTCTTACGCTTCCTGAAATGAAAAAAGCGCTCAAGCGAGCATTTGAGTATCTCGAAGCAATGTGAAGCCAAAGCCCTCCCTTGTAGGGGAGGGCTTTGGCTGTTTCGTCTGAGCGAAGATGAAACTCTAAGGATACTTCTCTACTTCACACTGTCCTTAAGCGCTTTTGCAGGACGGAACTTTGGGACGCGCATAGCAGGGACTTGAATTGATTCGCCTGTGCGAGGATTGCGTGCCGTTCGGGCAGCGCGCTGCTTTGCCGCAAAGATGCCGAGCCCTGCAATAGAGACCTCACCGCCCGTCTTGATCGTTGAAACGATTGAATCAATGATGCAGTCGATTGCCTGTTCACCTTGAACTTTAGTGACGCCGATTTTTTCGCTGATTGCCTCAACTAATGCTTGTTTATTCATACTATAAAAGATTCCTATCGTTATTTATTAAAGTATATCGGGAACATGAATCTCTTTATTCCCGACATGCATGGATTTCGAGTAATGCGCCGATAATACTACATTCCTGCATTTTTGACCAGAGCGCTCACTGTTTCTTAAAAAACAGACACGCAACTCTTATGATGCGAACATAGCAGATTGACCGTCATGTTCTTGCCATTCGCAGGCAAAAAGAACGTCCCTTACATTATATCGTCCCCAGTATTGGACGCAATAGAGCCATATTTTTACTGTGGAAAACAAAAAAACCGCGTTTGGCGGTTTTTTTGTTTTTTCTAACGAGCAAATTCGATAACTCTGGATTCACGTATAACATTAACCTTAATTTCTCCTGGATATTTGAGCTCGTTTTCAATGCGTTTTGCAATATCCTGTGCAAGTTTCTTAGCCTCAAGATCGCTTACTTGCGACGGGGTGACGAAGATGCGTACTTCACGTCCCGCCTGCAGAGCATAGGATCGTTCGATACCGGCAAATGAATTTGCAATTGCCTCAAGATCTCCAAGGCGTTTGAGATAATTTTCCACACTGTCGCGGCGTGCACCGGGGCGTCCGCCGGAGATAGCATCGGCAACCTGTACAATGATTGATTCAACGGTTGCATATGGGTATTCCTCGTGATGGGACTGCATAGCGAGGACAATTTGTTCGTCAGCACCGAATTTTTGCAAGATGCGGCGTCCGATCTCAACATGTGTACCCTGTACCTCGTGGTCGACTGCCTTGCCGATGTCATGGAGCAGCGCACCTGCTTTGGCAATCGGAACATTCGCTTTGAGCTCTTCAGCGATCATGCCAGCAATGTGTGCCATCTCAATCGAATGCTGCAGGACGTTCTGGCCATAGCTTGTGCGGAAATGAAGACGGCCGAGAATGGCCAAAATGCGTGGATCGAGATTGAAGACGCCACATTCGTATGCTGCCTGCTCGCCTTTTTCTTTGATGACTTTATTTGTTTCCTGCTGTGCTTTCTCCACCATCTCTTCGATTTTTGCCGGTTGAATGCGGCCATCCATGATGAGATTCTCGAGCGCAAGGCGAGCGACTTGCCGCCGTACGGGATCGAATGACGAAAGAGTGATAACACCGGGCGTATCATCAACGATAACTTCGACACCAGTTGCGCGTTCAAATGCCTTAATATTTCGTCCCTCCTTGCCGATAATCTTGCCTTTAATATCATCCGAGGGAAGGGAAACAGCTGTAGTGAGTACATCTGCGGTGACAGAATTTCCAAGGCGATGGATAGAGGTAACCAATATTTCTTTCGCGCGCCGATCAAGTTTTTCCTGGCCGAGTGTTTCGAGCTTCTGCATGCGGACAAGGAGTGTCTCTTCCGCTTGTTTTTCTGCTACTTTCATAAGTTCTTCGACTGCCTGTTCTTTGCTCATGTGCGCAACGTGCTCGATTGTGGTGAGTTTTTCCTGCTCGAGCTTTTCAGCACGAATCTTTATTTCCTTGATATCGGCGATTTTTTTCTTAATGTTTTCAACTTCGCGTTCAATTTCGGTTTGTCTTCGATCGAGCGTCTCCTCTTTTTTTACAAGACGAACATCCCGCTGTTTAAAGTCTTCTTCTTTTGCGTGGAACTCTCGCGTTAATTCTTTAACTTTTTCTTTGCCGAGATGCTCGGCATCATTGACGATCTTTTGTGCGTTTTCTTTGGCTTCAAGCACTTTCTGCTTTATCTCAAGTTCAAGCGACCCCCGCTTTCCAATCGTGATAATCCAGCGTAGGAAATATCCGAAAGCGATACCAACAAGGCCGGTGAAGCTTGCTATAAGCAACACCATTTTTAATGACATACGTTATAACGAATCGCGCTTTGTCTGTTGTGGCCGTCTTATATTGCCGGTCGATTTGGTTCTATGAAGTGCTGTTATTAAGCACATCCTCGCGCGTGTTGAGTCGAGAGGTATACAGTGTTTTTTGGTTGGAAAATATCATTGGGAACACGATTTTTCGTTCACAAATCTGGGTCATACCGCACAGGCTGCAGAAAAAAGCGAATCCTTTCTTTAAAAATCCAGTAATACCTTCATACTAGAGCATTTTTTTCGTTTTGTAAACTTGCTGCACTATACAAAAAACCGCCTGTATCTGGGCGGTTTTTTGTATAGTGCAGCAAGTTTTTATGCATTTTTCTTATATACCTCGTCGATAATACCGTACTTTTTCGCTTCTTCGGCGGTCATGAAGAAGTCACGTTCGACATCAGTTTCTATCTTTTCGAGTGGTTGGCCGGTGTTTTCAGCCATGATTTTATTAAGTCGGTCTCGCGTAGCAAGGATGTGGCGTGCGGTAATTTCAATGTCGGTTGCTTGTCCCTGGGCACCGCCAAGTGGCTGATGGATCATGACTTCCGAGTTGGGAAGCGCAAAGCGCTTGCCTTTTTGGCCTGCCCCAAGGAGGACGGCTGCACCGGATGCGGCAAGACCGACACAGACAGTCGAAACGTCAGGTTTGATGTAGTTCATAGTGTCAAGCATTGCAAGCGTTGCGGTGACTGACCCCCCGGGAGAGTTGATGTAGAGAGAAATCTTCTTTTTGGGATCTTCGTTTTCAAGGAACAGAAGCTGTGCAATAACGATATTTGCAACATAATCCTCAATAGGGCCGCCGAGAAAGATGATGCGCTCCTTGAGGAGCCGTGAATAAATATCATAGGCGCGCTCGCCAAACTGGGATTTTTCTATGACGGTCGGAATGAGTATGGACATAAGGAAGATGTTACGATAGTAAGTAATTAAAATATACAAGTCTCGGGAAGTCTTGTAAACAAACATTCTTGATATTTTGGAGGTGGAATGAAATTGAAACGCGAAAGCCCCTGCCAAACTTGGCAGGGGCTTTCGCTCTTATAAGGAGACGCTGTTTTCGTTTTCTAGAAAGTCAAACACTTTACTGTTGGTGAGAATGTGTTGCAAATAGGCCCGTATATCTTCTTCGGTGGTATCAGGGTGACGTTTCTTGAGCAGTTTTGTGGATTCTGTCAGTTCGTTTTCTGGAATAGTAATGTTCTCCCGCTTTGCGATTTCCCGAAGTATCAATTCTCCTCGTGCGCGCTTCTTTGCATCGGGCAGCCACTCGTTTCGGAGGACTTCCGGTGTTTTGTTTATCTGTTTAAGGTAATCGTCAAGGGGAATACCTGCATTGCGCAAATCTCCTTCAAACTGTGCGAACATTTTTGCTATCTCACTCTCGACAAACGGGCGTGGCAAGGGAAATGTTGTTTTTCCGGCGATCTTTTCAAGCATTTCTGCCCGCTTCTTTTCTTTGTTGCGAGTAGTCTTTTCAGCGTGGATGTTTTCTTTTAATTTAGAGGTGAATTCAGCGGCATCTTTAAAATCACCGATGGACTTTACCATGTCATCGTCAAGTGGGGGGAGCTCTGCGTCCGGAATTTCTTGTGCAGGCAGGGGCGTGCCGTCAGGACCCAAAATACCACTGCCTTTATGGTGGTGGATTGCTTTTCGTATCTGCAAGATTGCCTCGTCTACCTCTTTTTGTTCAACAATAATATCTTCTTTCTCTGAAAGAACTTCACGTGCAATATTTTTATAGTCTGGCAGATCGATCTTCGGCATTGTTGCTGTTGTGATCTTGAAGCCAACAGGATTACTGGGTGCCATCTTGGTGATCGCGATATGCGGGTGTCCAAGAGCGTCGATTGTATTATCCCGAATGATGGCAACAAAGGCCTCGCTTAAGGCATATTCCGCCATCTGTTCAAGAATGCCGACTTCTCCGACTTTGGCAATCAATACGCTCTCTGGAATATGTCCAGGACGAAAACCATCGAATTTGAAGGTTTGATTGAGATGTTCGAGCGCCGCCTTACGGTGCATGGAAACGGTTGCATAGGGGATTTCTCCTGTTATTTCGAGCTCCGCACCATCGAGATTTTTTATGAGTATGTTGGTGTATTTTTCATTTTCAGTTGACATAATGGCGCGAATTATAGAGTAAAAATAGAGGCTTGGCAATGGAAAGACCTGCAAGAACATATAAGGAGAAGTGTCCGCTCACCTGTAGGCCACCTTTTGTTGTCCACAGAGGGGCATCCTGTGGTTTTTGTTCTGTCATATAATGGATGTAATGACAAGAAATATCATCATTACCATTACAGCCGGATTTGTTGTTACTTTCATGGTTGCTGCTCTCGGTGTACATGCACTTCTTGGGGAATACGCGTTGCAGACCATGCGTAAGGATGTTCAAGCAGCCCTTGAAAACGGCGATTACGCGGCAGCGCTCGGGCATTTGAGAGATCTCGAAGGGTATGTGGATACGGACACTGAAATCGAAGGGGAACGTGCACGTGCAACAGCGCTCTTAGTTGCTGCAGCAAATTACGAAAAAGCGAAAATTGCGGCGGATAGTGGAGAGTGGTTTGATGTTCGGGCGCTTCTACGCGACTCGGATGCCGTGCACAATGAAAGTTTTATATATTACAACGAAGCGGTGACACTCCTTGCTTTTGCAGAGAAACGAATTGTTGCCCTTGAAGATTCAAATGCCAATGAAATTGCGGGCCTTGAAAAAAATACCGCGAAAGAAAAGAAACGTAGCACCTCACTGCAGTCAAAATTGCAGACGACGATCAAAGAGAAGAACGAGACAACCAATGTGCTCGATTCAACTAAACAAATGCTTGAAAAATCGAACCGGAAGATTACTGAAACAGAAGCAGAAATTGAGCGCAAGAAGCAGCTTTTGCTCGAGGAACAGCAAAAAGTAGCAGCTTTAGCAGAGCAGGCTGCGCGGGAGAAACTCGAGAAGTTTCTTAATGAAATAAATGTGTATGTTGCATCTCTTCGCGATGGTGCGAGCTACATTGTTCTTGCAGAAGGTGAGATTAAACAGAAAAAAGATGTTTCTGCGTTGCTCTATATATCTCAAGCCAAGACACTTTTTGATGATGTATATGGCAAGACAGTAGGCTTGCGCGACCGGAGCGAGGATTCAAAGAAAGAATGGACAGAACGCGTTATTTCAGCATCGAAGGAGTTTCTGGCAACAGTGAAGAATCTTCGCAATTCAGTTATTGTTATTGAGGATCAAGATGGGGAAGAGTTCAAAACATTTTCAAAAAATGCCGAAAATGCCCGAAATCGGGCAGACGCACTTGTTCTAGAAGTGCAGACATTTATTGATCAGAACAAAAAATAACAAGAAACTCTACGCATACAAAAAACCACCTGCAAAGGTGGTTTTTTGTATGCGTAGAGTTTCTTTATTGCAGCTCCACGTTGATGTTATTGACTTCGGTGTCAAGTCCGTTGAGGGAGGTTGTATTAAGATCGTCTTCAATTGCTCCTAATTCGTCGGAAGTGCCCTGTGTACCGAGGTTGTCGGTTGCTGGATCGGAGGCATTCAACACCTCCTGTGCTGTTTGCCCATTAGTATCTGCGGTATCTGCAGTTTCCTCGCTCTTGAGACGTGCACCCCACAAATAGAGGCCTCCGAGGACGAGAACAACCAGAATGATAATGATGCCGATAATGCCGCCTGCCTGACTGTCAGGTTTGGGAGAAGTTGGTGGCATAGAAGGCGGTTGCGGATTGTTTGTGTTGTCCATAATTGATGAGCTTGATGAATATAGTATTAACGTTAGTTTTGTTCTGATGTTGTGGCAGCAGCTGGTCTTTCAGGCGTATTGGCACGCATTACACGAATGGCCTGCACAAGGGAGTTGTGTGCCGCCTTTATCTTTTCGTTCGCGTTCTGAATAATCGTTCGTGTTTGCTCAAAAGCTTGTTTTGGATTTTCACTGCTGACGGCTGTTTCAACTGCGGTTTTTGCTTCAGTAATCGCCGACCTTGCTTCCGAGATTTCTTTACGAGCTTGCTCGAGTAGTTGTTTGGGCTCTGCCATATTTGCACCGCCTTGTTCAAATTTTGCGATTCTTGCACCAATTCTATCAGCGAGCTTCTCGAGTCGCAGAACAGCTGCATTGAAGCGTCGCCACATTTTCTCGGTATATGCGTGAATACGGGCTTTTGCTGCATCAGCAATGTGTTCTTTACGATCCCCCATCCGCTGCTCAGTGTTTGAAGCTCTGTTCTCGACACGTGTTACGAGATTTTCTTTGCGTGTTTCCAGGCGCTGTCCAAGGTTGTCCTTTTTCGTTTCTATACGCTGTTGTACGTTTTCTTTCTTTGTCTCCATTTTTTGTTGCACCATCTGTTTTTTGTCCCCGCCTTTGTTTCGCTGTGTTGCCGGCAGCGTTGTATTTTCCGGTGCAGGGGTTGGCGTGGTTTCTTGTGCAAGGACGGGAGTATTCACTGCAAGGGAAACAATGAGGCAGAGCAAAATAAGGGCAGTCGCAGCGAGTATTCTTTGCAGTTGGCTGATAGTATATTCGTGCATGATAAAAAAATCCTTTAATAAACGTAATAATGTCTCTGTTGTTTTCGCGTGGACGAAAAAACAGGAGCGTATGGAACTATTTCATTTCATTATACAAAGCAGCGTTCCTAAGGGAACGCTGCTTTGGGCAGGAATCTGTTGATAAGTGATTACTTCTTGAATTTTTCCCTATAAAGTAGAAGACCGCGTTCAAACGCCGCTCTCGCTTCTGTCTTTCCCTTAAAACCTGTCACATCGACAGTTTTGTTTTGAATTTTCTTGTAGGTTGTGAAAAAATGCTCGATTTCCTTGATAGTATGTTTATTAATGTCTGCCAAGTCTTTAACCTCACTCCAGCGGGGGTCGTCGACAGGTACGGCAATAATCTTGTCATCAGCCTCCCCACTATCAGTCATATTGACGATCGCAACAGGTCGCACGCGAGCGAGAATGCCAGGAAAAAGGGGGTATGTGGTTAGAATAATGACATCAAGGGCGTCATTATCGTCCCAAAGGGTCTGTGGGACGAAGCCGTAATCAAAAGGGTAATCTTGAGAAGTATGCATGGCTCGATCGAGAGCAATAAGGCCGGTTGCCTTGTCGATTTCATACTTGTTTTTTGAACCCTTACCGATCTCTACGATCGTATTGATTTCATCCGCAATGCCTGGTTCTACATCGTGCCACAAATTCATATGCTCATTAATATTATTTTTTTAATACTATTCTGATGTATCCTCGACTTCGTTTTTGTCCTTCGCTGTTTCAAGAGCTTCTTCAACAGCTGCTGCCAGGCCCCCTTTGTTTTGAGGCTCTTCGTGCCGGGGTGTTTCCTCGTCTTGTTCATTGTCACGTACCCTGCCTTTATTATGCATCGACCGAATGTCTATTTTCCAGCCGGTAAGTTTTGCAGCAAGGCGTACATTTTGACCCCCTTTGCCGATTGCAAGAGACTGTTGGTCTTCTGAAACTTCGACAATGGCTCGTTTTTCCGCCTCATCAATTTTAACAGTCAAAACTTTCGCAGGGGAGAGTGCATCCTCGATAAATTGGGCATGTTCGGGAGACCACTCGATGATATCAATCTTCTCGCCGCCGAGCTCACTCATGACGGTCGAGACGCGCACGCCGCGCTGTCCTACGAGAGAACCGACCGGATCGATATGGTCGTCATGGGATTCTACAGCAATTTTTGAGCGTGAACCTGCTTCACGAGCAATGCTTTTTACCTCAACAACCCCAGATGCTATTTCGGGTGCTTCTATTTCAAACAATTTGTGAAGAAATTGTGGATGTGAGCGGGAGAGGCGCAAAAAAATTCCGCGCGGGGTCTCTTCTACTGAATAGAGGTATG
>JAHFLU010000057.1 GCA_023264615.1 bacterium | reverse complement strand
TTAAGAAGCGCGAGCAGCGACCCGATGAAAACACCGATCCAAAGTAGAATCATAGTTTCTATTTTACTCGAAGCACAGCCTGAACCGCAATAGAAAACAAAACCGGACTGTCTCAGCGAGACAGTCCGGTCGACCTCATGCATGGAGAGCACGGGCCGGATAGATATTAAACAACGATGCCCAACTTTGCTTTGAGGGCAGCGAGTGAGTCCTCTGCGGATGTCGTGCCCGATGTCAGAAGAGCGCGGTTAATCTCTGCATCGACGCTCGAGACGCCGGTATTTTGATCGGCCACCTCGCCGTATGCCTGCGATAGCGCTTCCTCTTCTTCCACTTTCTGCTTCATTCGTTCGAGCATCGCGATCGTGCTTGAGGAGTCAACCTGCGCCAATTGCTGGTTAATCTTCTTGGTCGAAGCAGCAGTCTGTGCGCGCGCCCGCAATGTCACCAGTTCATTTTCATAACTCGTGACCGTTGCTTTAAGCTGCGTAATTTTCCGCTGTAACTCGTCCGCCATTTTCTGCTGCGCTGCCGCCTGCTGTCTAAGCGCTGCGGCCCGAGGAGCAACCTGTTCTTTCTGTGCGAGCGCAGCTGTTGCCAGACGATCGGCGTCCGCTGCCGGAAGTTCACCACTTTTGCCTCTCTGTAATAAAAGCACCGCCTTACGCTCATACTCCTGTGCCTCACTCGTCGCATCCCCTGCCTCTTTGTTGAGACGGATTGTCAGACCTTTTACTTCCGCGAGACTTTGCATCGCAGCACCTAAATCTTGCTTGAGATCGCGAATCCCCTGTTCCGACAACTTGATAGGATCTTCAAGCGTATCTGCGAGAGCATGTACTTCCGCCTGACCCACCTTGAATAAGCGGCTAAAAATAGACATCTGTTCTTCTCCTTTCTCAACGTTAACATTACTCTGAATAAGCCATGTCGAGTAATTCGTCACCATGTTCCCACAAAGCCAAAGAAAGCGCGTTGATCGAACCTTGGAGCTCGCAAACATCCAAACTCTCGAGTCGCAAAGTGTCCCGCCAGGTGACCACCTCAAGCTCCACATTGTATGTATATGCTCCATGCACCAGATCTCGATTCATGACAAGAAGCCTCTGACAGACGTCAGAATGATAGACTGAACTGGAATTCGCAGAACACGGAAATAGTACTTGTTCGAGAACGAGAATCGGATCCTCGCAGTCAATCACCAAATTGTTCATACCCCTATCGAGATCCGTGATCGTGAACAGCTCCTTGTCTGCATCGACGTTCTCGGGAATAAACCCGAGTTCTATAGCCATCTGTTGAACATCTCGAAATGTTTTCACGCCCGAGATCTCCTTTTTTGCTCGGTGTTTCAAACATACAACCAAAAAATGTATACCATGTCTGGATCCAGATAGTCAATAAAACATTTGACACTGTTCCATATTCATGCTAATTTTTCGATGGAAAAACCTTTACCAAGAGGAGTGTTCTCGTGGAAAACAACGACCAAAGATTATTGCTTGTAAACGACTATTTGGAGGATCTCCGTGCCGGTGACCCGCATGCGGTTACGACCTATCAACTCCTGACGCTCATGCTCAAGAGCATTGGCAAAACACTTGATGATCTCCAAACTACCGAAGAAGAGCTTGCTGAATGCATCCTTCGTGGAAGAAAAATAGCGGCATTGATATTCCTTCAATATGTAGAGCGACGTATGGTCAATCCTGAAGTGGCCACACATTTCATCGCCGTTACACTCCGGTACGGTACAAAACATTACAAAGAGGTTGCACAATTCATCTGCGCTGTTGCAGAAGAGTGCGGCGTTCATGTACGGTCATACGAACTCCCATCCGAGGCATTCGATCTCCTCATCCGCGGCTGTTACTGGGAGGTCGCCCAAAGCCATCTGCAGTCTTTACGAGAATTCAATGATCTCATGTGGCTCCATCAGTTTGAAGAGATCGTTGCCGAGGCCGACATCTCGCTCCAAGAGCATTTTGGTATTGATCTGCAGTATCTAGAAAGTGAACGAAAGCGTATCTATGATTTGTGGCAAAACATTGCCCGTAAAGCACTCGAGGGCTTGCGCTCTCCTGCACTCGATCTCACACAATCAGCACAGGAGCAAGATCTACTCATTTCAATGGCCCAGTATCAGGGAGGTGTCTCTCTCGACTCCATCGGAACGACCGCTCACGAACTTGCGTTTTTACAAACTCGCTCTGTATTTCATGAAAATTTGCGGGCAAATGCCCGCAACAACTAAGAGCCTGATGGACATCGTAGACACGCTCTAAGAACACCCCTCCGTGGAAAACTGCGGAGGGGTGCGTTATGTTCAAGATACCGTAGAATACACGCACACGCTGTACTTACATTGTGCATCGATGCACAATGTAAGTACAGCAAACTTTAATAACCAAACTATGCAGGACAAAAATGACCCCGAAGACCAGTCTCGTCTCGACCGCCAGGACCGCCACCGTGAAGAGCGCGAACGATTAGAGCGCGAGGAACAAAAACGCAAGGAGGTCGAGGAAGAGCATCGTAAACAGGTACAAAAAGAACAGCAAGAAGAAGAGCACAAGCAGCAAGAAGAAAGGGAAAAAGCGCAACATGAGCATACGCGACGGCAGCTCCAAGGTGAGATCGAGAGTAAGCGACAGGAACTTGATCATGCCCGACGCAATATGGGGGGACTCGAATCCCAGCTCCATACCCTTGAGAGCAACCTACGCCGCGACACGACCGATATAAATATGGAGTCTCACGACGTTGTTGATCTCAAAAGAAAGATTGAGATCAAGAAAAAAGAGCTGGACGGTTTTGAAACAGATTTATTACAAAAATTGCGTGAAACAACCGGCACCACACATAAAAAAGAGGGCGAAGATGTTGAATTCCAGAAAAAGAAGCGGGAGCTAGAGGTTGAAGAGAGCAGAACGCGCCAGCTCGAACACGAGATCAAGAAGCTCGAGGATGAGCTACCAGATCAGTGATCTACTCCTTCTTGCGTTCTATGTAAAAAAGAAAGCACCTCGCCCTTGCGGGGTGCTTTCTGCCGTAGATACCTATTTTTTGTCGCCTATCTTTGTCGCAATTGACTGAAGCTGCGGCAGGATATGAGCGCCGCGTATATTGTTGCGTCTGATCTGTAGTCGCGTCTGATCAATACATCTCGATACATCAGCGCCAAATTGTTCCTGCATCGACAGTAAATCGTCTTGCCCTGTAAACCGAATGAGCAGCCACAGTTCTTCCAATATTTGGGGAACAGCAGCATAGTCCTTTCGCTTCAAACTTTCTTGCAACACAGAAAGAATATCGTGAACAGATGTAGATACTACAGCATCGGTGGGTAACAAAATGAACCTCCAGAGTTTGGGAAATATTCTGCCCCGTTCTGCAACAGTTGTAACACTATATCGTATATTGTCAAACGATTCAACGATGGGAGCAGCCAGCCCAACAACACGGGCGATGTTTTCCTTCTATAAGCTCTCTCTGCGTCCTCTCGATTCTGTGAATCCTTGTCTCCGGTTTCTTGGCCGACTCAATCCAGCAGATCCACTCATTGCGCGCGAGCGGTGTAATATCCTCCCATGCTGCTCGCGCCAATGGCGCAGAAGTAAGGGTCTTCCCTAAGTCTGCGGGCATCCCATGTACCACACCACGCGCAATTTCTTTGTGATTTGACATGTATATATTTATATGTTACTCTCGCTCTAGTCTCTCTTGCAACAGCTCCCTATAGGAGATACCGCATGCGACCAAAGCACCGATCTGTCGAACATCCGACCATTTCCCTTTTCGGAGCAATGACCCGATTCCTGTGCGAAAGATTCTGGAAAACACTTGTCGTTTTCTTGTTCGTCAACTTGGCATTCGGAGGCATCGCAACTCATTACATCATCCAATTCTGGGTATCGTACTTCAAGGGTGTCCCGATTCACGTACCCTTCGTCCCTTGTGTCATTGCCGGGCTGTTCCTCGGTGAAATAACGATCCCGGCCGCCATGTTCACATGGCTGTGTTCTCTCTTCTTGTAGGGTACTTTTCAAGGCAACACTTACGTTCTAAGTGTTGCCTTGTCTGTATCTATATCGTAAGAGATATATCTACACATTTTCCATTCCCGAAACACCATCGAAAAAAGAAAGCATGAGTAACTTTGTTGCCGCATCTGATTCAAGATCGATTTCCTGCAACAACTTTGCTTGAAGCGTCTGCGGAACAGGAGCAATCCCTGACTGCACCACCATACTAACAGCCCAGAATGAAAGCCACAGCCATTCCGGTATGTCCTGTCCGCCAAGCAACTGCTCTTCCGTAAATGCAAGCAATGCTTGCGCTGTCTCCGGAGCGTACGAAAGTACTTTCATAGTTTTGTACCATTCATCAATTCCTGCTTGGAGCGCAATACGATCCGTAGATGCAAGCATCACTTTCCCCTGCTCAACCGTAAGTGGGATCTGTTGCTCTGCAAATATCCGCATGCCTACCAGCGCAACAAAATGCACATCAAACGCTTTCGGTGTTTTAAGGAGTTCCTCGAAAACCGCCGCAAGCGCGATTTTGTCGAGACCTGATACTTGAACAATGTCTTCGATCAGTACACGGTCGACAAGCATATCCCCCGTGCGTTGCTTCAGCTGAATGTATTTTCGTACAGAATGAGCGTCCATCGCCCCACCCCTTTACTATTAATAGGACGTACGCACTTGGATGCAGTTCGAGGAAAAACGAGAAGCGGAGCAAGCCGTATTCCTTATACGGCGACGCGAGCATCGCACGTTTTGACAAAGAAATGCGCCAAGTGCGTAGGTCCTAATTAAAATTCAATCGAGACAAGTCTATACGAGAAGCTAACACACTAAAAAATGTTCGTAAAGCGGCGAGCTCTCTGTAAACAAATAGTTGATAGAGCAGGAACCCGCCCAAAGACCCGTCCACGTTTCTCTCTATTTTAAACAAAAATATCAAAAAATTTCTGAACACCACGAACAAGGAAATAGAGCAGAGTCGTGTTTAACACAATACCCCCAACACTATCACCATGAATTCCTGTGGTAAAAGAAACCCAACAAACCACTGAGGTCGTAATACCTTTCCGAAAAATTTTCCTGCTTAAATCACTCCCCCTGATGTATTTAACCTTGCAGAGAAAGTGCCTTTGCCGCTTTCTGACCATGTTAGATCGTAATACCCGGCAGAGTTCCAGGAAAGTTGAGCCCCACCGCAATGTTCCACGCAATTTGTTACGCGCACTTCACTGTTATTTTTCACGCCAGAAGCAGAAACACTGACAAAATATATTTCATACTGATTTCCGTAAGTAATGTTACTGCCGTTTACAATGACTGCATCGCGTCCATCTTGCCATGCAACACCAAACTCACTTCCCGTCCACGCTATCGATGGGAGCCCGCGAGCACTGATTGCTTGCGTCAACTTAACATCGCTTGTCAAAGCTTGTCCGTTCTCATCAATCTTCTTGAAATAGATCTGGGTAGTTTCGGTACCGGATCGATTCTCCCGCCAAACAACTCCATATCCATTGGCCGATTGCACTATGTCGGTCTGGCCCGGACAACTACCGTAGTCATCTGTTGTAATCAAAGTCTGGCTCCCATCTTTAACAAAGTAAAGACTGCAGTTGCTTTCCAGAATTGAAATCGTTGGTGGTGGCGGTGGAGAAGGAGGTGGCGGTGGAGGTGATGTCACAGTCGTAAATGATTGCTGACTGCTCGTTGATGTATTGCCATTTGAATCCCTAGCGACAGCAACATAATAAAAGGTACTTCCGCTGGTCAGATTTGGTACAGCTATACTCTGATTCATGGCACTTCCTGTCCAATCAGTGCTAGTAGCATTCGTTGGTATGGGTGTCGATAGAGAATACTGAACTCGCCCTGTCGCACTTTCACCAGTCGTCCACGAAATCGTTGCTGAAGTTTCAGTGATACTTCCGGCCGTTACGGATGAAATCGTTGGCGCAGTAGTATCAGTAGCAGATGTAGGCGACGGACTCGGTGTAGGTGTCGGAGTTGGTGAGGGTGTAGGGGTCGGGGATGGTGTAGGGGTTGGTACGCCTAAAGCA
>JAHFLU010000056.1 GCA_023264615.1 bacterium | reverse complement strand
GTATATATTTACATCAGCACAGAACATTGTTCCTCGCCCCCCATCCCAGAAGCTGATATTTCAGCATCCCGTCCCTCTCTAGTAGCCACTTCGTTATACGAAGTGGTGAATTTTTTATATATAGGACGTACGCACTTGGCGCATTTCTTTGTCAAAACTTGCGATGCTCGCGTCGCCGTATAAGGAATACGGCTTGCTCCGCTTCTCGTTTTTCCTCGAACTGCATCCAAGTGCGTACGTCCTATTTAAAAACTTTCGTATTTCGCTCAAATACGGAAGTTTTTTTAAAATCAGAAAGTTGGTAGTATATTACATCTGAAAGGTTTTTAGAGCGGGTGTGCAAAGAAAAAGCCGGCGTTCCAATAGGGAACGCCGGCTTTTTTTCTATACTCTTGCTTTGTGCGAGGCGCGGTTCGAGGCGCGAATGCAAAGGTAGTCGAGGATAAGGGTTGCGCCAGCAAGAGCAGTGATTTCGGCACAGTCGTAGGGTGGAGAAACTTCAACAAGGTCCATGCCAACAAAATTGACTGTTTGCAATTTTGTGAGGATGCCGCGCGCTTGCGCAGTTGTGAGACCGCCGACAACGGGCGTACCGGTGCCAGGTGCAAACGCTGGATCAAGGCAGTCGATGTCAAATGTCAGATATGCAGACCTGCCATTTACGGTTTCTTGTATGGCACGTGCGACTTCCCTTGTGCTGTGTTCGTGGACCCAATCTGCGGTGAGCCACCGCATGCCAAGCGGATCGCTATTATGTGTCCGTATGCCAATTTGCACGGAATATGCGGGGTCAATCAGGCCCTCTTTGACGGCATGATAAAACATGGTTCCGTGGCTGATTCTTCCTGTCGTGTCGGCCGCCGAGTCAGAGTGGGCATCGAAGTGTACAAGCGCGAGTTTTCCGAATTGCGCTGCATATGCGCGCAAAAGCGGCAGTGCTATAAAGTGGTCTCCGCCAAGGGCGACCATAGACGCGCCTGACTTGAGAACTTTGCTCGCTTGCGATTCAATTTCTGATGGAATCATGTGAGGATAGCCGAAGTCGAAACCAAAATCTCCATAGTCGATGATGGCAAGATGTTCTGTCGGATCAAAACCCCACGGCCAGGGAATTGAATTTGCAATTTTTACAGAAGCAGCGCGTAGTGCTCTCGGGCCAAAGCGTGCTCCCCCGCGATCACTTGTTGCAAGATCGTAGGGGATGCCGACGATCGCAATATCAACGCCACGAAGTTTTTTTGTATACGTTCTCCGCAGAAAACTCATGGCACCACCGTAGGTGCGTTCTCGTTTTAATCCCTTGATTGATGATGCACTGAAAGCCTGGTCGGTTTTTGGATTGCTTCGGACTCGTTGTTCTTCCACAGCAGGTATCCTCTTTTTGATATGTACAGACAATGTCTACTTGAGGATTATACAGATGTGGGAGGTATAGGGAAATTGATTGTACCAACTTGCGCATGCATCACTTTTGTGTTCCTTTTATCGTTCTATATGGTATCCTATAGTTTCTATGAACGTGCAAAGAAAAATAGCGTGTCTGTGTGGGATGCTTGTTTTTTTGGCAGTCGCGGGAGGCTGTGTCTCATACGCATTCGCGGCAGAGTCGTCCTTTGAAGTATCCGGCTGGATACCGTACTGGCGCGGTGTGCAAGGTATAGCGAATATCGCTCCCCGCCTCAATACGTTTACTGAAGTGAATCCGTTTATGTATGGAGTAACGGCAGATGGGTCGCTTACGGCACACTCATCTCTCTCAAAAGCGGAATGGGGGATATTGCGGGAGAATTCGAAAAACATGAATGTTCGGTTTGTACCCACGATCATGTGGTCTGATGCGGATGCAATGGAGAGCGTACTTGGCAATGCAGATACGCGCAGGACGCATGTCCGGGCGATCGCGCGCGAAGTCTATACCTATGATCTTGATGGCATTGATATTGATTATGAAGGAAAGTATGCACGAACTGCTCCGTACTTCTCACAATTCCTGAAAGAACTGTACGAAGCGATTGGCTATGATAAGTGGGTTATGTGTACGATCGAGTCTCGAACTCCGCTCGATTCTCGCTACTCGTCTCCCGAATCAACTCCGAAAGATATTGAGTACGCGAATGATTTTAAGATAATCGGCACATACTGCGATCGCGTGCGCATTATGGCGTATGATCAGATGCGTATTGATCTGAAATTAAACAGTGCGAATGCCGATCCATATATTCCAGTTGCCGATATTGCATGGGTGGAAAAAGTGATGCGTCTTGCTGCGGAAGATATCAGCAAAGATAAGCTTGTCATTGGTGTGCCGACCTATGGATACGAATACGACATGTTTCCGGCATCTTGGGATCCATCGGATTTTGAATATTCAAAACTATGGGCATTCAACCCGCAATATGCCGTGGATTTGTCAGCGAAGATTGGTCAAAGCATTACGCGTAATTCTGCAGGAGAACTTTCTCTTGTTTTTCCTGCATCTCTTTCGCCCGAATTCAAGCCATTGCCGAATGCGACGCGTATTGTCACATGGAGTGACGGTGAGGCGATTCGCAAAAAAGCGGAACTTGCAAAATCACTGGGGCTTCGCGGTATTGCAATATTTAAAATAGACGGCGGGCAGGATGCTTCTGTCTGGAGTATTGCAGAAGAATTCAAAGGGAACAGTCGAAGCAAGAAAGCACCTGATGTTGTTCTCGGCCTTGCGAGAGAAGCTCCTGAAAGCGGGAACGGGAGTGCCCCCACGATTCCCATACCAACACGCAATCTTTCTCCTGGAACGGTGGGCGATGATGTTAAAAATCTCCAAAAGTTTCTCAATAAACATGGTTTTACGATTGCGGCTTCAGGGGTTGGTTCTCCTCAAAACGAGACTACCTACTTTGGAAATGGAACATACCGTGCACTCATAAAATTCCAACAAGCAAACAAGATTTCTCCTGCAACAGGATATTTCGGTCCAAAAACACGGGCAAAAATGCAGTCACTTTGATATCCTTTTTTGCATAGGAGTTGACGTGATAGAATGATACTGTGTGAACTCGATCATTTCCGGTATTGCAATTCTTACTGTAAGCTCCCACTATGCTTTTTGGGCATTGTGCACGTTGTCGTATTTCAGGGAAACGCAAAAGCTTGGAAAACGGTACAAAAGGTTTTTATTTGCTATTGGTGGAGCTTTTTTTCTTATATCAGGTGTTGCTATGGCAATGCATCTGTATCTGTTTAGTGATCCTGCTGATTACGACTCATCGCTCATCCTCATATACACCATTGTCTCTCTTGCGCTGTATATGATACTTATGTACGGGCTGACCCGCGTTGCACTTGCACGACAGGAAGAAGATCCGCGCGAAGAATTCTATCGCCGGATCGCCGGTTCTCTCGCGACAATTTTTGCACTTGTTATGCTCGCGGTCTTACTTTCTGTGCCGTTTCTCGGACTACCCATCATCGTTCACGCTTTTTCTCCAGCGTAAAGATATATAATTTTTTAAGCAGCCTTTCTCCAAAAGGAAAGGGCGTTTCGTGTGTATCTTCTAGGGTAGTGTAGAATAGTCGAATATTTCGTATGAAGAAATTTCCACCATTTTTGTCGCTGTCAATCAAGAATTACCGACTCTTTTTGATCGGTTTTTTTGTATCACAAATGGGGTGGCAGATGCAGATGATTGCGATTAACTGGCAAATGTACCAAATGACCCACTCTGCGGTCGCACTTGGGCTGATCGGTGTTGTGAGCTTTGTTCCGCTCCTGCTTTTTTCCATTGTCGGCGGGCTTGCAGCGGATAACATGAGTAGAAAAAAATTGCTCCTTGCAACCCAGGTATTTCTTGTTGTTCTTGCACTTTGCCTTGCGTGGACGACAGCCTACGGTCTCATGACACCGATACTTCTTTTTATCTTTCTTGCACTTAACTTTACCGGCATGGCATTCTTTGGTCCTGTGCGGCAATCAATCGTGCCGGAACTGGTGCCGAGGCACTATCTTATGAATGCAGTGAGCCTCAATACACTGGCTCGGCAGTCTGCGGTGATTATCGGCCCGGTGATCGCCGGTTTCCTTATTGCGTTGTATGGTGTTCAGGCAATTTATCTTTTCAATACCTGTGCGCTTTTTGTGACGATGATGACCATTATTCCACTGAAGATTCCAAACCACGTGAAATCAGCAAAGACAACGTTTTCGTTTGCGTCGCTTGCGGAGGGAGTACGATTCGTCAAAAATTCTAACATCTTGCTCTCGACAATGTTACTTGATTTCTTTGCGACTTTTTTTGGATCGGCCACATCGCTCCTTCCGATATTTGCTGCTGATCTTTTGCATGTTGGTGCACGGGGGCTTGGGTTGCTGTATACAGCGACATCAGTAGGAGCTGTTTCTGCAGGACTCGTGCTTTCTTCGTATAAGAAGTTACGAAATCAGGGGACCATCATTATTGTTTCGGTTCTCGTATATGGTTTTGCAACAATTGGCTTCGGTCTTTCGCAGTCGTTTAAGGTCACACTTTTTCTTCTGGCACTGATTGGTGCGAGTGATATGGTAAGTACGATTCTGCGTAATACTATTCGGCAAATCATAACACCTCGGTCGATGCGTGGGCGCATGGTAGGCATCAATACTCTTTTTGCAGCAGGCGGGCCGAAGCTTGGGGATGCAGAAGCGGGCTTTCTTGCGGCGGCGACATCGGCTCCATTTTCTGTCATTATTGGGGGTATAGGAACTATTGTTGCGACGGTCATCATTGTTTTGCGGCTTCCGAATTTGCGAAAATATAAAGGAGAGGAAATTGTCGAATGATATTTTCGCAAATACTGTTGTTGTGATATACACTTGGCGTATGTCGGAGATTTTTGGTTTTGATCTTAGCGGTCTTGTTACAACGATCGGGTATATCGGTGTTTTTAGCATGGTTTTTGCGGAATCAGGCCTTCTCGTCGGCTTCCTTTTTCCGGGTGACTCGCTTTTATTCACAGCAGGGTTTTTAGCATCGCAGGGCGTTTTCAATATTTTACTGCTTATCATATTGTGCGTTATTGGTGCAGTAGCGGGGGATAGTGTGGGCTATGCTTTTGGCAAACGCATAGGTAAGACGATATTCACGAGGGAAGATTCATTTTTTTTTCACAAGAACAATCTGGAGCGTGCGCGTGTGTTTTATGAAAAATATGGTGGCAAGGCGATCATTCTTGCTCGTTTTATGCCGTTTGCTCGCACGTTTGCGCCGATACTTGCTGGTGTTGGTGTAATGGAGTATCGACGATTTGTTGCATACAATATTATAGGTGGCCTGCTTTGGGCTGTTGGTATCACGGCACTTGGTTATTTTCTGGGTTCTGTGGTTCCCGATGTGGATGTATATTTATTTCCTATCGTCGGTGTTATCATCTTTCTTTCGGTTGTCCCGGGCATCATTCATTTGGTAAAAGATGGAATGCTGAAAACCCTACTGCATGCGATACGAAACAAGAAACGTGATTGATTTTGCATAGAAATTTATTTGGAACTGATATACAATTGGTGCGTATGTTCGACCCAAAAGATGTTATGCACGGCGGGTCTACTAGGTATATGCTTGACATGTACGACTCACTCTGTACTATAGTGGCGCACAGGTGAATTATCAGCATTATCAGAAAATGGCTCTATTAAAAGATAATTTTTATCTATGAAGAAACTATTGTATATTTCGGCCATAGCAGCACTTATTTTGACAGGAAGTGCCCAAGCGGCTACGGTGGCAGGCTCTGTGAAAGGACAAGTGAAGAGTGTTGAAGTTGTTGCTCCCTCTGTTGGAACGGGAGATGTACGTGCGGACGGTGCTCTCGATGTTGCCGTGGACGCAAAAGCGACAGGAGCGGTAAAAGTGCCAACAAGTGGTGGGATGAAGGGAGGAATCGATGTTTCGGGAAAAACGGAGGTGAACGTCGGCGGGGATACTGAAACGGAGGATGATACAAATGCTGCCGTTTCAGATGATTCTCAAAAGGAAGATGATTCGAAAGAAGTCGGTGAGTCAAAAACTTCCATTTCTCTCGATGCTTCAGAAGTCCGTGGTTGGGACGCTGCAAAAAAAGCGGAAATTCTTGGTGCGTCGCTCACGCGCACAGAAGTGCGTTCTCATACCGATCTTTCCACATTTGCAGCGACAACGGTTCTCAACGACGAGAACATCGACTCTGTTGAGGTTGAGGATGCGCAGATCGAGGTTGTGTATAAGTTTCCTGCGAAATTTCTCGGCATTTTTAAGACTACGATACGTGCGGATGTAGTCGTTGCGGCAACGGGTGAAGACCGTGTGAAAGTGAAATTCCCCTGGCTCGCGTTTCTTTACTCGATGCATTCTGACGT